>DATCGU010000208.1:0-3488 GCA_036508735.1 Gemmatimonadaceae bacterium
TGAGCGACCCCCGCGGCGTCGATGTCGGTAGCCCACACCAGCGCGCCCTCGCGGGCGGCTCCGAGCGCGAGGGCGCGCCCTATTCCGGAGGCCGCACCGGTGACGAAGACCACGTGGTTGCGAAACATGATGAGCGCGGGATGAAGGACGTGCGGAAAGTCGCTCACGCGACCCACGCCGGCAACGTCATCCGGGAAAAACCATCGGCCGCCTGAGAGTGGATGGTCTCCCAGGCGGCCGAAACGGTTACTTCATGACGATCATCTTCTTGACGACCCGTCGGCCGTCAACCTCGAGCGCATACATGTAAATGCCCGAGGCCACTTCATTGGATGTGTTGCGGTACATGCCATTCCAGTACGCGGTGTACTGGCCGCATGCCATCAACACATTCTCTAGCGGCTGACCCCCTGCCACATCCCCCGTTCCCCCCTGAAGCACCGGCACCGCAGCCAACTGCGCGAGCAGATTGTACACGCGGAGGGAGACCTTGTACTGGCGACCGCCGTCTGTGCAGGCCGGAAAATCACCGACCGTAAACGGGATCCGAGTCTCCGGATTGAACGGATTTGGAAAATTCTGACCGAGCTGTACTGCGGGTCGCTTGGACGTACCCTGGGAAGTGCCCTGGGCGTTACCAAACTGTGGCGTGAGGGCAAGGGCCAGCACAGCTACGAGTGCTGCCCAGCGAAACCTCATCGTTACTCCTGGCGAACAAGTTAGGTTCTCGCTTGTCTCTCCTCTAAGGATTAGGTGTGGATGTGATTGGCCAACGACTAAGCTAGGGTTCCCCCGACGAACTGTCAAGGAATGCGGCAATGGCAGCATTCGGCTGGTCCCAATGGAACAGACGGCCGTCGCCAACGCGGGTACTGACCCCCGCCCGGTCACACCCCTCCATGAGCGGGATGGAGAACTTGCGGCTCACACCGAAGATTTCCCGAATTTCCCCCGCCGCGTAACTCCGGACCTCCCGGGTGCCCTCACGCAGCGCGCGCAGCGCCTCTCCCCATGCCGTCGGGGTCAGGAACCGCTGTTCTCCCACCTGCACCACGCGCTGCTCCCACTCGAGCAGGCGCATCAATGCCGGCACACGGGGGCCGGCAACCGCTGCAATCTCCGCAAGGGAAGGCGCCTCGCGGCCCGCCTTGGCCAGCATCGCCTCGATGGCCACAAGCGCGACGCGATCCTCGTCGGAATAGCGCGGCGCCCAGCCGGAGCGCGCGACGAGGCCATCGATGATGCGGATTGTCCCCCGCTCGACGGCTGAGCGAATGACCCACTCTGCGAGTTCGGCGCCCAGCCCAAGGCGGCTGCGAAGGGGCTGCAGCGGCGTACCGCGATCGAGTGGACGCGCCTGGTGTGCCTTATCCACGGCCTCAAGCAGCATGACCTCGGCCGACGCAAGCCGGTGCTGTTCCACCAGCCGATGATCAGCCTCGACGATGCCGGGCTGCAGGCTGGCCACGAGGGGCACGAGTTCGTCGAGCGTCACGCCGAGCCGCAGCGACACCGACGAGGTGCGCAGGCCGCGGCCCGCTTCTTCGGCAACCATCCACTGCAGGCGTTCGGCCGGGCCGGCACCCGAGTGCGCAAAGGGCGGGACGCGCCGGAACGGCGGAAGGGGGTCGGTGATGACTCCGCCGCCGATGGTGGCAACCGGCGTCGCTGCGCGCAGCACGAACCGGTCACCCCCGCGCGCCGTCAGCGGCTGGTCGAGGACGAGGCGAACCGCAGTGGTGGCGCCGGGCATCACCGGTCCACCGCGTGCGACGACCCGGGCGCCCACTTCGGCCGTGCCGAGATGAAGCCGCACGCGAGTGCGGGCGGAAAGCACCACGCCGGCGTCATCGAACAGTGCGACATCGGCGCGCATGCGATCGCTTTCCTGCCAGGCGTCGGCCGCGTGAACCAGCACCGCACCACGGGCGAGCGTTTCACGATCGGCCCCGGTGACGGCAATGGCGACGCGCTGGCCAGCCATGCCGGCGGTAACGGCGTGACCGTGCGACTCGACCCCGCGCACGCGAACCCCCGCTCCGCCAGGGAAGGCGCGCAGCGCGTCATCTCGCGCGACGGTCCCACTCCAGACGGTCCCCGTGACCACCGTACCGGTGCCCTTAACGCTGAACGCGCGATCGACCGGCATGCGAAACAAGTCGCGCGCGTCGCGCGCCGGCACGCCCAGCGCCGCCGCGGCGAGGGCGAGGCGGAGCGCATCGAGTCCCTGCCCCGTGCGCGCCGAGACGGGCACGACGGCCGCCCCGGCGAGTGGCGAACCCTCGAGGAGCCCGGCGACGTCATCGGCAGCGAGCGCCAGGAGGTCGTCGTCCACAAGGTCCACCTTGGTGAGCGCCACAACGCCGCCACGAATGCCGAGCACTCCAAGGATGGCCAGGTGTTCGCGCGTCTGCGGCATGACACCCTCGTCGGCGGCGACCACCAGCAGCGCGAGGTCGATCCCGGCGGCACCGGCTAGCATGGTGCGCACGAACGCCTCGTGCCCGGGCACGTCAACGACGCCCACGGTGCCCACGCCGTCCAGGTCGAGCGGCGCGAAGCCCAGCTCGATCGTGATGCCGCGGCGCTTCTCCTCGGGGAGGCGATCGGTGTCGACGCCGGTGAGCGCGCGCACCAAGGCCGTCTTGCCGTGGTCGATGTGCCCGGCGGTGCCGAGTATCACGCGTCCACCTCGTGCCGCTCCCACGCAACCATCGCGCGCAGGGGCCGGCCGCCATCGGTGAGGTGCTCCTCCAGGAACTCGCGAAGCAACCGCTGGTGGGCGCGGAGCGACGGCCCGTCGAGCGCCGGCGTGACCAGCTGGCCGAGCCAGCTGCGCAGTGCGTCCCTCGCCTCCGGTGGGAGAGCGCGCGCGCCGCGCGCCTGGCCGGCACATGCGGGGCAGAGCGCGCCGCCCGCACGATGGTGGAACGAGACGGCAACGCTGGCGGCAAGCGCGGCGTGACAGGAGGCACAGCTGTCGAGCGTGGGCGCAAAGCCCAGATGAGCCACGAGGCGCCATGCCCCGCCGAGGGCCACGGGCCCCGCACTACCAGGCGTGGCGTGCCCCAGTTCATCGAGCGCGGCGCTGAACGTATCGAGCAGTCCGGGGTCGGCGTCCTCCGGCGCAAAACGCAGCAGGAGCTCAGCCAGTGCTGCGGCGCCGGCGAAGCGATCGAGCGACTCGGCCAGTTCGGGCCGCGAACGCGTGGCTTCAAAGGACATGAGCGCGTGCAGGTCGCGACCAGGCGTCGTCGTCAACTGCACGTCGCCGCTGGCAAAGAGGTCGAGTGCGGCGCCGAACTTGTTCTTCGGACGCCGTGCGCCGCGGGCGATCACCGACACCACGCCAAGCTCACGGGTGACGAGGCGCACAATGCGCGACGTTTCCCGGTAGTCGAAGGCGTGCAGGACGAGCGCGTCGGTGGTGACTAAAGGCATGGCAGATGCTAGGGGCTAGGGGCTAGGGGCTAGGGGCTAGGGGCTAG
>DATCGU010000209.1:0-2652 GCA_036508735.1 Gemmatimonadaceae bacterium
CGCCGGGAGCGACACCACGCGGGGCGCGGCCAGCGATTCCACGCCGGCGCGCGGCATGGCAGGGGCCCTCGCGGCGCTGCTCAAGCCGCGACTCATCGGCACGGCAGTCACCGGCGGCCGCATTTCGAGCATCGCCGTGCACCCGGAGAATCCCGGAATCATCTACGTCGGCGTCGCGTCGGGCGGCGTGTTCAAGACGGATAACGGCGGCGCCAGCTGGACGCCCATCTTCGACCGGCAGTCGTCTTATTCCATCGGCACCGTCGTCGTCGATCCGCGGCAGCCGAACACCGTCTGGGTGGGCACCGGCGAGAACAATTCTCAGCGCAGCGTCGCCTACGGCGATGGCGTCTACCGCTCCGACGACGCGGGACGGACGTGGAAGCGGATGGGCCTGGAGAAATCGGAGCACATCGCGCGCATCCTCATCGACCCGCGCAACAGCGACGTGGTCTACGTCGCCGCGCAGGGGCCGCTCTGGGCCGATGGTGGTGAGCGCGGACTGTACAAGACCACGGACGGCGGCAAGAGCTGGACGTCGCTCCTCACCGTGAGCGAGCGCGCCGGAGTCACCGACGTCGTCATGGACCCGCGCAACCCGGACATCCTGATTGCCGCCACGTGGCAGCGCCGGCGCCACTTCTATACGCTGATCAACGGCGGCCCGGAAAGCGCACTCTATCGCTCGACCGACGCCGGCAAGAGCTGGAAGAAGATCACCGGCGGCCTGCCGTCGGGCGAGCTCGGTCGCATCGGCCTGGCGATCTCGCCCAAGGATCCGGACGTGGTGTACGCCACCGTGGAGTCGGCGCCAGCCAACGACGGCATCTACCGCTCCACCGACGGCGGGGTGACGTGGGAGAAGCGCTCGTCCTACACCGCCCAGCCGATGTACTACGCGACGCTGGTGGCGGACCCGTTCGACGTGCACCGTCTCTACTCGATGGACGTGCTGAACCAGGTTTCCGAGGACGGTGGCGCCACCTGGAAGCCCCTTGGCGAGCGCTCGAAGCACGTGGACAACCACGCGCTCTGGATCGACCCGCGCTTTCCCGATCACTACATCAACGGCAACGACGGCGGCCTGTACCAGACGTGGGACGCGGGCAAGAACTGGATCTTCTTCGGCAACCTGCCGATCTCCCAGTTCTACGACGTGGACGCGAGCACTAACGGCCCGTTCTACATGGTGTGCGGCGGTACCCAGGACAACATGTCGCTCTGTGGCTCGGCCGCCACGCGCAGCAGCAACGGCATCCTCAATACCGACTGGTTCGTGACCAATGGCGGCGATGGCTTTGTGTCGCGCGTCGATCCGGAGGATGCGAACACGGTGTACGCCGAGAGCCAGGGCGGCGGCATGGTGCGATACGACGTGCGCACCGGCGAGGCCATCGGCATCCGGCCCGAAGTGGGGCGCGGCGAGGCCCCGAGCCGCTGGAACTGGGATACGCCGATCATTATCTCGCCGAACGCACACACCCGGCTGTACACCGCGTCGCAGCGGTTGTATCGAAGCGACGACCGGGGCAACAGCTGGAAGCCCGTAAGCGGCGACCTCACGCGGGCGCTGGATCGCAATGCCCTCCCCGTGATGGGCAAGATCTGGGGTCCCGACGCCATCGCCAAGAACCAGTCCACCGCGTACTACAGCAACATCAGCACCATCGCCGAGTCGCAGAAGCAGGAGGGACTGCTGTACGTGGGCACCGATGACGGCCTGGTGCAGGCCACCGAGGATGGCGGCGCCAACTGGCGGAAGACGGACTCCCTGCCCGGCGTGCCGCGCAACGCGTACATCCAGCGGCTCATCACGTCGCGGCACGATGCGAAGACGGTGTTCGTCGCGGTCAACAACCACCAGAACGGCGACTTCGCGCCGTACCTGCTGAAGAGCAGCGACGCGGGGCGCCGGTGGGAGTCGATCTCCGGCGACCTGCCCAAGCGGGGCACGGTGTACAGCGTCGCCGAGGATCATGTGGATCCCAAGCTGCTGTTCGCCGGTACGGAGTTCGGCGCGTTCGTGAGCAAGGACGGTGGGGCGCACTGGCTGAAGATCCCCGGCCTCCCCACCATCCAGGTGCGCGACATCGCCATCCAGCGCGGCGAAGATGACCTCATCCTCGGCACCTTCGGTCGCGGCATCTATGTCGTCGACGACTACTCATCGCTTCGCAGTGTATCCACCGAGTCGCTGGCCGCACCGGTGAAGCTGTACCCGATGAAGGACGCCATGTCGTATGTGCGCCGCGGGCCCTTTGGCGGAAGCGGCAAGGGCTTCCAGGGTGAGGCGCTGTACACCGCCGCCAATCCCGAGTTCGGCGCGCAGATCACCTACTCCCTCAAGGAGACGGTCTGGACTTCCAAGAAGGACAAGCGTATCGAGGCGCAGAAGGCGGCGGAGAGGGCGGGCAAGCCCATCAGCTACCCGACGCCGGCCGACTTCATCGCCGAGGCCGAAGAGGAACCCATCGTGATTGGCGCGTCGATTGCCGATGCGTCCGGTCGCATCTGGCGGGTGCTGACACTGCCGGGCGCCCGGGGCGTGCATCGCGTGACGTGGGACATGCGCGGCGCGCTGGACGCGCCGGGTGATGGCGTCACCGGCACGAGTGCCGCGGGGGGAAGAGGAGCAGGTGGCGGTGGAGGTGG
>DATCGU010000210.1:0-16461 GCA_036508735.1 Gemmatimonadaceae bacterium
CCCACGCCAGCGACTCCCACCCCGAGCCGTAGAACGCCCAGACCACGAACACCAGCGCGACGCCCGTGCACACCAACAGCGCCACCGAGCGCGGCACGCGCCCGTCGCGCATGAAGCGCGCCACGGCGATGGAGCAGAACAGGTAGAGCACGAGGTTGGTGGCCGTCGCGATGAGAATGGCGAAGTTGTACGCCGATACACCCGACTTGGTGTACGCCATCAGCGTCAGCAGCGACGTCACGACTGCGCCAAGCACGATGCTCTGCGCCGGCGCTCCCGCCGCGTTGCGCTTGCCGAACCAGGGTGGGAGCGTCCCCGCATCGGCCATCGCCATTGGCACCTCGCCGCTGATGAGCAACCAGCCGTTGAGGCATCCAAAGCAGCTGACCACCGCGCAGACGGCCACGAAGCCGCCGGCGATGTCGCCCCACGAAACCGCGATGAAATCGGAGACCGGCGCCTTGGACGACGCCACGACATCCGCGGGCAACATCAGCGCCACGGCACAAGTGGCGATGATGCTGACAACCGCGCTCAGCCCCGTGCCGGCCATCGTGGCGCGCGGAACGTTCTTCTCTGAATTCTCCACCGCGTCGGCCGGCATGGCGGCGCTCTCCAAGCCAAGCATCGCGAACAGCGTGAGCCCCACGGCGCCAGTTGCCCCGGCAAAAGTGAATGACCCGGCGTGCACGGGCGGGAGCAACGCGCCGCCGCTGACAGCAAGCCGCCAGACTGCGAGCCCGATGACGGCCACGAACGGCAGCAGCTTCACGATCGACGTCACCAGCTGCAGGCCACCCGCAGTACGCAGGCCGCGCCGGTTGATCCACGCCAGAATCCAGATGACGCCGAGCGCCACCACCGGCGACGCGGCCGGCGTGGCCGCGAGCCCCGGGACGAGGCGCGTGAGGTAGCTGATGCCGGCAATCGTTATGCCGGCATTCGCCGCCCACACCGACACGAGGTATCCCCACGCACCAAGGAACGCCGCGCCCTCGCCGAGCCCCAGGCGCATGAAACCGAAGCTCCCGCCCGCCGCCGGCAGGTGCCGCGACAACTCGGCGAAGACCCAGGCCAGGCACAGTGCGCCGACGAACGTGATGACCCACGCCGACACTGCGTTCCAGCCGAAAGCGGCGAGGCCGGCCGGCAGCATGAAGATGGCCGACCCGATGATGTTGCCCACGACGAGCGCCGTGGCCAGCCAGAACCCGAACTTGCGGCGCGGCACGGTCTCGCGTTCGGGACGGTCAGGGGGCATGGCGAGAATATACGGGACGCCGGTCGCTTTGCGAACGAGCACCCTTTTTGCCAATGCGGGGATCGTGGGGTATCGTCCGGTTGTCCGTTTGCGCTGACATCCGCCGCCACGACCATGCCCGCTGACAGGACCCACTGGATCGCTTTCACGCGTGAGGTCTCGCCGCACATCGCGCAGTGCGAACTCACGCACCTCGCGCGCATGCCGATCGACTTCGAGACTGCTCGCAGGCAGCATCACGCGTACGAACAGCTGCTGGAGTCACTTGGGTGCGAGGTTCGTCGTGTGGCGTCCGCACCCGATCATCCCGATGCCGTGTTTATCGAGGACACCGCGGTTGTCTTTGACGAGATCGCGGTGATCACCAGGCCCGGCGCCGAGTCGCGCCGCGCCGAAACGTCGTCAGTCGAGGCAGTGTTGACCGCTTTGCGTCCCATCGTGCGGATTGAGGCACCGGGCACGCTCGACGGCGGCGACGTGCTGGCCGTGGCACGCAGCGTCTACGTGGGACGCACCGGACGCACAAACAGTGAGGGCATCGAGCAGCTGCGCGCAGCGCTCGCGCCATGCGGCTACGCCGTGCACGGCATCGATGTCACCGGATGCCTGCACCTGAAGACGGCTGTCACCGCCGTGGACGACGCCACGGTGCTGCTGAATCCCGGGTTCGTGAGAACGGCGATGTTCGCACGCTACCGCGTGGTGGAGGTCGATCCGTCAGAGCCGATGGCCGCCAACGTGCTGCGCATCGGCAACCAACTGGTGTATGGCGCGTCGTATCCACGCACGCGGGCGCGGCTGGAGCGCCTCGACTGCACGCTGCACACCGTGGATGCCTCGGAGCTGGCGAAGGCTGAGGGGGCGGTGACGTGCTGCAGCCTGGTGGTACGGGGCTGACGGGTGACGAGGTGGGGCGCGAGAGTCGCGTCCTCGCCGGGAATGGCGTCCTACCGCTGCTTGTGCATCATCCACTGCGGCAGCCAGATGCCGAACCCCATCTCGGTCATCGGGTGCGCGATGAAGTGCCCCTGCGCCGCCTCGCAGCCCAGTTGCGCCAGCAGGTCCCAGTCGGGACGCTGCGTAACGCCAACAGCGACCGTCGACAACTTGAGGTTGCGGGCAATGGCGAGGCCTGCCTCGACGACGGCGCGCTTGCTGGGAGCTTCTGAACACCCGTCTACAAACGCGCCGTCGAGCTTCAGCTCGTTGAAGGGAATCTCGAGAATCTCCTTCACCGCCGAATGCTTGCCGGTGAAGTGGTCCAGCGCCAGGCGAAAACCCTTGATGCGGAGCCGGGCGGCGATATCGACCATCATGGCCAAGTTGTCGGGCAGGGTTGCCTCCGCCACCTCGATCGTGACGCGGCCGGGAAGCAGGTTGTGTTCCAGCGCCACCGCCTCGAGGACGTCGGGAAGTTCGAGGTTGCTGAACGCCAACGGCGACAGGTTGATCGCCACGCCAATGTCACGGCTATCCGAGTGCCACCTTGCGCAGGTGGTGATGGCCTGCTGGAAGGTGAGCGTGGTGAGTTGCGCCAGGAGGGCCGGTGAACGCTCGGCCATTGGCACGATCACGTCATCGCTCAGAAGTCCGTGACGCGGGTGCATCCAGCGGACCGTCGCCTCGGCGCCGACGCACTCTCCGGACCACATGTGGATCTTCGGCTGGTAGTAGACCTCCACATCGCCCCTGGCCAGCGCATCACCGAGTTCGATCTCGGTGAACTCGAGGCTTGCCGCTCCCTTCGGCTTGATCACCTCGGTCGTCCGCTTCAGGATCTGCTCCAGCTTCTCGACGTTGAGCGGCTTGGAGACCGCACCGACGAGGTTCAGCCCGCGCAGGGTGGCGAGCAACCCGGCACTTTCGATGACGCGCTCGTCCTCGATGCTGAGGATGGCCACGGCACACTGCAGTCCCATGCTGGCGAGCATCCGGATGGTCTCGATGCCATCCTTGCCGGGCATCCGTAAGTCGACGAGGATCAGGTCGAACTTTGCGCCCCGCTCGGTGACGGCCTGCAGCGCCTGATGGCTGCTGCTGGCTTCGACCACCTGCTCGATGCCGAGGGAACCAAGCACACCACGCACCCACTGGCGCGCGACCTGCTGGTCGTCGATGACGAGGACGTTGAGCGTCGAGTAATCTGCTGCCATGGGATGGGGCTCCGCGCGTCGCCGCGCTCAGCGTGCCGCGACGGGCGCGGCGGGGTAGAGGGTTGCATGAATTTTGCCGACAAGTTCGTTCATTGTGAACGGCTTGCCGATGATTTCATAACCGTGGCGCGCCGCGTCGTCCGGTGACAGTGCCTGCTCGCCGAATCCGGATGAGATGAGGACGCGCATGCCGGGACGCGCCCTCCGAAGCCGTTCGGCCAGTTCCGGACCCTCGGCGTCGGGAAGCTCGACGTCGGCCAGCAGCAGGTCGATGGGGCCGGGGTGAGCGGCGACGGCCTGCAGTGCCTCGCCTCCGCCGCTGGTGGCAATCACGGCGAAGCCGGCCTCCCCGAGGCCGGTCACCAGCGCGCGCCTCAACTGCTCGTGGTCCTCGACAATCAGGATCGTCGGCGCCCGCACACCGGGAGCGGCAGCCGGCATCGCTCCAGTCGCGGCGGCCTTCGCCGGCACGCGGGGCAGGTGAATGATGAACGTCGATCCCTTGCCGGGTGCACTCTCGAAGGCGACGTCGCCGTGCAGCTGGGCAACCATCGTGCGCACGGCCGACAGCCCCACGCCCGTTCCCTTGTCAGCCGTCTTGGTCGTGAAGATCGGATCGAAGAGCCGCGCCTGCGTGGCCTCATCCATGCCGACACCGGTGTCGGTCACCGTCAGGGTCACATAGCCGCCGGGTGCGAGGCCGCCCGCAGGGACACGGCCCGCCGGGAAACTCGTGTTGGCGGTCTCGATGGTAAGCAGGCCTCCGGAGGGCATCGCGTCAACGGCGTTCGTGATGAGGTTCATCAGGATCTGCTCGATCTGACCCGGGTCGGCCAGCGTCAAGCCAAGCTCCTCGGCCAGCACGAGATCGTGCGCGACATTCGCCGGCAGCATGCGGCCGAGCACTCCGCCAATCGTGCGCACCAGCAGGTTCACGTCGACCGGGCCAACGGTGCCGATGTTGCGCCGGCTCAGGGTCAACAGTTGTCGCGACAAGTGCCCCGCGGCCTCGGCGGCCGACCGTATCTCGCCCAGCCGTGCCGTGCGCTTGGCGACATCAGATGAATCGCGCAGCAGCAGGTCACTGTATCCCTGGATGACCGAAAGCAGGTTGTTGAAGTCGTGGGCAATGATGTTGGCCAGCAGGCCGACGGACTCCAACTTCTGTGACTGCAGGAACTGCCGGCCCAGCGTTATCGCGTCGGTGACGTCGGTGCAGATGCAGCATGCGCCGAGCAGTTCCCGGGTGTCGGAGTGAACGGGATAGATGGTCGCACGCCAATGCCGGGAGGCCACGTCGCCGGCCGGAACTGGCGGCGCCAGCAATACCTCGAGCGACGATTTTCCACCCTGAAGGACCTCGCGCAGCTGATCCTCGATGGTCGGGCGGTCCGAGGGAAGCACCGTCGCAAGTGATTGCCCGGCGTGACTCCCGGCATCCAGCCCGCTCAGCGCGGCAAAGGCCTCGTTGACCCAGAGCACGCGCAGGTCCGTATCGACCAACGCGATGCCGAGCGGCGAGTCTCGCAGGGCCGCATGGCTGAACGCCCTATCCCGTTCTTGTGCGTCTGCAGAGGACACTCCGATCACCCGTCCTGGATCAGGCAGTGGCGGGGGGCGACAAATGCGATCGTCAACGAGGAACTGTTAGGTATTGTAACCCATCCGGCGCGGACGAGACAAGGACCAATGGCCCCTGTGACCCGTACGCATCCTTGCAAGTCACTCAGCCGCGTCCGATGTTGCGGAGGTTGGTGATCAGCTATCTTACACCTGTCCGTACCGAAACATTGAGTCGTGTTTGACGCAGGGAGACCCGGTGGCACGCATTCTCTTGGTCGACGATGAAGATATCGTACTCCGGCTGTTCGAGACCGTGCTCGAGCTGGATCACCACGACGTGACGACGGCCAGTAACGGCAACGGCGCGCTCGCGGCCATTGCCAGCCGGAACTTCGATCTTGTCATCACCGATCTTGTGATGCCCGACAAGGAAGGGATCGAGACGATCGTCGAGATGCGGAAGCTGAAACCGAACCTGCCGATCATCGCGATGTCCGGCGGCGGCCGCGGAAATGCCGCCGACTACCTGGACATGGCCGCCAAGCTCGGCGCCAGGAAGACGTTGGCCAAGCCGTTCTCGGCGCAGACACTGCTCGATGCCGTAAAGGACGTGCTGCAGCCCTAGGCCGGTGCGCCAAGCACCCTGCCCGGCGCGGCATGAAGAACACGCTGCACGGTGGCGAGCAGCACATCCAGCTTGATCGGCTTTTCCAGGAAGGTGACGACCGACACCGGCGTTCCCTGCCATTCGATCACGCTCTGCACGTAGCCCGACATGTAGATGACCCTCAGGTCGGAACTGATCTTCGCGATCTGGTCGATCATGCGCATGCCGGTCATCACCGGCATGATCACGTCGGCGAGAATCACATCGGGTCGCTCGGCAGGGGAGGCGTCGGCGAAGCGCTGTATGGCTTCGCGCGCATCACCCGTGTCCCACAGTTTGTGTCCGTCCTCGAGCAGCATTTGCTTCAGCAGGCTGCGCAGCGCACCATCGTCATCGACGATCCATATCCTGGCTGAAACCGGTTGCGCGTCTGTCGCCTCGCCTGGCGCCACGCCCGGCGGCTCGCCCTCCGGCAGCGACAGGCTCGGCAGGGCCGCGGTCGTGGGCACTCGTTCGGGAGCGGCAACGCACACCATGTCCCTGCCCCCGTTCTTGGCCTGGTACAGTGCGCGGTCGGCCTCGCCGAGGAGCACCTCATACGATCCCATTCCCTTCTGGTAGTGCGCGATGCCGGCGCTGACGGTCTGGACGCCCCACCGCAACTTCCAGTCGCGCATCTCATTCAGCACGCGCTGGGCAAAGACGATGGCGGCGCCCGTCTGGGTATCCCGCAGCACCGACACGAACTCCTCGCCACCGAAGCGCCCCGACAGATTCTCCTTGCGGGTGTTCGCCGCAAGGATCCTCGCGAAGACCTGGAGTGTCATGTCGCCCGACGCATGGCCCTGCTGGTCGTTCACCTGCTTGAAGTGATCGAGGTCGAACATGACGACCGCCAGGCCCCTGCCCCGCTCGGCCGCCGCGAATTCCCGCTCCAGCGCATCCTCGACGTGCCGCCGGTTCGGCAGGCCGGTGAGCCGGTCGATCAACGCCAGTTCCTCCGCTTTCCGGCGCTCCCGCAGAAGCACCTCGGCAAGAGTGGCGATGCCGATCGACACGAAGAGGTACGCCGCAACGATCGCCATCAGCATCGTCCAGTTCGGTTCGGCTATCTCGAACGCGACCACGCTGATTTGCGTGGCGGTGATCACCGCCATTCCGCCGGCCAGGGCGACCGCCACGCCTTGCAGACCGCGGTAGTAGGAAAGCAGGAAGGCCGGAATGAGCGCCGTCAGCCAGATGAGCATCCCGCCGCCGCTGCTCGTCCAGTCGGGAAACGAGTAGACGGTTACGACCGGTATCACCAGCGCGGCGACCGAAATGGCGAGCGCACGGGGTGGAACGGACGGACCCTTCTGGAAGCGACGCATCTCAGGCATCCGGGCCGTTGTCGCGAGACCACTGCGCCATCCACTCCGTGAGGGCATCCTCACTCATGGGCCGGGCGAAGAAGAAGCCCTGGATGACGTCACAGTCCAGCGTTGCCAAGACATTCAGGTCTTCCTGATTCTGCACGCCTTCTGCCACGGATGTCATGTTCAGGGTGCGGGCAAGGGCGATGCTCGCTTCAACGACGGAACGCTTGAGTGTCGATTTCGCACAGCCATCGACGAATTCGCGATCAATCTTGATCTCGGTGAACGGCGCCTTCTTCAGTTGCGCGAGCCCCGACTCTCCCATGCCGAAGTCGTCCACCGACAAGTTGAAGCCCTTGAGATGGAGGCGCATCGCCACGTCGCCGAGACGCACGATGTTGCGGGCAATCTCCGTTTCGGTGATCTCGAGCGTGACGGATTTCGTGGGAATGGCGGCGGCGGCGGCCATTGCTCCGACTCGCTCAGGCAGGTCGAGTGTTTCGAACGCGCGTACCGAGAGATTGATTGCCACGTTCAGCGCCTGGCCGTTGCGCCGCGATCGGCCGGCAAAGGCGATCGCCCGGGACAGCGAGAACTCGGTAAGGAGCGCCGAGTGGTCATCGGACCGTTCCAGCGCCGGCATGAACGCCGACGGCTGGAACATGCCGAGCGTCGGGTGTATCCAGCGTATGAGGGCTTCCACGCCGGCAAGGCGCCGGGAACGCAACGCGATCTTCGGCTGATAGAACAGCTGGAGTTCGCCCCGCTGGAAGGCATCGCCAATTTCGGCTTCCGGGGCGGAGGCGTCCTCCAGGGGCACAGCGGGCTTCGCCTGCACCACGAGTTGCAGGATGGGCGCCAGGTGCTCCGAGGTCACGGGCTTCTGGATGGTGCCGAGCATGCGCAGCCCCTGCTGGCTGGCCAGCGTACCGGCAATCTCGATGACGCGCTCCTGCTCGACGCTCATGATCACCACCGCCGCATCGACGCCGAGCGCGGCAAAGGAGCGGATCACCTCGATGCCATCGCGCTCCGGCATGTGGAGATCGCAGAGGATGAGGTCGAAGTGCGCGCCCGGCGCGTTGACCAGGGTCAGCGCGCCGCGCCCACTGCCCGCTTCGGTGATGTCACGGACGCCAAGGTCGCGCAGTACGTCGCACACCGCCGTGCGCACGTGCGGTTGATCATCGATGACGAGTACGCGCACGGCGTGCATCAACGTTCCTGCATGCCCGCGACGATTTCCTCTCCTGCCGGGCGGACTGACCGCTTCTCCGCGAGCGCGTCGATTTCCCCAACGGACGCGGGCCCGGCCGGCAGCCACTCGTCACGGAATCGACAGTCGTCGCGCATCGCTGATCTCCTGAAGACGCTCCGCTGATCGCACCTGGACAGGGATTCCGGGAACGGTCAGCGGAGGGGTGCATCTGACAACTGATCAGGAGGGCGAAGGAGCCGCAGCCACGCAACCCACTATTGATCGTAATGAAATTCCGGCTGGTGCAACAGCAATTGCATCGGGACTTCCCTGATCCTGACAATCGTTTCAGGGGCGGATGGTCGGATCAGCCGCCTTCCTCCGTTTCTGCCGTCTGGCCGTGACCTCGATCTCGATCTTCATGCGCGGGTCCGACAACCCGGCCACGATCATCGTGGCTGCCGGCCGGATATCGCCAAGATAGCGCTGGAGCACGGGCCAGCACTTGAGGAAATCGTCACGCTCGGGCAGGATGTAGCGCACACGCACCACGTCGGTCAGCCGGCAGCGCGTGTCGGCCAGCGCACGCTCGATGTTCCTGAAACACTGGTCGGCCTGCGCCGCCACGTCGGCGGCGATGGCCATGGTGCTGTAGTCGAAGCCAGTGGTCCCCGAGACGAAGACCCACCGCCCTTCGACCACGGCCCGCGAGTAGCCGATGTCCCGTTCGAAGGTCGAACCTGATGAGATGAGTTTTCGGGTCATCAGTCACTCACCCCGTCACGGCCGCGTACGGTCATCATCGTGCCTTGCAGCACGGCGACCACGACTTCGCCGTCTTCCTGAACCGCCCGCAGTTCGCCGTGGCAGACGGTGAGCGTCCGGCCGGACTTGATGACGCGTCCCATCGCCACAAAGCGATTGCCGGTGGCCGGCGCCAGCAGGTTGACCTTGAACTCGACGCTCATCACCCCGGCGCCGGGTTCCATGAGCGACAGTGCGGCGTAGCCACAGGCGCTGTCCACCACGGAAACCGCGACGCCGGCATGCAGGAAGCCGTGCTGTTGTGTCAGGGCCTCGCTGAACGGCAGCGCGATGAGCACTTCACCGGGCTTCACCTGTTCGAGTGTCGCGCCCAGGGTGGCCATAAACCGCTGGCGGGCAAAGCTGTCCCGTACACGCTGCTCGAAGCCGGGATCCCGAACCGGGTGATTCATGCTGACGCCCTCGGTGTGGCACCTATGCGTTGTCGGCGGATACTGTTTCCAGCGCTGGTCGCTTGGCCGTCCTGCCGTCGCCCGACGAGATGCCGCGCGCGTGCCGCCAGAGCCATGGGATGAAATGTTCGCGCGTCCAGCGAAACTCGCCAGTGATGCGCGTCATGAGGGATGATGCGGGCTCCGACGGCAGTGGTTCGGCCCACCAGGCATCGTGGCCGGGCAGTCCCAGCGCGTGGGCCAGGGCCGCCGCGATGCGGCGATGCCCCTCGCTGTTCGCATGCAGGCGGTCGTCGCTCCACAGGCGCATGTCCGACGTCACGGGAGATCGCGCGAGGTCCACGCAGAGCGCCCCCGTGCGCGCACATGTCTCGCGCACCAGCTCATTCAGGACCAGCAGCCGATCGCGCATGAGGCGTGCCATCGGCACCACGGCGCTGAGGTCTGGCATGGTGATGGTCAGCACGGTCGCCCCGGCCGATACGCACGCCGTCTGCATGAGTTCGATGTCCCTGGCGACTGCCGCCACGTTGCACGCACGGCGTACCACGTCGTTGACACCCGTGAAGACGGTCACGAGGTCGGGGTGCATTGCCAGCGCCGGTGCGAGCTGCTGCTTGCGAATGTCGCGCGTCTTGCGCCCGCGCACGGCGAGGTTGGCGTAGAGGAGCGGCGCGGCCTGGGCGTCGGCCACGTGCATCGCCAGCCGGTTGGCCCAGCCTCGGTAGCCACCACGGCCATCGGGATCGTTCAGCCCCTCGGTGGAGCTGTCACCGATGGCGACGTAGCGGGCGTATGTGCGGGGGGCTTGGGCATTCATGCTCGCGCAGGTCCGGTTGACTTCATGCATCCGCGCCGAGTGTCTCGTAGTATCCGACGATGCGACGGTGCGCGCCCTGGCGCGTGTAGACGTCGGGACGGCGCGACTCGATGACGCCGGCAATGACCGCCGCCACTTCCTCGGCGGTCTGCGACTCGGGAAACGTGCGCGAATCGGGGCCGCCGTGCCGCGCGTTCCGGCCGAAGTCGGTCGCCACCACCCCCGGCGACACCAGCGAGTACTGAATGCCGGGGTGCTTCTCCTGCACTTCGGTGCGGAAGTTGCTGGTGAGGGAGTTCAGGTAGTGCTTGGCTGCGCTGTAGGCCGAGCGAATGCCGGCGAAGGGAACGCGGCCCAGCATCGACGATACGTTGATCACATGACCCGCACCGCGCGCCGCGAAGTGCGGGAGCGTCTCCTGCATGCCGTAGAGTGCCGACTTGACGTTGATGCGCATCATCTCGTCAATGTCGTCGTCCGTGAGTTGCGAGGGCAGGCGCGTGATGCCCTGTCCCGCGTTGTTCACCCAGACGTCGACGTGGCCGAACTTTCCGAGCGCCGCGGCCAGGACGCGTTGGACCTCCTCCCGTCGCGTCATGTCGCCGACGACCGGCAGGGCGCGGTCGCCGCACCGCGCCGCCACGGCGCGCAGCGCCTCGGGGCGGCGCGCCACGAGCACCAGGGACGCACCTCTCGCGGCGAGCAGCTCGGCGAGGGCGGCGCCAATGCCGCCACTGGCGCCGGTGATGACCACGACTTTCTCATTCATTTGATGCACCCAGTTATCCAGCGGACGAGTCGGGATGCCTGACGCATCCGTGGTTCCGGCGGCCGGCACCCATGCGGCAATTATAGCCGGATTGGAGCGACCGTGCGGTCAGCGCGGCGCAGCACCCGGCGTTGCCCGTGCCGCCGCCAGGAATGTGCCCTGTTCCGTGGGATGGCTTCCGTCATTCTGCCAGAGAGGAATTTCCGGATGCTCCACCACCACGATGGCCCATGCGTCGCCGACGGGTGCCACGGGCGCATGCAGTTCCGCCCCGATGGCCCGGTACGCCTGCGTGATCTGAGCCTGCATGGAGGCATAGTCGGGCATGCCATTCTCCGGCCATCCACTCTGTCGCGCCCACGTCGCATAGAACACGGGGCGCGCGCCGGCGTGACGGATTTCGTTCACCAGCACACGGGCCGCCGGAAACATCTGGCCCTGGCGTGCCTGCTCCACCGACGGAATCTGGCTCTGCTCCTGGAGCACGACGTAGTTCCAGTGCCCCGATCGGATCTTCTCCAGCACAGGGAGCGATGCGGCGTGGTCCGCCAGGCGCAGGCCGCCGGGGGCAATCATCTCGGTGTAGACCGCATGGCGTCCGCTGGCGGCGATGGCCTTGAACCTGGATGGCAGGTCGTTGACCCCGGTGTAGCTGTTGCCGATGAACAGCACGCGCGTGCAGCTGGCGTCTTGCGGTGCGTTGCCGCATTCCGGCGCGCGTGTGGACGCGCAGGCGACGAGCAGGAGCACCCACCAGCCCAACGGCCAGTAGCGCCGGGGCATCAACGCCCCCTGCGGTTCTCATGACAGGCCAGATCAACCACCACCGCGCTGGCCAGCATCAGCACGTCGTCCTCGCCCTCGTTGACCTCGACGCCGTAGGTGTCGGTCCAGGTGAACCACCGCTTGGATACCGACGCCACCGGCGTCCCGCCACGGCGGAACACGTACTCGTGATCGAGAAAATCACCTTCGGCCACCAGGTCGTCGGGGCCCGGTACGTCGACCGTGAATGTGCAATGGAAGAGCGTGAACAGTTCCTTCTTCACGACGGCCACCTGCACCCCTCCACGGTAGATCTCGTAGGTGGGTCCCCACGACAGGACCTTCTGCCTGATGAACAACAGTTCGTTTCCGCTCATGTCCTGAAACGACAGCTTGGCGCCGATGCTGAACGCCTTGCCGTCCACGAAGAACACGTCGCGCTCCTGATCATCCTGGATGGTGAAGTCGTCACCCCAGGAGAGGAACTTCTGCTTCATTACGTAACGCACGGAGTCCCCGTGTCTGCTTTGAGTGCAGCTTATCCCCAACGGATGGCGCCACTATCAAGGGTCCCACCTACTTGGCACTGCCGGCTTGAAAGACTCCGACCGCTCCCTTGGTGGCATCGGCAAACGCGTGCGTCACAAAAGGGTACTGCCCGTCTTCCGCCAGGCGCAACTCGAAGACGGCACCGCCGCCCACCGGGACGTTCCACGTCTGCAGTCCAAGCATGGGAGCGCCAAAGCCATCGCCGTATACCTTGTCGAAGATGGCGCCGACCACGTGGAACGAGCTGATGCGGTTCGGTCCAGCGTTCACCACGTAGATGCGGATCGGCTGCTTTGACTTCACCGCAATCGGGTGCGTCGCGTATCGCGAGGCCACGCCGTTGAACGTCACGAAGTCCGGCGATGCATTCAGCACCTTCTGCCACTCGAGGGTGTGCACCGAATCCTTGCCCTGCGCCGGCATCATGTAGAACTCGCTCTGCACCAGCACGAACTCCTGGGCCGGCGCGCGCGGTGAGACGGGATCGACGATGAGCGCGCCATACATGCCATTGGCGATATGCGCCGCAACCGGTGCGGTGCCGCAGTGGTACATGAACGCGCCGGGCACTCGCGGCACGAACCGGAATGAGATGCTGTCGTGCGGCATCACGTTGCGGTAAGCCCGGTTGGGGGCGATCTCCGCCGCATGAAAATCCATGGAGTGCGGCATGTTGGCGCTGTTCACCAGAACGAAGTCGACGGTGTCGCCCACCGTGGCCCGCAGGATCGGCCCGGGGACGATGGAATCGAACGTCCAGGCATCGTACATCACGCCGGGGCTCACCTCATGGCGCACCGCCACCGCCACCATCCGCACGCGGTGATGGCGCGTAGTGGTTCGTGGCGGCGCATCGGCCGCGCGGTCGGGACGGGTGGTCACCGCGCCGACAGGCGCCTCGCCGTGCGACATTTCGGCGGGAGGGGTCATAGGTGCCGAGGTCGTCGGTGTGGCCGGCTGCTGCTTGGGGCTCGAATTCGAGCCGCCGCAGGCCACGCAGAGCGCGGCAGCAAGGAAGATCGGGGGGCGCATGAATACCTCAGGCGAGAAGGGGGGTATCTGCATATTGAAGATACCCCCCTTCCAGCCAAAAACCGCCTGCCATGATCAGGGCAGTCCAAGCTTCTTACGCGCGAACGGCCGCGCGAACGCTGCGGGCGGATTGTGCGCCGTGGCCAGGTCGTACGCCTTCTGGTAATACTCCCGCACCTTGTCCGGGTGCCCCTGCTTCTCATACGTCATGCCGAGCAGCGTGTGCATGAACGGGTCGCGCTGGTTCCCCTGAATGGCGAGCGCCTTGGAAAACTCTGCTTCCGCGGACTTCAGGTCGCCGGTATAGAGCGCCACATAGCCCACGAGGTAGGGAAAGTAACGCTCCTGCTGTGCAGCCATCGCCGAATCGGAATCGAGGGCCTTTCGCGCGGCCGCCACGTGCCGCTGCGCGAGCGCCTTGTCACCGCGGCGGGCGGCCAGACGGGCCAGCGCGTGCTCGAGTCGGAAGTCCCACAGGCTTTTCGGGTGCGTCCTTGGTGCGGGTTCCTTTAGTCCGAGCTCGCTTCCCTTCCGGTAGTATTTCTCGGCGGTTCTGAGGTCGCCGGCGTCTATACATACCCGCGCCGCTTCGTTGGCTATCTCTCCCTGCTGGTAGAAGGCGTTCTGCGGCTCCGCCTGCTCGCGCATCACCCAGTAGGCGATCACCATTTCCTCAAACCTCACGGTGTTCGCGCAATCACCGTCGAACGCATACGACATGGCCATGGCGCGCTGCGCCGCCGCCTTGGCCGCAGGGTCCGGCGCGCCATCGATGAGGCGCTGGAAGATCTCCCTTGCCTTGGCAGTCTGGCCGTCGGTATCGAGACGCGAGGCCGTGCGGTTGCTGTCGGCGCGCGGGTTCGGCGGCGCGCCTGGCGCGCCCTGCGCGCAGAGCACTGCCGGAGTGACGGCGAGGACAAGGGCGATCATCGGACGAAGCAGGGCATGTGCGGACATCGGCACTCCGGACGGCGTCGAGTTGACGGAAGGACCGTGGGCACCGCCTCACCGGCGGCGCGGCGGACCCCTACTATATACTCGCCCCAACCACCGCGAGCATCCAGTGACCCGACTATGCCTCGGCGCCGCCTTCATCGGCACCTGCGCCATTGCCGCCTGCACCGCACCCGCTGCCAACCTGGCGGGCGCCCCGCCCGCCAGCTACTTCGACACCACGGGTCGCACCGACGTCTATGCCGGCGGCGTGCGGATGATCCCCATCACCACACCCAAGGGGACCTTCAACGTCTGGACCAAGCGCACGGGCAACAACCCGAAGATCAAGGTGCTCCTGCTGCACGGCGGACCGGGAATGACGCACGAGTACTGGGAGGTGGCCGACTCGTACTTCCCCGCGGCCGGCGTCGAGTACTACTACTACGACCAGCTCGGCTCCTACTACAGTGACCAGCCCAAGGACACGTCGCTGTGGAACACGGCGCGCTTCGTCGAGGAAGTGGAGCAGGTGCGCACGGCGCTCGGCATGGACAGCACCAACTTCTACCTGATGGGCTCTTCGTGGGGCGGCCTGCTCGCCATGGAGTACGCCCTCAAGTACCAGCGCAACCTCAGGGGACTCGTCATCTCCAACATGATGTCGAGCATTCCGGCGTACGTTGAGTACGCGGAGAAGGTGCTGATGCCGGCCATGGATCCCAAGGTGCTGGCTGAGATCAAGGCGCTCGAGGCGAAGAAGGACTACGCGAATCCGCGCTACATGGCGCTTCTCATCCCGAACCACTACGAGAAGCACCTGCTGCGGCGCCCTGCCGTCGATTGGCCCGACGGAATGAACCGGGCGCTCAAGCACATCAACAACGACATCTACATCCCCATGCAGGGGCCCAGTGAACTGGGCGCGAGCGGGAAGCTGGAAAAGTGGGACCGCAGCGCCGACCTCAAGAACATCACCGTACCGACCCTCGTGATCGGCGGAACGTACGACACCATGGATCCCAAGCACATGGAATGGATGTCGAAGCAGTTCCCGAAGGGACGTTTCCTCCTCTGCCCCAACAGCGGCCACATGGCCATGTATGATGACGGCCCGCTCTATTTCGGCGGAGTCATCAAGTTCCTGCGGGACGTGGACGCCGGCACCTTTGCCAGGTAAGGAGACACCTTCGTGAACAAGCGTGACTTCCTGCGCACCGTCGGTGGCGCATCGCTGGGCCTGGCGTTCGGCCCCGAATTGCTGGCGCAATACACCGCTGTGCCGGCCGCCGCACTCGCCGAGGACGAGCCATTCTGGGCGGCCGTGCGCGGCAAGTTCAAACTGACCCCCGACTACATCAACCTCGAGAACGGCTACTACTGCTTCCAGCCCGAGGAAGTGCTCGAGGCGTTCATCGGGCACGTGCGCCGCGTGAACGTGATGGGTTCGCGCTACATGCGCACGGTCCAGGCCGAGGACAAGCTGCGCGTGCGCACGAAGCTGGCGGGGCTGGCGGGGTGCTCGCCCGCGGAACTGATCATCACACGCAACACCACCGAGTCGCTGGACACCATCATTGCCGCCTTCGAC
This sequence comes from Gemmatimonadaceae bacterium, assembly GCA_036508735.1. Classification (GTDB taxonomy): domain Bacteria; phylum Gemmatimonadota; class Gemmatimonadetes; order Gemmatimonadales; family Gemmatimonadaceae; genus PNKL01. Next base: position 15,814 of record DATCGU010000210.1, read on the forward strand.
TGGAAGCCTAGCGATGAAGCGGTCATGGCCAACCAGGATTACGGTGCCATGCTCGACCAATTCAGGCTGCAGACGCGGCGCTTCGGCATGGTGAACCGGCTCATCGACATCCCGATGGATCCCAAGTCCGATGATGAGGTCGTGCAGGCGTACGCCAGCGCGCTGACGCCAAGGACGCGCCTGCTGATGATCTGCCACATGGTGAATATCACCGGGCACGTGCTGCCGGTGCGCGCCATCTGTGACATGGCCCACGCGCGCGGCGTGGAAGTGATGGTGGACGGCGCCCACGCCTTTGCCCACCTCGACTTCCGCATTCCCGACCTGCACTGCGACTATTACGGCGCCTCGCTGCACAAATGGCTGTCAGTGCCGCTTGGCGCGGGCATCCTGTACGTCCGGCAGGACCGGATCGCCAAGCTGTGGCCCATCTTCGGCGACGGCTCGCCGGTCGACGACATAAACAAGTTGAACCACACGGGCACGCATCCCGTGCACACCGATCTCGGCATCGAGAACGCCATGGTGTTCCACGAAGCGATCGGCGGCGCCCGCAAGGAGGCGCGGCTGCGCTACCTGCAGCGCTACTGGAGCGACAAGGTGCGCGGCGTGCCGAAGGTCGTGATGAACACACCGGCTGACGCCGCC
>DATCGU010000211.1:0-16144 GCA_036508735.1 Gemmatimonadaceae bacterium
CTGTCCTCGTCGCCCTTGGCCGTCAGCACGATGACCGGCAGGTCCTGCGTGGCCGGTCGTGCGCGCAGGTGGCTGAGCACGCCGTAGCCGTCCAGGCGCGGCAGGTTGAGGTCGAGGACCACGATGTCGGGCGCCGCACGATCGATCTCGTCGAGTGCCTTCACGCCGTCTTCCGCCTCGAAGACCACGAAGCCCTCGCGCTCGAGCAGGTCCTTCATGACCCGGCGGAGCGCATCCTCATCCTCCACGAGCAATACCTTGCGAGGTGCCGGACGCCCATCGGCCGCCACGTCATCGACGAGCTGGAACTGCTCGCCGGCCATGGGCGACGGAGGCACCGCGTGCAGCGGCGATCGCCCCGGGGAGGTGTGCGGCAATATCTGCGCCGCGAGGCCGGTGAGCGCCCCGGGTGAACGCGCCGGCGCCTGGTGCTCGACCGCCTGGTCGGTGGCCGACCCCTGCGCGGGACGTCCCGTCTCCATGGGCGCCTCGAGCACGCGCAACAACTCGTCGATGCTCGTCTCGCCACTGCGGACATGCTGGATGCCGCTCTCCCACAGCGACAGCATGCCGCCCTCGCGGGCGGCCTCGACCAGCTTGTCGAGCGACTCGTTGGCCGCCACCCGACGCTCGAACTCCCCCGTGGCCACCAGCACCTCGGTGATGGAGAAGCGGCCGCGATAACCCGTCAGCGAACAATCCGGGCAGCCGACGCCCCGATAGAGCGTGGTCATGCCGTCGGGGAACCAGCGGCGCAATTTCTCGGGCACCGGGGCGGTGTGCAGTTCCCGGCACGAGTTGCAGAGGCGCCGCATCAGTCGCTGGGCCACGATGCCCTTGATGGCGGCGGCGATCTTGTACGGCTCGATGCCGATGTCGGCGAGGCGCGTCACCGAACTCGATGCGTCGATGGTGTGCAGCGTCGAGAGCACCAGGTGGCCGGTCAGCGAGGCCTGGATGGCGATGTTGGCCGTCTCGCGATCACGGATTTCGCCGACGAGAATGACGTCGGGGTCCTGGCGGAGGATCGAACGCAGCGCGGCCACGAACGTGAGCCCGGCTTTCTCGTTCACCTGCACCTGCACGATGCCCTGCAGCCGGTACTCGACCGGGTCCTCGACCGTGACGATGTTGACGCCGCGGGCCTGGATGGTGCGCAGCATCGAGTACAGTGTCGTCGTCTTGCCCGACCCCGTCGGGCCGGTGACGAGCACCACGCCCTCGCGCACGTCGAGCAGGCCCTTGATGCGCGCCGACTCGTCGGCGTTGAGCCCCAGCGCGTCGAGCGACAGCACGGTGGAGCGCTGGTCGAGAATACGAATGACGACCTTCTCGCCCTGCGAGGCCGGGAGCGTCGAGACGCGCAGGTCGACGCGGTTGCCGTTGACAGCCACGCGCGCCCGGCCGTCCTGCGGGCGCAGGCGGTCGGCGATGTCGAGCGACGCCATGATCTTGATGCGGCTCACCAGCGGAATGCCGGCGGCGCGCGGAAGGACCATTACCTGGCGGAGCACACCGTCGATGCGGTAGCGCACCGAGACGCCCGCTTCCTCGGGCTCGATGTGGATGTCCGACGCACGCGACTGGATGCCCTCGGCCACGATGTGGTCGACGAGGCGGATGACCGGGCGCTCGGCTGCCCGGTCGGCTTGGCCGATGTCCATATCGGCATCGTCGAACTCCTCGCTGATCGCCTCGACATCGTAGTCGGTCTTCACGCCCTCGAGGATCTTCTCGACGACGTTCTCCGGGCGGTACAGTTCGTCGATGCGCTCGGCAATCTTGGACGGCGACCCGAGCGCCATGCGGATGGTGCGGCCGAGCGCGAAGGCCATCGTGCGCTCGCAATCCAGGTCGTGCGGGTCGGACGTGGCGATGTCGAGCACGGAATCCGAGATGGCCAGCGGCAGGATGCGGTACTTTCGCGCGAGGTGCTCGGGGACGAGCTCCTTGGCCTGCTGCGACACCATCTGGACATTGGCGATCTTCATCCGGAAGCGCGGGGCAAGCGCCTGCAGGATGCCGTCATCCGTGACGAAGTTGCGCTTCACCGCCGCCTCCCAGAATGAGTCTTCCTGGAGACTGCGCAGTTCCGTCATCTGCTCGGGCGTGAGCAACCCGTCGAGCGTGACGAGCAGCCACTCGTCACGCGCGGAAAAGGTCGGGTGCGTCACGCGCGCCCCTGCCCGCCCCAGATCTGGGCCATAACGGCGGTATTCACGTGGCGAAAGCTAACGTCCGGCGTGCCGCGAAGGCTACATCCCAGCGGGCCGCCAACCGCCGGAAACCGCGGGCTTCCGCCCGTGCCTACAGGATGGGCCACCACGAGCGCGCGACATCCACGCTGAAGGTCCATCGTCCGTCGCGCACGCCCCGCGCCACGTCGATCCGCAATTGGTCGAAGAATGCCAGCACGCCAACGCCCGCGGCAGCGTGCCATCCCTGCCCCGGCGCGCCGTGCGTGTCGACCCAGAGCCCGGTGGCGAACGGGGCCCACGTGAGCGTGCTGGGCACCTTGCCGAACCGCCCGAGGCGGAGCGGCACAAAGGGAACACTGCGCTGCCATTCCACGCGCTCCGACAACGCGGCACGCCCCCCGAACTGATGATACGCAAAACCTGGACCGGAGACCGGACCACCGAGCCAGATGAGTCGTTGCGGAGGCGCAAAGCTTCCCGCCATCCCGCCAGCGAGCGTCGAAAAAACGAAGGTGCCGGTTCCCGCCGGCATCCGGACGTCGGCAACCAGCACGGCGCGCCCGATCCACCCGGCCTCTCCGGCAAGCGCCCCCGCATCCACCCGATCACGCTCGGCGAACAGCTCGGCGCGCGCATCGACCGTGAGGGCGCCAATGGCCAGCGCAGCATGCTGCGCGCTTCCGGCCACGCGCCAGCCCTGCAGCGCCTCGGCGGCGAGCGTGGGCTCGTAGTGCCCGGTGGCCGGCGTGGCGTGCACGGCGAGCGCGCGTTCCTGGCGCCGCTCGAGGGCCAGCGACCAGCGCCAGCCGTCGGCGAGCGCCCTTCCTGCACCAAGCGAGACCACGCGTTCGCGGTACGGATCGGTGTAGTCTGCGCCGAACTCCTGCGCGGCCAGCGAGTTCCTGACGCCGCTCACCTCGGCCACATCGCCGGCATCGGCATGGTCATCGAGCGCGCGCAGCCACGCGTTGGCGCCGTCGGCGCGACGCCACGCCATGGAGAGCGCCAGCGCCCCGTGACGATTCGCCGTGCCGTAGCGGGCGCGCAGGTTGGCGCTGAGGCCAAGGCCGAGCGTGTGACGGATGCCGGCGCCGAAGGCGAGTCCTTCGACGCGGTTCACGCGCACGACGTCGCTAATCGCGCGGACCGCGGGATTGGTGGTGCGCACGCGGGCCAGTGCCTCGGCGCGCACGAGCTCGCGGGCGGTCTCCTGCACGGCGCGCACGTCGTCGTCGGTGGCCGCCTTCACATCGGCCGGCAGCCGGTCGAGGATTGCCCCCGCGAACGGATAAGTCCGCAGGGCGTCGGGCGGCAACTGCACGACCTCGGGCCCGGCAAAGAGCGCCGGTCCCAGGCCCGCGTTGGTGCTCACGCAGCAGATGTCCCAGCGCCCGCGGATGATGCCGCGCGTGGGAAAGTCCAACCACGACCCGGAGCGACGAATCTCGATTTCCTGCCGGCGCGGCAGCCAGAAGCGCCCGTCGACGAGACCGTTCTCGAGCACCACCGAGACGTCCTCGAGGTACTTGTCGCGCAGGGCGGCGCGCGTGAACGAGAAGGCCATGCGCACCACCGTGGCCGTCGCCCGGTCGATGTAGACGGCACCCACCGCCCGCGGTTGCCGGTCGTCGCGCGGACGCACCTGCACCATCACGACCTCGAAGGTGAGGTCGTTGGTGCGCATGGTCAGCGAGTCGCGGATGGCGAAGTCGTACGACCGGCGTCCCGCGGCGGACAGCGGGTGCGGCACGTCGCGCACCTCGTCGCCGTCCCCGAGGCGGATGATCGACGGGAAGTTGTTCTGGATGATGGCGAGGTGGTCGCGATGGTACTGGATGTCGGTGGGCAGCAGCAGCGTGTCGCGACGCCCGATGATGCGCTGCTTGCTCTGGTCCGGCGCACGCCAATAGACTTCGACGGCGAGTTCGTCGGTCTTCATGACCTTGGGCGGGTCGGGAAAGCCGTCGCCCACCTGCGCCAGGAAGGTGAGGTACCCGTGTGCCTGGGCCTTGTAGTCCGCGAGCCCGGTGTCGGCCAGCTGGGCCGCGCGCCGGGCGATGGCGCGGTCGACGAGGCGCAGGGTCGGCAGGTCGTTCCACGACACCGAATCCGCCGCCCGTTGCTGGGCGGAGAGGGCAACGGGGACCGCGCAGCAGGCGAGTAATGCACGAACGAAGCGCATGCCCCAAACATCGCGGGGAGTCGGGGACAGGGGCAACCCACGGGAGACAACGGAAAATGCCGGCAAGTTTCGGGACATTCGATGCACGGGCGCGCATTGGCGGATTGATCCCGGTGTGGCGTGACGTGCTGCTCGATGCCGACACCCCGGTGGCCGCCTTCCAGCGCGTCCGCCGTGGCCCGTTCGCCTTCCTGCTCGAGTCGGCGCCGGCCGGAGGCGAAACGTGGGCGCGCTACACCTTCTTGGGCAGCGAACCGCGCGCCGCGTGGCGCCTGCGCGACGGGATCGTGGAAGACTGGACGGAGACGCACGGATGGCACGGCGCGCGCGCCGTTGCCGAACCGATCGCCGACCTTCGCGACCTGCTGGCGGCGCTGAAGCCGGCGGACGCCCCGGAACTGGGCGCGTTCTGGAGCGGCGCCGTGGGCTACTTCGCGTACGATGTCGTCCGCCACTTCGAGCGCCTTCCGCATCCGCCGGCGCGCGGCGTATCGGCCCCGGACGCCATCGTGATGTTTCCGCGCACGGTGGTCATCATCGACAACCTGCGTGCGCAGGCACGCGTGGTCTGCGGCGTGCAGGTGCGCCCGGGCGCCACGGACCACGAGCGAAGGCGCGCGTTCGAGGCCGGCTCGGCTGACATTGCGCGCACCATCGCGCAGATGCGGTCGGGGCCGTCGCTGCCGCCCCTCGACCTCGACCCGAAGGCGGCGCCGGCCATTGGCACGTCGTCGATGACGCGCGAGCAGTTCATGGCCGGCGTGGCCCGCATCAAGGAGCACATCGTGGACGGCGACGTGTTCCAGGCGCTGCTCGCCCGGCGCATCGTCGTGCCGCACGATTTCTCCAGCACGGCCCTCTATCGCGCCATTCGCGCCCTGAACCCGTCGCCGTACATGTACCACCTGGTGCTCGACGGGGTCGAGCTGGTGGGCAGCTCGCCCGAACTGCTGGTGCGCGTGGCCGACGACCGGGTGGTGGTGCGCCCCATCGCCGGCACGCGACCGCGCGCGGCGACGCCGGCCGAGGACGACCTGCGCGCCGCCGAGTTGCTGGCGGACGAAAAGGAACGGGCGGAGCACGTGATGCTGGTGGACCTCGGGCGCAACGATGTGGGGCGCGTGTCGGAATACGGCAGCGTGCGGGTGACCGACCTGATGACCGTGGAGCGGTATTCGCACGTGTTGCACATCGTGAGCCAGGTGGAGGGAACGCTGCCTCCCGGTACGTCGGCGCTCGATGTGCTCCGGGCCACGTTTCCTGCCGGCACGATGACGGGAGCGCCGAAGGTGCGGGCCATGGAGATCATCGACGAGTTGGAGCCCGAACGGCGCGGACCCTACGCGGGGGCGGTGGGATACATCGCCGCCGGCGATCGTCGAATGGACCTGGCCATCACCATCCGCACCTGCGTGATTGCCGACGGCGAGGCGAGTGTGCAGGCCGGTGGTGGCATCGTGGCCGACTCGGACGCGGCAATGGAGTGGGAGGAAACCGAGAACAAGGCGCGGGCGATGCTCACGGCGATCGGTCGGGTGCGCAACACGAGCTAGGTGTTAGGTGCTAGGAGCTAGGTGTTAGGTGCTAGGAGCTAGGTGCTAGGCGCGGCCGCGTTGGCGCGCCATATTGTCGGACGATGACCTACCGCCTTGCCGGGATCGACAACAAGTACAGCTTCGAGCTCGCCTCCACGGGGACGCTGGTGGCGGGCCGCGCGGTCACCAGCGATCTGGCGATCATCGACCCCACGGTGTCGCGTCATCACGCCGACTTGTCGGTCGGCGATGGCGGCATCGACGTGCGCGACGTCGGTTCGAGCAATGGCACGTTCGTGAACGGGGTGCGGATCGAGCAGGCGTTCGTCGTGCCGGGCGACACGTTGACGATCGGCAAGGTGGAGTTCGCGGTGGAGCAGGTGGCCGACGCGCCGAGCGCGCCTCCCCCGCCACTGGCGGCAGCGACCGTACCCGGCGGCACGATCGTGCGGCAGGTGCCACGCACGCCGGCCACCGGATTCGAGGAGAGCGGCAAGCTGCAGGCCGCCATGGCCGCGGCCGACCCCGCCGAGAAGGACCGACAGAAGCTGGCCATCCTGCTCGAGGTGTCGAAGGGGCTCACCAGGGCCGCCGACACCGATGCGCTGCTGGTCAAGGTGGCCGAGTACGTGTTCCAGATCCTCGAGGCCGACCGCTGCGCCATCCTGCTGCGCGAAGGCGAGCACATGGTCCAGAAAGTGGCGCGCGACAAGCGGAGCGTCACGGTCGCCTACCAGGTGCCGCAGTCAATCGTGGGGATGGTGGTGGACGAGAAGGTCGCCGTGCTGTCGGACAACGCCGGCGAGGATACCCGCTTCGGCGGCCAGTCGATCCTCATGCAGCAGGTGCACAGCGCATTGTGCGCGCCGCTGATCGGCAGCGAGGACCATGTGCTCGGCGTGCTGTACGTCGACACGTTCAACCTGCTCAAGCGTTTTGGCGAAACGGACCTCGACTTCCTGATCGCCTTCGCCGGCATCGTCGCCGTCGCCCTCGAGAACGCCAGCTTCGCCGAGCGCATCCGGCGCGAGGCGCTGACCCGCAGCAACTTCGAGCGGTTCTTCACGCCGCAGCTGGCGGCGAGGATTGCCAACAGCGAGGAGGCCATTCGCCTGGGCGGTGAGAAGCGCCCGGTGACCGTGCTGTTCAGCGACATCCGTGGCTTCACGGCGCTGTCGGAGACGATGAACCCGGACACCATGGCGAAGCACCTCACCGAGTACTTCACCGAGATGGTGGACTGCGTGTTTCGTCACGGCGGCACGCTGGACAAGTTCATCGGCGACGCGGTGATGGCGCAGTGGGGCGCCCCGATTCGCGAGCCCGACGATGCCGACCGCGCGATGGCCGCCGCCATCGACATGATGCAGCAACTGGACATCCTGAACGCTCGCTGGCGCGCCGAAGGACGGCCCGAGTGGCAGATCGGCATCGGCATCAATTTCGGCGAGGCCTTCGCCGGGAACATCGGGTCCGAGCGCCGCCTGGAGTACACGGTGATCGGCGACACGGTGAACGTCGCCAGCAGGCTCTGCTCCAAGGCGAAGGGCGGCGAGATCATCATCTCGGAGGAGTTCCGCCGCGAGCTCGCCAACCCGCCGGAGCTCGACGCGCTGGAACCGCTGGAACTCAAGAACAAGAGCCAGCCCGTCCCCGCCTTTCGCGTCCGGCGGTGAGCGTTTCGGCCCTTCCTTCGGGGTATTCCCGGAGCAGGCACGGTCCGGTGACGCTGGTGGCGCGCGAGTGGGCATCGGCCGTGCTCCGGCAGGCGCTGCAGGCGCACGGCTCGCTCTTTCGCTGGGCCGAAGCGCAGCGCTCGCGTGATGAGTTGCGGGGCCGCGGCGTGACGTGGGCCACCATCCTTCCCCCTGGCCCCGGCACCGGCGCCGATACCCCGGTGGTGGTGCGTCACACGCGCCACGGTGGCCTGTTCGCCCCGCTCACCGGTGACCTCTTCCTGCTTCCGACGCGCGCACCGCGCGAACTTTCCACGGCGGTTCGGCTCTCGGCCGGCGGCGTGCCAACGCCGGAGGTCATCGCGTATGCCGTGCACCCGGTGGGCGGCATCCTGGCACGCAGCGACATGATGACGCGACGGCTTCCCCACGGATCGGACTTGCCCGACGCGTGGCGTGCGGCGTGCCCGGGCGCGGCGCGCGACGCCATCATCGATGCGGTGGCGACGCTCCTGCGTGCGCTCTCCGCGCTTGGCGCACAGCACGCCGACCTCAACGTGAAGAACGTCTACATCGCTGGCGAGGGCGCGGCGACCACGGCGTACGTGCTCGACGTCGATCGCGTCCGCTTCGTCGCGGACGGGAACGTCTCGGCGCGCAACTTCGCGCGGTTCGCCCGGTCGGCGCGCAAGTGGAACGCGGAGCGTGGCCTCGACCTGGGCGACGATGCGCTCGTGCGCCTGGCGACGCGCGCATGGGTGGACCAATGACACGCGCGGCGGCGGCGCCCCCGGCCCCCCTCGACCGCGTCTGCATCGTGATGATGAGCGCGGTGGGCGACGCCGTGCACGTGCTCCCCCTCATCAACGCGATCAAGCGCCAGCACCCGCGCTCGCACATCACGTGGGTGCTGCAGCACGGCCCGGCCGCCCTGGTGCGCGGACACCCGATGGTGGACGAGATCCTGCTGTTCGACCGCGCCAAGGGCGTGGCGGGATTCCTCGAGATTCGCGAACAGCTGCGCGCCCGCGTGTTCGATGTCGTGCTCAACCTGCAGGTCTACTTCAAGGCCGGCATCATCACGGCTCTGGCGCAGGCACCGGTGAAGCTCGGGTTCGACTTTGCGCGCGCCCGCGATTTCAACTGGCTGTTCACGACGCACCGCGTGCAGGCGCGCGCCATGCAGCACGTGCAGGACCAGTACTTCGAGTTCACCGACTGGCTGGGGGTGCCGCACGAGCCGGTGACCTGGGGCCTCGGGCCGTGGAACGACGCCGAGCGCGCGTGGCAGCGCGAGTTCCTGGCGCGCTTCGACCGCCCCATCGCCCCCATCGTGGTGGCGACCAGCAAGCCGCAGAAGGACTGGCTCCCGGAGCGGTGGGCGCAGGTCTGTGACGCGCTGGACGGCGATTTCGGGCTGCAGCCCGTGCTGGTCGGCGCGCGCTCGGCGCGCGAGTTGCACGCCGAGCACATCATCCTCGAGAGCGCGCGCTGCAAGCCCGCGAGCGCGCTCGGACAGGGCGGACTGCGCGGCCTCGTCGGCATCTTCGACGCGGCGGCGCTGGTGCTGTCGCCCGACACCGGCCCATTGCACATCAGCGTGGCGCTCGACCGGCCTGTCATCTCGCTGATCGGCTACTCCAACCCCAAGCGGGTGGGACCGTACCGCAAGTTCGGCGATCTCATGATCGACGCCTATGGCGAGCCCGGCGAGGACTACCCCATCTCGATGGCAAGCCGCCGCAACCGAATGCCGCGCATCACGGTGAACGACGTGCTCGACCGCGTGCAGCGGTGGAAGGACGCGTACGCGACTGCCGGCAGCTGAGCATATCCGGTATCTTTCATACATCTTTCCATCTTCCCTTGGCGCGGAACCGCACATGCACCTGACCCGGTTCACCGACAACGCCTTGCGCTGCCTCACGCACCTCGCGCTGCACCCCGGCGAGACGGTGACCGTGACTGAGATCGCACGCCGCATGGCGCTCTCCGAGGATCACCTCGTGAAGGTCGTACAGAAGCTGGCCCACCTCGGATACGTCGAGACCCGGCGCGGCCGAGGCGGCGGCGTGCGAATGATCCGCACGCCGGAGAGCATCAACATCGGTGCGGTGGTACGGGAGACCGAGGAGAGCTTTCGCCTGGTCGAGTGCTTCGACCCGGGCAGCAACACCTGTCCGATTGCCCCCGCGTGCACGCTGGCCCTGGCGCTGGACGAGGCGCTGGGCGCCTTCCACCGCGTGCTCGACCGCTACACGCTCGCCGACCTCACGAAGTCGCCCAGGCGGCTCGTCAAGCTGCTGATCGCCTGACGGGCATTCGGCCCGATGGACGTCTACGCGTCGACGTCCACCACACCAGCGCCGAACTCGTACCGCACCCCCAGCCGCTCCAACAACTCGACCAGCCGGCGGAGCCCCAGCCCCATCACGCTGAAGTAGTCGCCATCGACGCGTTCCACGATGGTCGCGCCGTAGCCCTGGATGCCGTATGCCCCGGCCTTGTCCATGGGCTCCCCGGTGGCGATGTATGCCGCCACCTCGTCCTCGCCGAGGGCGCGCATGGTCACGCGCACGTCCTCCACCGCGCTTTCCGTGCGCTGGTCGCGGGCTACGGCGATGGCGGTATACACGGTGTGCGCCCGGCCGGCCAGGCGGAGCAGCATTTCGGCCGCGTGCGCCACGTCGCGCGGCTTGCCCAGAATGTCCCCGTCCACGACCACGATGGTGTCGGCGGCAATGATCACCGCGTGCGGGTGCTCCCCGGCCAGTGCGTGTGCCTTGGCGCGCGCCAGCCGCTCGGCGTGCGGCGCCGGCGCCTCGTCGGCGAACACCGATTCGTCGATGTCCGCGGGCCGCACCTCGTGCGCGATGCCGATGAGGGTGAGGAGCTCGCGGCGCCGCGGCGACGACGAGGCAAGGATCACGCGCAGCGCGCCGCTCATCGTTCCAGCCAGAGCGTCACGGGGCCGTCGTTCACGAGTTCGACGTCCATCATGGCGCCGAACTCGCCGGTCTCCACGCGTGCGCCGCGCTCACGCAGCATCGCGACGAAGCGTTCGTACAGCGGAACAGCCAGCTCGGGGCGCGCCGCGTCGATGAAGCTGGGCCGGCGTCCCTTCTGGGCGTCGCCATAGAGCGTGAACTGGCTGACGACGAGCAGCGCACCACCCACGTCCTCGAGGCCGAGGTTCATCCTGCCGTCCGCATCGCCGAACAGGCGCAGGCCGGTGACCTTGTCGGCCATCCACGCCAGCTGCGCCTCGGTATCGGCATGCGTGAGACCGACGAGGAGCAGGAATCCGCGCCCGATGGCGCCGGTCACCCGGCCTCCCACGCGCACCTCGGCGCGCGATACGCGCTGCAGCAGAACTCGCATGGCGCGAAACGTAGCGCGCCGGGCGGGCCAGTGAAACCGCCGGGCACCGGTCGCCCCGTTGCAGTATGATTGCGGTATGTCGCACGAAAACCGCACGACCCGCGTGGCACACAGCGGCCTGGTACAGGGCATCGGGGGCGGCGTGCTTGGCGCGTTCTTCGCCATCCTGCTCCAGGCGGCGGGTGTCGGCCCCAGGGCGCCGCTCTGGCTGGCCGCGCTCACGGGCGCTGCGGTCTTCGCGGCGCTCTTTGCCGGCGTCACGCGAACGGTGTTCCACGTGAGCGGGTCGCTCGCGCAGCAGTTGACCATGCCCGCGGCCAAGGGGACCTACGCGCCCCAGTACTCGCACATCCAGGCGCTCGAGGTGCAGGAGAAGTACGCCGAGGCGCTCGCCGCCTGGCTGGATGTAGCGCGAGAACTCCCGGGCAATCCGTCGCCGTTGCTGCGTGCGGCCGACCTGCAGTTGCGGCACCTGCGCGACACGCCGGCGGCGCTGGAACTCTTTGAGCGGGCGCGGCGCATTCCCGGCATTCGCGACGAGCACGTGAAGTACGCATCGCAGAAGATCATCGACATCCACTTGGCGCCGGGAAGCGACGAGGGACGCGCCTTGGTGGAACTGCGCCGCTTCATCACCCTGTTTCCAACGGGGCGCGAGGCGGATGGCGCGCGTGCGGCCATCGCGCGGATCAAGGAGCCGCCGCGCGACGACGCCAGCCAGTAAGGAGTGAGAGCCGAGGCAGAATGGTCATCTGCCCCGCGGATCTCAGCGCTTCGTCGGGAAGTCGGGATAGAGTCTCTGCATACAGTCCGGGCAGATGCCGTGACTGAACTGGGCGTCAGAGTGCTCGCTGATGTATCTCTCGATCTGATTCCAGAAGCCCTGGTCGTCCCGTATCTTCTTGCAGGACGCGCAGATCGGAATGAACCCGCTCAAGGTCTTGACCTTCGCCAGCGCGTCGCGCAGGTCCGCCGTCTGCTGCGCCAGTTGCGTACGGAGCTGGGACAACTCCATGTGAGTCCTGACCCTGGCGAGCAACTCTTCGCGCTGGAACGGCTTGGTGACGAAGTCCACCGCCCCGAGCCTCAGGCCTGTCAACTTATTCTCCATTTCCGTGGCGGCGCTGATGAACATGATCGGGATATCCCGACTCTCTTCGCGTGCCTTCAGCCGCCGAAAGACCTCGAATCCGTCCATCTCTGGCATCTGTATGTCGAGCAAGATCAGTTGCGGCGGCTGCGCCGCGACGGAGGCCAGCGCGAGTTCCCCGCCTTCAAAGGGATGCACATCGTAGCCTTCCCGAACCAGGATTTCAGTCAGCAGTGTGCGGTCCGCTTGCCGGTCGTCCACGACCAGCACGGTGCCCTTGTCACTCATCAGGAGTACTCTCGCCGGGACAGGGAATTCAATCGGGGTCGTGCAAGTATGGCGCAGCGCCTGACCCCACGCCACGGACTCGCGCGAGGTCCGGGCCCGGCAAATGCCGGCAGCTGGCCGGTCGGTCCGCGTCGCCACCCCCAGGCGGCGCCCCGGCAGCGGGTGGCCCGTATGCGGAGATGCGTGAGGATCTGCTCGATGACGGCCCGCGCGGTGATGCACGCGACGATCCGCATCGTCCCGCCGCACCGCGGGCACGCCAATGGGTCCACCTCAAGAATCTGCCGCAGCAACTCCGTCCAGCGACGCCGAGCCTCGCGGAGGGCGAGCGGGAGGGCGATGCGCGAAGGCGCCCGACGATCCTCTCGTCGGGCGCTTTTTCCATCTACATACAAGTCAACCTCTTGCTCAATGCCGGGCCGATGTCGGCTCGGCGATGACGGGAGATTCAACTCGCGAGCCATTTGGGGGACGAGAGCCACAGGAGTTCGCCGCGTCTGGACTGGGCGTCCGGCAGTTCGACGAGTGCAAGTCCGCCTTTCTTCATGACGATGCGTCCGCCGCCGATGAGCGCGCTGATCGTACTGCTCAGATCCGGCTCGTGCCCGACAAGCATCACCGCGTTCGCGTGGGCATGCTCGCGCAAGATCACGCGCAGCCGGTCTTCGTTGAATCCCGGCCCCACCCGCTTGTCTTCCGACATTTTCGATCGCAGGCCCAGTTCTTCCGCGACGATTTCGGCGGTCTGCTTGGCGCGCACGAGCGGGCTCGTGATGATCGCGTCCAGGCCCAGGTCGAGATGTGCGAGCGTTTTCGCCGTGCTCCGCATCTTCCCGATGCCGTCGCTCGTCAGCGGGCGTTCGGCATCCACGCCCTTCCATTCACTTCGTTCACCGGCGATGCCATGTCGCAGGAAGTAGACTTTCATGGTCCTTGCTCCGCACGCACAGATCCGCGGTCCCGGAGCTTCGCATTCGCGTGGCCGGGATTCGCGGTCACGCCTAGCTCACTACCTCGGTCACCGGGCGGGTCAGCAGTCGCGCCTGGCTGTCCATCGGCGCCGCGCCGTCTTCGGGGGTAAGCCGTTTGTAGGTGCCATCAGGCAGCATCAGCCGCGCGCGCACGTTGTCGGCGAGATACGTCGCCAGGATCTGGTCGCGCAGTTGTCGAACGAGTCGCGCGTCCTGGATTGGAAAGAGGATTTCGACGCGACGATCCAGGTTGCGCGACATGAGGTCGGCGCTGCCCAAGTAGACGTCCTCGCTGCCGCCGTTGCGGAAGTAGTAGATGCGGCTGTGCTCGAGAAAACGCCCGACGATGCTGATGACCCGGATGTTCTCGCTCACGCCCGGTACCCCCGGACGCAGGGCGCACATGCCACGCACGATCAGGTCGACTTGCACGCCCGCCTGCGAGGCTTCGTACAGCAGGTGAATCATCTGCCGGTCGATCAGCGCATTGACCTTGAAAATGAGATGACCCTGTTCGCCCTGTTTCTGTTGCTCGATCTCACGGCGGATCAACGCTTCGATCCCCGACCGCAAGTTGATGGGCGCGACGAGGAACCTGCGATAGTCGGTCTTGGAGGAATATCCGGTGAGATAGTTGAACAAATCCGTGGCGTCGGCACCCATCGCCTCATCGCACGTGAAGAGGCCCAGGTCGGTGTACACTTGCGCCGTCACGGGATTGTAGTTGCCCGTCGCCAGGTGGACGTAGCGGCGGATGCGCTCGCCTTCCTTGCGCACCACGAGGGCGGTCTTCGAATGCGTCTTCAGTCCAGGCAATCCGTAGACCACATGCACGCCTTCGCGTTCCAGCGCCTTCGCCCATTCGATGTTGCTCTCCTCATCGAAGCGCGCCTTCAGTTCGACGAGCACGGCGACCTGTTTGCCATTGATGGCGGCTTCCATCAGTGCCTCGACGACCGGTGAATTGCGTCCGACCCGGTACAGCGTCTGCTTGATGGCGAGCACGTTCGGGTCGCGCGCGGCGGCCTGCAGGAAGTCAATGACCGGCGCGAAGGAATCGTACGGATGATGCAGGAGGATGTCCTGGCGCCGGATCGCCCCGAAGATGCCGTCGTCCGATTCCGCGATCTCTGGAGGAATTGCCGCCACGAACGGCGGATCCTTGAGGTCGTGCCGATCGAGCGCGTAGAGCTGCAACACGTCGCTCGTGCCGAGCGGCGGCGGCACGGTATACACATCGCCCGGCTCGAGGCTGAGATTGTCGATGAGAATGTTGCGAATCGCATCGGGCATCGTTGGTTCCGTCGTCAGGCGCACGACGGAGCCAAAGCGTCGTTCACGCACACTGCGTTCGACCGTCTCCAGCAGGTCTTCGGCTTCGAGTTCCTGGATGACCACCTCGGCGTCGCGTGTCACGCGAAATGGATGCGCCTCGATCACTTGCCAGCCGGGGAACAACGCCGGCAGATGTTCGGCAATGACCTGATCGATCCAGACGAAATACGAGTCCTTCGGCTCCGAGCCGTTCCTGGATGGATCCGCGGCCGAGGGAATCGGCAAGAGGCGCGGCAGCGTGTTCGGCACCTTGACGCGCGCGAAACGCTCCAGGCCATTCGGCGCCCGCACCATCAACGCCAGGTTCAGGCTCATGTTCGAGATGTGCGGAAACGGCCGGCCCGGATCGTAGGCGAGCGGCGTCAGCACCGGGAAGATCATTTCGTCGAAGTAATTCCTGGCGTACGCCTTCTGCTCTTCCGTGAGCACGGCGAAATCGGTCACGTGAATGCCGACGGCGTCGAGCTGTGCGATCAATCCGCGCAGGCAATCGCGGGTTTCGTTCATCTGTTGCATGGCGGCCTGGCGAATGGCGGCGAGCTGTTGCGCCGGAGTCAGGCCGTCAATCGAGAGTTCAACCACGCCGGCATCCATTTGCTGCTTGAGACCGGCAACGCGCACCATGAAGAATTCCGCCATGTTGGAACTGGCGATCGAGAGGAACTTCACGCGCTCCAACAGCGGCTGGCGCTCGTCTTGCGCTTCTTCCAGCACGCGTCGAAACCAGGCCAGCGTCGACAGTTCGCGGTTGAGGAAGAGCTTCGCGTCTTCGGGGACTGGGCTTGCCGGTGCAGCAACTGCTTGCGTTCGGCGCGGTTTGCGCGCTTTTGCCACAGGGATTCCTCAATGAGTGCGGTACAGCAGAGGCTGTTCTAGTAGGGACTTCAACCGAGCCAGCACATTATGCGCCGGTCTGGCGGGATGGGATAGGGGCTAGCGCAGTCAAGTCGGCCGGCACCTCGTGGAAGGGAGCAACATCGACAGCTGCACGTCGCCAAGCGGCTTCGCACGCGTCTCTCAGAAACAAGACGCCCGGCGATGATCTCGCCGGGCGCTCATTCAGATCTTGGTTAAATCAAGTTGTTACACGATCGGGACGGCGGGATTCGAACCCGCGACCCCCTGAACCCCATGCAGATCCAGGCGAATCCGCTCGCCGTCGCCGCTATCCGCTTCCTTCTGCTGACCGGCTGGCGGGAGAAGGAGGCACTGACGCTCCGTTGGGCCAAGCTGAATGCCAATCGGGATAGGAAATTCAATCGGGGTCGTGCAAGTATGGCACCGCGCCTCACCCCACGCCACGGACCCGCGTGCGGTCCGGGCCAGGCGGATGCCGACCGAGACGTGGGCCGAGGCCCAACCGGGAGTCCAGCCCACGCCGCGCGGCCGCGACCGATCGGCCGGGGCGAGCGAGGCGTGACTCAGGGCGCGTGGAGGTGGGCGGTCGTGGCGGGCGGGCGTGGCGGGCGGGCGCCGGGGCTTGCAGAC
>DATCGU010000212.1:0-5680 GCA_036508735.1 Gemmatimonadaceae bacterium
CACGCGCGCGCGCGGCTTCATCGTGCTCGCGCGCCACGCATACGACTCACCCCCCTCGCCCTGAAGGATGACGCGACCAGCCGCCGCCGACCGCACGATCATCCGGTATTGCCCCTGGGCATCAATGAGCTTCACCTGGTACAACGTCGGCTCGGTGGCGACGAGCGTTTCCACCACGCGGCGCGCCTGGGGCCACCCTTCCCCCTGCGCCGCGCCGCCCTGGAGCAAGGGCCCCAGCACGACCTCGGCGATGAGGTCGACGTGATTCTCCGCCGAAGCCAGCGATTGCGCCGTCAGTGCTTCGGCCATTTCCAGGTCGTGCTCGAGCGAGTTGTGCGCCCTGGCCTGGATCTGCGCCAGCGTCTCCCGCGCACCGATCACCGAGACCGCCGCCAACGGCAAGAGCGCCACGAGCGCAAAGGCGATCGCGAGCTTGACCCGAATGCTCAGTCGTGGAAAGAGCTTGTTGACGTTGATCATGGGCGGCGCGATTCGATCACAAGACCATGTCAAGCATAACCGAAGTTAGGGAAAATACTGACTCGCTGCGCCACCGGCTGTCACAGTGCGCCACAGGCCGTCTCAGGAACGTCCGGTTTGCGCTGTTCGCTACGGCCGGCGCCTGAGGGAGGCCAGCCTGCAACGCATTACGGCTGTGGCACTTATGCGCGCGCCACCCGCCGACCCCCGCCCCTCACAACACGGCACGAGGCGTGCCACAAGAGAAGCTGGGCGGACGAGGCAGACCTGCTATCGCTCCCACCCAGGCGAGCGCGGCGCAGGCCGCGATGGAGGAGACTGCTAGATGCGTCGACGTGATTTTCTGAGGACTGGAGCAGTGGCTGCCGGTGCGGCGACCGTTGGCGCCATTGGCGCCGTTGGCGTCGCCGGTGCCACCAGTGCAGGCGCCAAGACGGACGGCGGCCCGACGCTCTCGATCTCACCCAATGGCGAGTTGATCCTGGCCGGCGCGCCCGACGCGCCGCCAAAAACGTTGAGCAGCGCCGAGGTGCGCCGCGGCGTCGTCGGCCGCAAATGGCTGATGGTCATCGATCTCGCGGCGTGCGACGGCTGCGGCAAGTGCAGCGAAGCCTGCGTCAAGAGCCACTTCGTCCCCACCGATCGCGAGTACCTCCGCATCTTCAAGATGCAGAACGCCGCCGACGAGGCGCCGTTCTGGATGCCGCGTCCGTGCTTTCACTGCGACAACCCGCCATGCGCACGCGTCTGTCCGGTGGGCGCGACGTTCAAGCGCCAGGACGGCATCGTCCTCATCGACAACGAACGCTGCATCGGCTGTCGCTTCTGCATGGCCGCCTGTCCGTTCTCGGCCCGCGTGTTCAACTGGAGCCGGCCCAACGATCCGCCAGCCGCCCTGGCCAAGGGCTACTCGCCGGAGTGGGGCTATCCGCGTCGCGTGGGCACGGTGGAGAAATGCGATTTCTGCGCCGACATGGCGCGCGAGGGCCAGCTGCCTCACTGCGCCGGCAAGTGCCCCATGGGCGCCATCTACTTCGGCGACGAAAACGAGGACGCGGTCACCAACGGCAAGGGCGACACCGCGCGCCTGAGCAAGCTGCTCAGGGACCGGGCTGGATACCGCTTCATGGAAGAGCTCGGCACGAAGCCCCGCATCTACTACCTGCCGGCGAACGACCGGAGCTATCCCGCGCCGGGCGAACCCGGCGCCAAGACGGGCAACCCGACACGAGGAGCAGCGCAGCGATGAGTGCACTTCCCATCTCCGTGGCCATCGACGAACCAACGTCGTTCGGCCGGCCGGAACCCGGTGAGGTCGAGGACGACTTGCTCGCGACACTCGAGCCGCTCGGACGCACTGGTCGCGCCTGGATTGCGAGCCTGCTCTGCGTGGTCGCGCTCGCCGCCGTCGCCTATGTCTATCAGCTGGTCAACGGGCTCCGCGTCACCGACATGCGCAACTACGTGTCATGGGGCACCTACATGACGAACTTCGTGTTCTTCATCGGCATCAGCCACGCCGGCACGCTGATCTCGGCGATCCTGCGCGTGACCGACGCCGGGTGGCGGCGCCCGATCACGCGCATGGCCGAGGCGATCACCGTGTTCGCGCTGATCATCGGCGCGAGCAGCATCATGATCGACATGGGACGCCCCGAGCGCGCGCTCAACCTCATCCTCCACGGGCGGTTCCAGTCGCCGATCCTCTGGGACCTGGTCTCGGTGACGACCTACCTCACGGGCAGCTTCCTGTACCTGTACGTCGCGATGATCCCCGACATGCCGATGCTCGCCCGCGCAGCGCGCGAACGCGGGCGGTCGCCGAGGCTGGTGCGCATGTACGAGCTGCTGTCGCTCGGCTACCGGGAGACGCCCGAGCATCGCCGCCTGCTGGCGCGTGCGCTCGGTGCCATGGCGGTGATCATCATTCCCGTCGCCATCTCGGTGCACACCGTCGTCTCGTGGGTCTTCGGCATGACGCTGCGCCCCGGCTGGCACAGCACCATCTTCGGCCCCTACTTCGTGATCGGCGCCATCTTCTCGGGCACCGCGGCCATCATCACGGCCATGTTCCTCTTCCGCCGGGCGTATCACCTCGAGCGGTACCTCCTGCCCGATCACTTCCGGCGGCTGGCCAAGATCCTCCTCGTACTCACGCTGCTGTACGCCTACTTCACGCTGAGCGAGTACCTCACCGCGTGGTACGGTGCGCTCGACATCGATTCGCGGCTCCTCGGCCTTCTCGCCGGCGACTCGCCGTACGGCGCGATCTTCTGGTTGTGGGCGGCTTTCGGTCTCTTTGTCCCGATCGGACTGCTGATCTTCCCGAGCCGACGGTCGCTGGGCTCGATCCTCACGGCGTCCATCCTGATCAACATCGGCATGTGGCTGAAGCGATACCTCATCATCGTGCCGACGATGGAGACGCCGTACATCCCGGCGAGCGCCGCGGGAATCGCACCGCACTACTTCCCGAGCCTCGTGGAGTGCACGATCACCGCCGGGGCCTTCGCGGCCTTCGCCCTGTTGTTCATCGGCTTCTCCCGCATCTTCCCCATTCTCTCGATCTGGGAGACGCAGGAAGACGCCGAGGAAGCGGAGCAACTGGAGCGCTTCGAGGATTCGAAGCGCGTGGTTGCGCCATTCCACCTGGCGCCGGTGAAGCTCGTCGTGCTCGTTCTCGCGTTCGGCATCGCCACGCTCGCACCGCAGTCACGGGCGGGCGCACAGGCACCGAATGCGGCGGCGCAGATGACGATGCCAATGCCACCGACCGCCGGCGCCCCGGCTCAGTCTGCCGCGAGCGTTCCCGTGCCCAAGCCGGGCGCGCTTGTAGCACTCACCAGCTCCAGGGAGGATGGCAAGGTGATGCTGGTGGCGACGGTCACCGCGAACGGAAAGCCCGTCAACGGCGCCAGCGTCACCTTCTCTGTTGATCGCACTTTCGGCGCGATGGCGCTTGGCGCGGATCGCACGCTGAGCGATGGCACGGCGGCCATCGCGTTCCCCGCCGGCCTGCCGGGTGACACTCACGGCGAGCTGGCGTTCAACGCCACGGTGCAGTCGCCCGACGAGGTTGCCGGCGCGGTGGTGCACGTCCGGCTCGGCGGTGGGACGGTCAGCCGGGCATGGAGCGCCGAGCCGCCGCGCGCGCTGTGGTCGTCGCGCGCACCAATCGCCGTGATAGCCACCATCGGGTTCCTGCTGCTTTGCGTCTGGTCCACCTACGGATTCGTGGTTGGGCAGCTGTCGGCTATGTACAACCTCAACAAGGGGATTTGAACCATGTCAGTCTCTCGTGTCACTGTGGCGCTCGCGCCGCGTTCCGGGATGCTCACGCTGGTGCTCGCGCTGGCCGTATTCGCGACTTGCGCCGGCACGGCCGGCGCGCAGGAGTCGAACGGCCTGTGGGTCGCACCGGAGCGGGCCGGCCGCCAGACCGATCCGACGCCGCCGACGGCCAACAACATCAAGCACGGTCGCTCGCTCTTCCAGCGCGAATGCGAGCTATGCCACGGCAAGGCCGGGCACGGCGACGGAATGCAGGCTGCCTATCTGACGATCAAGCCGGCCGACCTGGCGTCGGACCGGATCCAGTCGCAGAGCGACGGTGCGATCTTCTACAAGATCACCGAAGGCCGCGGCCAGATGCCAAAGGCGAAGCTGAACGACACCGAGAAGTGGGCAGTGATCGAGTACCTCCGCACGCTCGCGAAGAAATAGGGCCCCCACGGCCCCCCGGGCCGCAGACCAGACCTTTTCTGCGACTGGCAAGAACGACGATGGCCGGAGCGGTAACCCGCTCCGGCCATCGTCTGCTCTGATTGAGCCTCACTCCATGTTCTGGTCGTCCTCGGTGTTGCCACCCGGGGTCGGCTTCTTCTTGAACCAGGTGCCGTCGGCCACGTTGTTGGCTGCCAGGCCTTCAATGCGCGCCATCTCGGCTGCGCTCAGCGGCGTGAAGGCCCTGGCGATGGCGACGTTCTCCTCGAGCTGCTCCACCGTCTTGCACCCGATGATGACCGTGCTCACGGGCAGGGTCAGCACGTATCCCATGGCGTCCTTCATCGTCGTCACCGCGCCATCCTTGAACAGCCGGTCGCGCGCCGGGATCTTCATGCCGATGACGCCCATCTTCTTCCTGTTCGCCAGCGGCAGCAGTTCCTGTTGGAACGGCAGATTGTGCCTGTCGGCCGCGTTCAGCGCCATGAGGATGGTGTCGAAGTCGAATCGTTCGATTCCCTTGGCAAGCACCGCCGGATCGAAATGGCCGGTGATGCCGAGGAAGCGCACCATCTTCTGGTCACGCGCGGCGATCATCGCCTCGAGCACTCCGTCCTTGCCGAAGATCTGGTCGAGCTGAGCCTCGTTCTGGACGTTGTGGATCTGCCAAAGGTCCAGATGGTCGGTGTGGAGCAGGCGCAGGCTCTGCTCGAGCTGGCGCTGCGCGCCGTCCCTGGTCCGATCGTCCACCTTGCTGGCAAGGAAGACTTCCTTGCGGCGCGTTGCCATGACCTCGCCCACGAAGGTCTGGCTGATGCCGTCGAGTTCCCACCGCTGCTTGGTGGCATCGCGGGGACGTCCGTACGCCGCGGCGGTATCGAGGTAGTTGACGCCGAGGTCGATGGCCCGGTTGATGATGGCGATGGACACGTCGTGCTTGTCGGGCTGCTCGATGGACGCCTGGCCGCCGAGGCTGAACAGCCCGGGCCGGTAGCCGGTCCGGCCCAGCAGGCGCCCCGGTGCCGGCAGCGTTGTGCCGGCCGGGCTGGTCGTGCTGGCCAGGTTCGTCGCGCCGGCCAGCGTGGGTGCGATTGCCAATCCTGCGGCGCCGGCAACGCCGAGTTTCACGAAATCCCGGCGAGTGAGGTCTTCGGTCATTGTCTTCTCCGGATGCGGCGGCCGCGTCGGCGGCCGATATGGGCGCAGGTCACTTCTTGGTGAAGGGGGGCAAGCACGACACGTCAAGTATGCAACGGCAAAACATCGCGGGCAATGCGACCGGGCAATGTTGGGGGCGACAGGCGGCGAGGCGAAAACCTGCGTACTATATGGGTTGCGTGTCTCGTGCCTGACTCGTCCCCTTCACCGCGATTGCCGAGGCCGTTCGTGAAACTGCCCCTCCGATGCCCCGCCAGGCTCACCCTGCTGGCCCTGCTCCTCTTGCCCGTGGGCGCGCTCGTCGCCCAGTCGGCGACCG
>DATCGU010000213.1:0-5356 GCA_036508735.1 Gemmatimonadaceae bacterium
GAGGGCGGCGACCTGCCGCCGACGAACGAGTTGGAGACTGTCGATCCGAACCAGCTTCCTCCCCTCGGCCCGGCTGCCTTCACCGAATGGGCCGCGATTCGCGATCGGCCGGGAAAGCAATAACCGTAACGGTGTGCCCGCTAGCGCGCGTTCCCACTGAGAGCGCATGAAGGACATCGACGGCGGGCGCCCAGACGGAACGATCCATTCGGACTCGCGGCGCGCCCGCTGCCGCAGCCATTAGAAGCGCCGCAGCTACAACAACGCCTGTCGCTCGCAGAATCGTCGAATCTTCGCTAAATTACTGTGCGATGAAAACGAGCGTCATTGAAGTGCGCGACATGCTGTCGGTATTGACCGTGGACGAAGTGGAAAAGCGGATTGGCAAGGTGCCGGGGGTCGAAAGCGCTACGGTGAATTACGCTGCGAGAAACGCCACGGTGCGCTACGACGAAACTCGACTCGAAGTCGCCGATATCAAGGCGATCGTGCACCAACGCGGGCATCAGTCCGCAGACGAACCCCTACCCAAGCATGTGAGCAAACACAAGCCCGCACAAAAGCATGCTGTAGCACCAACGCCGGAAGCGGCTCCGGCCTCCGCTTCAACGCCCGTAGCTGCTGTGCCTGCGCTGGCCGCTCCCGCAGTCGACGGCCACGAGGGCCAGGCAGCACCGGGCGCGCCGCCTCCAACCCCCCCACCCGCCATGGCGAAGGCAGGCAGACTCGATGACCCGTCCGTCAAGGATGCTGACGAAGTGGCTAGAGCTCTCGGGGCAGATATCAACAACGGGCTCACGTCGCCGGAGGCGTCGCGCCGGCTCTCGGAAAACGGCCCCAACGAACTCCGCGCGGCCCCGCGAGTACCCACCTGGCGTCGCGTCCTGTCGCACTTCCAGGATCCCCTCGTTTATTTGTTGCTGGCCGCCATTGCCATCGCGCTCGTCGCCTGGGTGATCAAGGGCTTGGTCGGCTGGCCTGTGGATGCGATCGTCATCGCGACGATCGTCCTGCTCAACGCGGTTCTGGGCTATGTGCAGGAAGCCAAGGCCCAGAACGCCGTCGCCGCACTGGCCCGGATGACCGCAGCGACCTCCGCGGTCCTGCGTGACGGTCAGGTGCTGCGTGTGCCCAGCGCCGAGCTGGTGCGTGGGGACTTGCTCGTGCTCGGCGAGGGTGACGCCGTCGGGGCGGATGCACGCCTGCTTCTGGCCACGTCACTGCGCGTGCAGGAAGCCTCGCTGACCGGCGAGAGCGAAGCCGTGCTCAAGGATGCCGCCACGCTGCGCGAACCGGCAACGCTCGGCGACCGGCTCGACATGGTCTTCAAGGGCACGGCCGTCGCGCAGGGCACTGGTCGCGCCGTGGTGACGGTAACCGGGATGGATACCGAGATGGGCTCGATTGCCGAAATGCTTGAGGCCACCGCGGAGGAGCCGACACCGCTGGAGAAAGAAATCGGACGCATCGGGCGCAGGCTCGGCATCGCGGTTGTCATCATTGCTGTCGTGGTGGTGGGGACCATCCTGCTGATGTCCGATATCCGCGGCGCTGCCGATGTCATTCACGTCTTGCTGCTCGGCGTGGCCCTGGCGGTGGCAGCCGTGCCCGAGGGGCTGCCAGCGATCCTGTCGGTGGTACTCGCGCTGGGGGTGCAGCGGATGGCGAAGCACAACGCGATCGTCAAGAAGCTTTCGTCGGTGGAGACGCTGGGCTCCGCCTCGGTCATCGCCTCGGACAAGACCGGCACCCTGACCCGTGCGGAAATGACCATCGAGCGGGTGATGACCGCCTCGGGCGGCACCCATGTCACTGGAGTGGGGTACGCGCCCCAGGGGCGGGTCGAGCACGAGGGCGCCGAGCTGGCAGCCGGACCGCTGCGTGACGAGCAGATCGTGGTGCTCAGCGGCGGCAGTCTGGCCGGCAACGCCGACCTGCGCCAGGGGGCGGGCGGCGAGTGGGAGATCCACGGCGACCCCACCGAAGCGGCCTTCTTGGTGGCCGAGCGCAAGCTGGGCGTCACCGAGCGGCGCGAGCGGCGTTTCGAGCGCATCGGCAAGATCCCGTTCACGTCCGAGCGCAAGATGATGTCGACGATCGAGCTCGACCACGAACACGACGACGAGGTCGTGGTGATCACCAAGGGTGCCCCGGACGTCCTGCTCGATCGGTGCACCCGGACGCGGGTGGGGATGGAGGTCGTCGAACTCGATGACGCGCTGCGGGCGCGGATCCTGGCTGACGTCGATACGCTTGCCGACGCGGCGCTGCGCACCCTGGCCGTGGCCTACCGCCCCCTCGCTCCGGGCGAGGACCGGGAAGCCGCAGAGTCGCTCGAACGCGATCTCGTCTTCGTGGGCACCGTGGGCATCATCGACCCGCCGCGCGAGGAGGCGGCGGTGGCCATTCGCGAGGCCCGCCGGGCCGGCATCCGGGTGATCATGATCACCGGTGACCACCCGCGCACGGCCGCGCGCATCGCCGCGGATCTCGGGATCGTGGACGCCGGCGCCAGCGCGCTGACCGGGCTCGAGCTCGATGCGCTGGACGATGCGGCCTTTGCCGAGGCGGTGCGCAAGACGTCCGTCTACGCCCGGGTATCGCCCGCGCACAAGCTGCGCATCGTCGCCGCGCTGCGGGCCGACGGTAACGTGGTCGCGATGACTGGCGACGGCGTCAACGATGCACCCGCGCTGAAGGCGGCCGACATCGGCATCGCGATGGGTATGACCGGGACCGAGGTGACCAAGGAAGCGGCCAAGATGATCCTCGCCGACGACAACTTCGCCACGATCGTCGAGGCTGTGCGCGAAGGGCGCGGCATCGTCGACAACATCCGCAAGTTCCTGCGCTACCTGCTATCCTCGAACATGGGCGAGGTGCTGACGGTCTTCCTGGGCGTGGTAGGGGCCGGCGTGATCGGGCTCAAAGGCGCTGGCGACGTCGTGGTGCTGCCGCTGCTCGCCACACAGATCCTGTGGATCAACCTGATCACCGACTCCGGGCCTGCGCTCGCGATGGGCGTCGACCCGCCCGCTGACGACCTCATGGCCCGCAAGCCGCGGCACTTAAGCGAGCGGTTGATTGATGCCCGCATGTGGGCGAATGTGATGCAAACTGGCGTGGTGATAGCCGTGGTGACGCTGCTGACGATCGACATCTACCTGCCTGGCGGGCTGATCGAGGGCACATACGACCTCGCTACCGCCCGCACCGCAGGCTTTACGGTGCTCGTACTCACCAGCTTGTTCACCTGCTTCAACGCGCGCTCGGACACTGCGAGTGCGTTCGCGCACCTATTCGTCAACCCGTGGCTTTGGGGCGCGATCGCACTGTCGGTGCTGCTGCAGGTGGCGGTCGTCAACCTCGACTTCCTCAACCTTGCCTTCGGCACGGTGCCGCTGGCGTTCAACCAGTGGCTGCTGTGCGCTGCGATGGCCAGCGTGGTGCTGTGGTTCAGCGAAGCGCGCAAGCTGGCGAGTCGCGCATGGGGCCGGTGAGATGACGCCACAGAGTGCAGGAAGGTATCAACCATGAAGAGCCATGAAGAGGCAAAAGCCTACATCGTCGGCGCAGGCATCGCGTCTCTGTCGGCGGCCGTGCTGCTCATCCGCGACGGCGGGTTTCGCGGCTCCAACATCCGCATCATGGAAGAGCTGGAGGTGGCCGGCGGCGCCCTCGACGGCTCGGGCGACCCGGTGAAGGGATACGTCACGCGCGGCGGCCGCATGTGGACGGAAGAGGCCTACGTGTGCCTGTGGGACGTGCTTGACACGATCCCGACGCTCGCCGATCCGGCCAAGTCCGTCAAGGACGACGTATGGGCGTTCAACAAGGCCTGGCATTCGAACTCGCATGCGCGCTTCCTGTTGCTCGTCTCCGCCGCCGATCCGCTCACGTTTCTCGTGGTACCCGTGCTGCTCGCGCTCGTCGCTCCGTGGGCGTGCTACGTTCCAGCGCGGCGCGCGATGCGGGTTGATCCGATGGTCGCGCTGCGACAGGACTGACGTGAGCCAGGTCCCGTTGTTCTCGAAGACGTGGGATGAAGGCCGAGTGTGGGATCTCTGGATGATCGTGCACTTTCTGTCGGGCGTCTCCGGCGGACTGTCGAACGTCTTCCTGAAGCTCTCCACGCAGAACTTGTGGCTCCTGGCGATCGCGTTGATGATCGTGTGGGAGATTATCGAATACGCGAACGGCATTCGCGAGCAAATCGAAAACCGCGTCATCGACCTTTTCGTCGGCCTGGCCGGCGTATACGCCGCGACGTCGTTCGCCTCGACTGCGGCGACGCCGACCGAGCAGATTGCGTTCGTCGTGAGTACGATCCTCGTCGCCGCCGCGTGCTTCCTCGGCTGGCGGGCGTACAAGAAGCGGGCGGCGGAGGCGTAGCCTCTCCCATGAGGCGGCGAAGGCGAGAATTGCGCCGGGCCGAGATCAGGAATAGATACGCGGTGTGGAGATGAGGGCACGGGGCGCCGTAATGCGCCCCGTGTTTTTTCACTCAGCGCCATGCTCCTGTGCTTGCAATCGCCCCGGCGCGCGAACGCCCAGCCCGTGAATTAGGCTGCGGAGCGAATGCAGCCTAATCCGGAAGCCGATTTCGCAACGACCGCGCAACTCGCGGCGGCGGCGCGACTTGGCGCATCGCCGCGCCCAACGCCGCGGTATGCTCGGCGCTCCACGGTCTGGGAGCGCGCATGGGACACACGGCGTCCGCTGGGTCCCGTTCGACCAGCTCGACTTCGCGCTCGCCGCGCTGGCGCTGGTCTGGCCCTGGGCAAGGCTTGGATGGAGAGACGTGCTGTTGATCCTCGCGTTTACCTTCGTCGCCGACATCGTCGTCAACCACGCGGCTTACCGGTTCGGCATCCGCAACACGCGATGGTAGCCATCGCGAGCGCGCTTGACCACGGATGTCACTGGGCGCGACACTGCGGTTGCTGCTCGGGAGGCGCGTGCCGCCTTGATGCAGCGCAACGCGCCGCAGCGAGCTCGCTGCGGAACCACGCGGAGGCGAAGATACCCGGGCGCGCCGTTGACTCAGATCAAGCGCCTCTGCGTTCCGATTTCTTCCAGGGCGGGAAGCGCTGAACCTGCGCGCCACGGAGCAGCGAGGAAACTACTCGTCCACCGGATCGTTGTTCCGCGGCCCGACGTCCACCCACTCGTCATCCGACCTGTCGTGCAGTGGGTCCTCGATCGAGGCGTCTTCCGCTGGCACTCGCGTAGCGCGCCCTCTTGCAGGACCAAGCAGGGCGCCGCTCTCCGCGAGGTCCTGTCCCGAGGAAGCCGGCGCCTCGAGGAGTGGCTTTCGTTTCGCATGCAGCTTGCGCCTGCGCTTGGGCGCGGGCTT
>DATCGU010000214.1:0-4996 GCA_036508735.1 Gemmatimonadaceae bacterium
ACATCGGACCGCAGACCCGGCTCTACGCGCCCGCGCCATTCCTGAAGGCGGGGCGCAATGACGTGGTCGTGCTCGACCTGCTCAAGACCGAGGCAGCGCCGTTGCGGGGAGCGGCGACGCTGAAGTAGCGCCTGATGACCGCTACGTCGCTGACTTCGAGAACTCCGTGCCGAACACCCGGTCCCAGAACCGCATCGTGACCCCGAAGTTGGTTTCGGGCAAGGCATGGTGAATGCGGTGTTGCGACTGCAGATGACGATACCACGCGAAGGGCAGCTTGTAGTGGTGCAGGCTGTGGTGCATGAAGCTGTACGCAACGAAGCCGGCAAACCAGCCGGAAAGGAACGCCGAGAATCCGGGCACACCGAAGTGCGATGCGACGAGCTGTTGCGGTGGCACGAACAGCAGCGGGGTGACAACCCACGGCAGGGCGATCGTCGCCATGGGGTCTTCGTGATGCCGCTCGTGGCCGCGCCGGGCGAGCGCGAAGCCCAGATGATAGACCCAGCGGTGAAAGGCGTACTCTGAGAGCGTCCACACCAGCGCGCCGAGCACGAAGAGCGCGGCAATGACCTCTCCGCGCATGGCGTGATGTTCGATCTCCCATCCAAGGAAGAAGCACATCAGGAACAGGTCGACCAGGTACGTCATCCAGTAGTTGAACCTGGATTCCGACACGCGGACAAGCCAGGCAGTCAGTTTCATGAGGCGGTCATCCGGAAAGACGACCCCTGCTACCGCATGAACCAGGTGTGCACCTCGCCCAGCCCCTCGACCTCGAGGGCGCCGCGTGGCTCGAGCGCGAAAGACTCGCCAAGCAATTGCCGCGTGTTCTCGGACACCTGCACGCGACCGGCCACGCCGTGCGATTCCATGCGGGCGGCGATCGCCACGGCGTCGCCCCACAGGTCGTAGAGGAACTGGCGCTTGCCGATGATGGCGGCCACCACCGATCCGCTGGCGATGCCGACGCGCAACTGCAGCGAGGAACCGGCGCGCAGGTTGAAATTCTCCACCGCGTCCAGCATTTCGCTCGCAAGCTGCGCCGCCCGCGCGGCGTGATCGTCCGACGGGACCGGCACGCCGGCAGCGGCCATGTACGAATTCCCGAGCGTCTTGACCTTCCGCAGGCCGCAATCCAGGGCGAGACGGTCGAAGTGGACGAAGAGTTCATCCACCACGAGGGTCAGCTGCGCGGGATTCTGCGCCGGCGTCAGCTCGGTGAACCCGACGAGATCCGCGATCAGCACCGTCACGTCGGCCAGGTTTTCCTCAGTGACGTCCGGACGGGCGTGCAGGCGCGCCGCGATGGAATCGGGCGTCACCGCCAGCGCCAGCCGTTCCGACCTCTGGCGTTCCGCCACCACCTCGTCGAACAGCGTCTTCAGCTCGGCATTCTTGCGGGTGATCTCCACGTGCAACAGGCGGACCTCGATCATGTTGTGCACGCGCGTCAGCACTTCGGCCACGTCGAACGGCTTGCTGATGAAGTCCTTGGCCCCGGCCTTGAGCGCCCGCAGCTTGTGGTTGGGCTGGGCGGTGATCACCAGCACCGGCAGGTACCCGTCCTGCTCCAGCTGCTTCAGCCCTTCCATCACCGCGAAGCCGTCCATGCCGGGCATCTGCAGGTCGAGCACGATGAGGTCGTAGCGGTGCTCGGCGTGCAGCGCGCACACGGTGAGCGGATCCCGCGTGGAGGTGACGCCGATGTAGCCCGCGCCCCTGAGCATTCGCTCGAGCAGGATGACGTTCGCTTCCTTGTCGTCGACGATCAGGATCTTCGCACCGAGAATGCCGTCGTCGATGACGCCCGCCGTGGCGGTGGCCGTGGTTTCGTTCGTGGCGTCGGTCATTCGGCCGCGTCCTTCACCGCCTGCTCCACCGCCTGCAGCTCCGCCGCACGGGTTTCGTGCGCGAGGTTCTTCGCGATCTCGCCAGCCTCGGGCGCGGTGGCGCCGGCGCTCATTTGCTCGTACTTGGCTTCCTGCCGGGCATGCCGCGCCTCCATGGGCCGGTCCACACTGTCGTCCCCCGGCAAGTCCACGCGCAGTTCCTCGAGCATCATCAACAGCCCGGCCGCAATGGGCAGCGCGATCAGCGCCCCGATGACGCCCATCAGAATGCCTCCGGCCACGAGCGCCAGGATCACCGCGGTCGGCGCGAGCCGCAGCACCTGTCCGTAGACCTTGGGGACGAGGATGCGACTCTCGAACTCCATGTATGTCAGCTGCAGCAGGAGCACCGTGCCCGCGACGGTCACGCCGAGCGGTAGCGCCGAGAGGACTGCGGGAATGATGACGAGGAACCCGCCGATGAACGGGATGACGTCCACCAACGCCGCAAACAGCGCCAGCGACATCGCGTTGGGAACCTTGAAGAGGGCGAGGAGCACGAACGTGAAGACGCCGATCGCCGCGCAGGTGATCAGCTGTCCGCGCATGTAGCCACCGACGATCGTCTCCATGTTCTGCAGGATGCGCGCCAGCCGCATATGATAGTCCCGGGGGACCATCGCATAGACCACGCCCTGTGTCCGCTTTCCGTCGGCGAGCAGGTAGAACGAAAGCACCAGCGTGGTCACGCCCAACCCGACGACCTTGATGGCCAGAGTGGAATAGCCCAGCAGGTAGGTCTCGAGGTGGGCGAAGCCCTCCGTCGGTCGCACGTTCTGCACGAGATGCGCGAACGGCCTCGTGACATCGTGATCGTTGAGCAGGACGATGAGCCGGTTCCGCGTGGCCGGTGCTTCCTGCACCATCTGGGTCAGCTGTTCGAGGAGCGGCGGGAGGGTCAGGAAGACCATCACGGCCGCAATGACGAGCAGCGTGACAAAGAGCAGGATCATGGCGTATACGCGCTTGATGCCGCGCGCCTCCATCCACTCGATCACCGGATTGAACGTGCCGGCGAGGATCAGCGCCATCACCAGGATGAGTGCGACCAGCCAGAGTTTGTACGCCAGCCAGACACCGACGACCGCCGCCAGGACGAACAGGATGCTGCGCGGCGTGACCTCGATGTGGACGACGGATGCGCCCTTGGCTGGCCCCTTCATGCGCCCTCCGAACGCTGCGCCACCGGCGGGACCGGCTCCGCCAGCACGTCCATCTTCTCGTGCAGCATCATGATTCCGAGTTCAGCCTTGAGGTTGGCGCCGCGGCGAGTCGGTCCTTCTCGGCGTGCCGGTTCTGTGATATCAGGATGATCGGCGCGTGGATGGCGGCGAGCATCGAGAGGAACACGTTCAGGATGAAGGTCCGTGAGCCGCTGAACAGCACCACGGTATCGGCCGCGCGCTGTCCAAACGTCGCCGCATCTTCGTACTCCTTACTCGTCGGGTGTCTTTATACGATCAAAGACTAGGAGCGCGGCGGCCGGCGCGGTATCGCCTGTTTGGCGTACCACTTCTTTCATCCCTTTGACGGATGCCCGCGGGGCGGCCGGCGCGCGATACTGGTTGTATCCGCCAATCACGGGCCTTCCAGTCAATCCTCCCAGGAGCATTGCCATGTCCAACGCCACCCTGTCCAGCAGCCTCGCCGACGCATCGTCCCGCATCCAGGAGAAGGCCTCGGACGCGTTCCACACCGGCCGCATCGCCACGGCGGACAGCCTCGACTCGGCCGCTGCCAGCATCAACGCCGGCGGTGATCGCGTGGCCGAATTCGCCCACTCCACCGCCGACACCCTCGGCTCCTCGGCCAAGTACGTCCGCAAGCACGACTCGCGCGACATGGTCCACGATATCGAGTCGCTGGTGAAGGCCCATCCGGGCAAGGCGCTGCTCGGCGCGGTCGTCCTCGGCTTCTTCGCCGGCCGTGCGTTCAGTCGCGACTGAGCCGGACGACGTGAACGCCGTGCCTGAACGCTCCATCGGCACGATGGTCCGGGACATCGGCGGCAACGTCGACCGGATCGTCCGTGCCGAGCTGCGGTTTGCCGTCGCCGAACTGCGCCTGCGGCTCGAGGCGTTCAAGAGCGAATCGGTGCTCCTCGTGGCCGGGGTCGGCGCCGCCGCGCTGGCGGCGGTCTTCATCCTGCTCGGCGGGATGTTCGGCTTGGCGCACGTGATGCCCTTGTGGCTCTCGGCCATCGTCATCGCGGCGCTGCCGGCCGCGATTGCGGCGATGCTGTACTTCCAGTTCCGGGGACAAATCGCGCGCCGGCTCGCGTCGAAGCCCCGGAAGCTCCTTTCCGGCCCAAGGGGGGTCACGTGACCACGGACACCGAACGACTCGAGCGCGAGATCGCCATGGAGAAGGTGGCGCTCACCGAGAACCTGGCCGCACTCGAGGTCAAGACGCGCGAACTCACGGACTGGCGGTGGCAGGTTCGGCAGCGTCCGCTGGCGTCCGTCGGTGTGGCGCTGGCCGGTGGCGTGGTGCTGGCGATGCTCACCACACGGCGCGCGTCGCGCGCTCGGCGCCGGTCGGAAGCCGGCGATGACCGCGCCGCCGAACCATCGATGCTCGAACATCCCATCGTCAAGCGCCTCGTTGCGGCGCTGGCGGTGGTGGCGGCCGAGAAGGCGGTGGAAGTGCTCAGCGAAATGCTGCCCGGCTTGCCCGCGGCAATGGCGAAGGAAGAGCCGCTGGCCTCCAATTCATGAAGGATCGCACGCTATCCCACCAGGAATCGGATACCGCCGTGCGCGTGGACCGGCGGCGCGCCGAAGCCCTGCTGACCACGGGCGCCTTGCAGAGCGCGATCTTCAACAGCGCCAACTTCTCGAGCATCGCCACCGACGCCGCGGGTGTCATCCAGATCTTCAACGTCGGCGCCGAGCGGATGCTCGGCTATACCGCCGCCGACGTGACGGACAAGATCACGCCGGCCGACATTTCGGATCCGCACGAAGTGATCACGCGGGCCAAGGCGCTCAGCGCCGAACTCGGCACGCTTATTGCCCCGGGCTTCGAGGCCCTGGTCTTCAAGGCGTCGCGCGGCATCGAGGACATCTACGAGCTGACGTACATCCGCAAGGATGGCAGCCGGT
>DATCGU010000215.1:0-7057 GCA_036508735.1 Gemmatimonadaceae bacterium
GACGCCCCCCAAGGCGGCCAGCAGGCCGTCGTACCGGCCCCCGCCGCAGATCGCCCGCAGTTCACCGCGGGCGTCGAACAGTTCGAAGACCGTCCCCGTGTAGTAGGCGAGTCCCCGCACGATCGACAGGTCCACGTCCACCCACGCCCCGACGCCGAGCGCCTGCAGGTGGCCCAAATACCGGCCGAACAACTCGAGCACGGGCTTCACGCTTGCCACGTGTCCGAAATCGCGCTCGAGGTCGTCCAGCGACCCCACGTCGGGCAGCGCCATGACGCGCTCCACCTGGTTCGGCACGAGCCCGGCCGCCTCCAGTTTCTCGCTCGACACGTCGTGCGGCACGCGCACGACCTTGTCGAGCACCGCATACACCGCACCCAGTTGCGCCTCGCCCACGCCGATGGCCGCGAGCAGCGCGTTGAGCAGGCGCCGGTCGCTCACCTTCGCGCGCACGTCGAGGGGCCCCAGCCCGAGTTCGCGCATGATATCGACGGCCACGCACAGCAGCTCGGCGTCGGCCAGTTCGCTGGGCTCGCCCACGATGTCCACGTTCAGCTGGAAGTGCTCGCGCAGGCGGCCGCGCTGGGCACGCTCGTAGCGGAACAGCTGCGGCAGCGAGAACCAGCGCACCGGCTTGGGAAGCGCATTGGCCCGCGCCGCCACCATGCGCGCAAACGTCGGCGTCATCTCCGGTCGCAGCGACACCTGCCGTCCACCCTTGTCCTCGAAGCTGTACAGCTGCGTCACGATCTCGTCGCCGCTCTTCTGCGTGTAGAGATCGAGCGGCTCGAGCGGCGGTCCGTCGTACTCGACGAACGAGTACCGTCGCGCCACCGCGCGCCACGCGTGGAAGATCGCGGCGCGACGGGCAAGGTCTTCAGGATAGAAATCGCGGAAGCCGGGAAGCGGTCCCTTGGTTTGCATCCGTGAAATTTACCCGGCCGTCGGCGAGACCTGCAACCTTGACATTGCATCCCCGACCGTGTGGAAGCTGCCGGTGATCACCACCGTGGCCCCCTCGTCGGCGGCCCGGACCAGTGCGCGGTCGAAGTCCCGCACCACTTCGGCGTCCCATCCGTTGGCTCGCGCGTGGGCCAGCACGTCAATCACGTTCCACGTCCGGCTGGCCGGAGCGGTCGGCGTGTTCGTGAGGATGAAGCGGTCCACCTGCGGCGCCAGGGCGGCCATCATCGACACCCAGTCCTTGTCGTTCAGCACGCTGAACACCGCGGCCACCGGACGGGGCAGCCGCGCCTCCGACAGTGTCCGGGCAAGCACGGCCGCGCCGTCGGGGTTGTGCGCCACGTCGAATACGTACTTCCCCACCCGCTGGAACCGCCCGGGCAGCCGGACGCGCGCCAGCCCCCGCTCGACCGTGGCATCGTCGGGACGCAGGTCGTCGGGGAGCGCCTCGAGCATCGACAGCGCCACCAGCGCATTCGACGCCTGGTGCCGCCCCGCCAGCGGCGTCCGCACCGTACGCTCGCCGCGCGCCGTGCGGGCCACGAAGCGCGTCTCCTCGGCGGTCACCGTCACCTCGCTCAGCGCCGCCTCGTCGTACACAACGCGAATGGGCGTGGCACCGTGTCCCCGGGCATGCGCCACCAGCAGCGCGCGGATATCGGCGTCGGGTTCCCCTATGATCGCCGGCACCCCCGGCTTGAAGATTCCCGCCTTCTCGAAGGCAATCTCCTCGCGCGTGGCACCCAGGTACTCTACGTGGTCGATCTGGATGTTGGTCACTCCGGCCACGAGCGGCACCAGCACGTTGGTGGCATCCAGCCGCCCGCCGAGCCCAGTCTCGATGACGGCGACATCCACGCCATCCTCGGCGAAGAACTGGAAGGCCATCGCCGTGGTCGCCTCGAAGAACGTGGCGCCAAGGCGCTCCACGTCAGGGGTCCAGCGATCCACCCATTGCACGATCCGGTCGCTCGCCACCGGGACGCCGTCCGTGAGGAATCGCTCGGGAAAGTCGATCAGGTGAGGCGAGGTGTAGCGGGCAACCCGCAGGCCACGCTCGCGAAGCACGGAATCGAGCGTGGCGCAGACGCTGCCCTTGCCGTTCGTGCCGGCAACGTGGAGGGCCCGCAACTGGAGGTGCGGATCACCGAGCGTTCGCAGGAGCGCCTGCACACGTTCCAGACCGAGTTTCCATTTTCCGGTCGTGCGCGCATACAGGAAGTCGAGCGCGTCAAGGTACGTCTTCAGGTGGCGTCCCACCCGGTGGCGACCGGCTTCAGGCTCATGTGCCGCAGCAGGCGGCCAACCGTCTGCTTCAGCGCATGCCGATGGGACACATGGTCCACCATGCCGCGCTCGAGCAGGAACTCCGCCGTCTGGAAGCCTTCGGGAAGGTCCTGGCCCAGCGTCTGCCGAATCACGCGCGGGCCGGCGAATCCGATCACCGCCCCCGGCTCGGCGAGGATCGCGTCGCCGAGCATGGCGAACGACGCGCTCACGCCGCCGGTGGTCGGGTTGGTGAGGATCGACACATAGGGAATCGCACGGTCGTGCAGCTGCGAAAGCACCGCGGACGTCTTGGCCATCTGCATCAGCGACAGCACGCCTTCCTGCATGCGCGCCCCGCCCGATGCCGAGATGATGATCAGCGGAAACTTCTTCTCCAGCGAGCGCTGGGCGAGCCGGGCAATCTTCTCTCCCACCACCGAACCCATGGATCCGCCCATGAAGGCAAAGTCCATGATGCCCAGGTTCACCGGCATCATTTCCATGGTGCCGGTGGCCGTCAGAATCGCGTCAGAATCACCGGCCGTGGCCAGGGCCTTCTTCAGCCGCGCGGGATACTCCGGAAAACCGAGCGGGTCCTTGGACCGCAGATCCACCTCGGTCTCTTCGATGGAACCCTCGTCCAGCAGCAGCGCGGCGTATTCGTGCGCGCGCATCCGGCGATGAAAGTCGCAGGACGGGCACACGTGCCAATTCCGGACGAGCTTCTCCCGGATGTCCGTATGCCCACAGGCTTCGCACTTCTCCCAAACGTCCGCCGGAATCTCCAGGCGCTCGACTCGGGGTTCGCGAAGCTTCTTCTCCTTTCGGAACCATGCCATGGACAGAAATGTGACACGCATCACCATACAGGGCAAGGAGATGAGAGTGCGGGGTGCGGGGCTCATCCCCCCGCACCAAACCCCCGCACCCCGCACCCAAACCCGTCGGTCAGATCACAAGCATGTCAGCCTTGCCACGCCCTTCAGCTGAGATCCGCACCAGAATCCCCACCGAGATCCAGCACGACAGCATGAACGAACCTCCGTAACTGAAGAAAGGCAGCGGAATGCCCGTGATGGGCATCAGGTTCAGCGTCATGCCGACATTCACGAGGATGTGCACGAACCAGGCGGACGCCAGTCCGAACGCCACGAGGCTCGGAAACGGATCGGGAGACCGGGCGGCAATGCGCACCGATCGCAGCAGGAGCATGAGGAAAAGCGACAGCGCGATCGTCACGCCCAGGAACCCCAACTCCTCGCCGACCACCGGAAAAATGAAGTCGGTGTGCTGCGCCGGCAAAAAGGCCAGCCGCTTCTGGCTGCCCAGCGTGAACCCCTTGCCAAGCCAGCCACCCGAGCCAATCGCCACCTGTGACTGGATGACATGGTACCCGGACGCCCGCGGATCCGTCGATGGGTCGAGAAAGACGAGCAGCCGCTTTTGCTGGTATGGATTCAGCTTGTCCCACAGGATCGGCGCCACCACGCCGGTGACGACGTTGGCGAGCACCACCACCACGCCTTCCACGAGGTACGGCTTGTACCACAGCACGAGGGCGATCAGTACGAGAAACCACGCCCCCCATACTCCCGGTCCGAATGCGAGGATGAGACTGACCACCGGGCTTGCCACGAGCACGAGGAGCTGCCACGACACGCCTGCCCAGAACAGCATGGCAAAGAAGATCCCGACGAAGACGATGCCCGTTCCCAGGTCGGGCTGCTGCATGATCAGGACCCACGGCACGAAGACGGCAAGTCCCGGCTTCCAGAGGTCAAGCAGCGACTTGGGCGCCTCACGCCGCGCCGCGAGAATCTTGGCGAGCATCAATACCACGGCGACCTTGGCCAGTTCCGATGGCTGGCCCAGGCGCACCCCACCGACCGCCAGCCAGCTCTTGGTGCCCGCGGCGGTCCCGGCACCGGCACCGACGAACAGCAGCAGGAGCAGCAGGAGACAGGCCAGCACGTAGCCAGGAGTCGCCACCCAGTCGAGGAAACGCACCGACGCCCGGCTCGCGACATACGCCGCGCCGAGTCCCACGCAGAACCAGATCATCTGCAGCTTGTAGAGCCGCGCCACCAGCGTGGGCACGTCGGTCTGGCCGGCGCTGTAGACCATGGCGAGGCCGAACAGCGTCAGCAGGAACGCGAGCGCCACCAGCGTGGAATCGGCGATGCGGCGGCGGCGGTCGCTCACTCCCCCTCCGTGTTCAGCACCTGCGTGGTCTGCACCTTCAGGTAGTGTTCGATGATCTTCGACGCAATGTGCGCCGCGCGCGTCCCGTGCCCGCCGAATTCGAGCATCACCGCCACCACGATCTGGGCATTCTCGGCGGGCGCGAAGCCGACGAACCAGGCGTGGTTCAGCTCGGCGGCGCCGTTGAACCGGCCGCTTTGCGCGGTCCCCGTCTTGCCGGCGAGCATAACACCCTGGATCTGCGACGCCGCCGCCGTGCCATGCTGTACCACGCCAGCCAGGGCCTTGCGCAGTCCGGACATTTGTTCGGCGGTCAATGTGAACAACTGCTTGCGCTGCACTTCGCCCCGCACGATCTCGGGTTGCGCCCCCGCGCCGTCGGTGGCCAGCGCCGCGTAGAACCGCGCCATGTTCACCACCGTCTGCGCGTTCTCGCCCTGGCCGATGGCCAGGTTGAGGCTCACGGCATTGCTCCAGCCGCGTGGCCCGAAGCGCCGATTGTAGTACTCGCTGGCCGGCGCGGTGGGAAAGATGGCGCGCGTCTCCGACGGAAGGTCGATGCCCGTCCGGTCGCGCCCCCCGAGATCCACGCCGCCCGCCACCAGGCGCGACAGGCCGATTTTGAGGCCAAGCTGGTAGAAGTAGACGTCGCACGACCGTTCAATGGCCTGGGCCAGCGTCAGGCGGCCGTGCCCCTTCTTGTCCCAGCACTTGAAGCGCCGGTTCCCGTACTGGTAGCCGCCGTTGCACGCCACGGGCATCAGGTCGTCGAGTGTCACCAGCCCGGACTGCAAGCCAAGCACCGCGGTGGCCAGCTTCCAGGTGGAGCCCGGCGCGTAAGTGCCCTTGATGGCCTTGTTGTACAAGGGGCGTCGTGCGTCGTCGTTCAGCGCGCGCCAGTACTCGACGGGGATGCCGCCGATGAACCGGTTGGGATCGAAGGACGGCGCCGAATGGAGCGCCAGCACTTCGCCGGTCTTCGGCACCATGGCCACTACGCCGCCGATGAGCGAGTCGCCGAACAGCTCCACGACGTACTTCTGCAGGTCCATGTCGATGTTCGTGTACAACGGCGGCGCAGCCTCGGGCTGCAGGTCCTGCCGTGCCCCGGCCTCACGCACGACGCGTCCGCGCGCATCCACCTCGACGAAGCGGGTGCCCTCGCGTCCGCGCAGCCGGCTCTCGTACTGCTTCTCCAGCCCGTCCTTTCCCACTTGCTGGCCGGCCTTGTAGCCGCGGAATGAGGCGCTGCCGAGCTCGCTTTCGTTCACCTCACCCGTGTATC
Source organism: Gemmatimonadaceae bacterium (assembly GCA_036508735.1). Classification (GTDB taxonomy): domain Bacteria; phylum Gemmatimonadota; class Gemmatimonadetes; order Gemmatimonadales; family Gemmatimonadaceae; genus PNKL01. The sequence continues at coordinate 5,720 of DATCGU010000215.1, forward strand.
CGATGAACGCGGCGATCGCCGGTCCGTTTGGGTAGTAGCGCTTGGGCGCGCTCTGGATGATCAGCCCCGGGAATTCCACCCGGTGTTCCTCCAGCACCGACACCACGTCGAATGACGCATCGGGGAAGATCACCGCCGGCCGGTTGGGGGCGCGACGGAACCGCCGCACCGCCTGGTCGATCTGCTCGGGAGACAGCGCAATCGTGCCGGCAAGTCGGCGGAGCGCGGCCCGCAAGGAATCGACGCCCGGTGCCAGCAGCGACACCGAGTACCCCGGCAGGTTCTCGGCGATGATCTGGCCGTGGCGGTCGTACACCACGCCGCGGGGCGCCGGGAGCGGCACCTCGCGCAGGCGGTTCTCCTCCGATTGCAGCACATACTGCGCATGCTGCAGCACCTGCGTGCGGAAGAACGAACCGATGAGGAAGACGAACGCCAAGGTCAGCAGCGCGGCGGCGAGCCGTGCGCGGCGTTGCACTTCGTTCGGATGAAAGCTCATCCCCGCGGCGTCCCCACCACGGGGCGCACCAGCATGAGCACCACGAGGCCGACGGCCGCCGTCACCGACGCCGCCAATGGCGACCAGAGCAGCGCCTGGGCCAGGAACTCGCTTCCGCCAAGCCGGTGCTCGGCCCCAAGAAAGATCAGGTCGCCCACCCACTTGCCGAGGAAGACGAACACCGCGTTCAGCGCCAGGTTGTCGGCAAAGAACGCCGCCTTGAGCGAAGACGCCGAATACGCCACCAGGCTGAACGCCAGCGCGCCGGCGCCAAAGGCCTCGGGCGTCATCGCATCGGAAACCAGGCCCACCGCAAAGCCAACGAGCGTCGCCACCCCGGGGCGCGCGCGCACGGCCACGAGCAGCACCGCAATCGCCAGGAAGTCGATCGACGCGTGCCAGCCGAGCACGGGGCGCAGCGTGTAGTGCAGCACGACGAGGACAAGGAAGACCAGCGCGAACCACAACCCGCGTGCGGTGGTCATGGTGCCACGCCCGGCTTCCCGGCCAGCGCGGACGGCGCGGACGGCGCGGACGGCGCGGCTGGGGGCTTGATCACGGGTTTCTGCACCGGCTTGGGTACGGTGGCGGGCGCCGCCCTCCCGGCCGGGCCAAGGGGAACCGGCGGCGCGGCGCCCGTGTCGGCGCGCGGCCTGGCGGCCTGCAGCGAATCGAGTCGTGCGCGCTCTGCCGTTGCCAACGAGTCGGCGCGACGCTTGTTCAGCGAATCCCCCCCCGCCACGACCAGGCGCAAGGCGCTGTCCACCGCGGTCTGCCAGACGGCCGACACGCCCTCCTTGGCCCGCACGGGCAGTACCACCATCACGGCGGTTGCGTCG
>DATCGU010000216.1:0-3145 GCA_036508735.1 Gemmatimonadaceae bacterium
TTCTCGAAGAACGTCCCGCGCAGCTCAAGGACGGCAATGGCGGTTTCGCCGGAGAGGACGCGGAGCAGGACCTCGCGCGCCGTCGATGCATTCCCCGCGTGATCGACGAACGAAGCATCCCCGTAGAGCTCGAGCGCGGACCTTCCGACGTTCTCGCCGGGTTGCAGTCCGACCTGTGCCAACTTGCGGCCCTCGGACAGCGTGAAGACGCCGCCGGCGTCGGTGGCCCAGATCGTGATCGGGGCATTGTTCAACACCGTACGCAAGAGCGATTCGGTTTCGCGTAACGCGGTCTCGGATCGCTGGCGTTCGGTGATGTCGCGCACCACGGCCGTGAGCATCACGTCACCGTCGAGGTCCAATCTCGAGATGGAGACGTCGGCCGGGAACCGTTCACCGCTCTTGCGGCGCCCTTCGAGGGTCGCAGGCTCCCCCATCGCCCGCGAGTCATCCGCACCCGCGGCGAACTGTCCAAGGAGCTTCCCGTGCGCCGTACGGACGTGCTCCGGAACCAGCAGGCTGATGTTCCGGCCGAGGATCTCGCCGGCCGCGTAGCCGAAAATCTTCTCGGCGCCGGCGTTGAAGTGCAAGATGGCGCCGAGCGCGTCGGTCGTCACGATGCCATCGATCGAGGTCGCCAGAATGGTCGCCACCCGCGCTTCGACATGGAGTTTCTCCATTTCGGCACTGCGGGCGAGTCTCTTGGCGACGATGCGCCAGAGCCATGGGGCGGCGAAGATCGCGACAGCGAGCGCCTCCCCAGCAGTTCCGGCCAGGCCCGAGAGCGGTGGCGATGCACGCAACACGATCCTCACGCCCAGGTCCACGCCGAAAACGACGAGGACAATCGGTGCGAGGAGACGCCAGTCAGCTCTCGTCTGCTGGGTCACGATAAGGAGAAGCGCAGGCAGGCGTGCAGCGGTGAAGTGCCTTGGCTGGGCGAGCCAGCCCGTAAACCGTGGAAATACTCGGCGAGGATCGGACGTCCTGAGTGGGAATGCCAGTCACGGCCCGTGTAGTATCGGACGGCGTGGTGCCGTGAGCAAGCGACGCGTCAAGGCCAGCTCGCGCCAGGCGTGCGGGCCGCCTGCCTCGCCACCAGGCATCGCTCTGCACCGTTTCGCGCTCTCGTGGTTCGATCTCGGCGTGCCGCCACGGTAGATTGCACGGGTCGGCCGGCTCCATCGTCCATCATCCGAATTCGGTATCCAGGATCGGGACCCGAAATCCGAACTCCGGAATCGCCCTCCATGGCCCTTTTCAAAACCAAGAAAAGCCTCTGGCAGCGCATCAAGGATGTCGCCCTTCGCGACGTCGGCGTCCTCGTGCGCGGCGGTGCCGACGCCGGTTCCCTGGAGCAACTGGAGACGCTGCTGCTCGAAGCCGATCTCGGCGTGCCGGTGACCACGCGGCTCATCGAGGCGGTGGAGCGCCAGGCGCAGCGAGGCGCCGTGAAGACGGAGGCTGAGTTCCTCGCCGCACTGCACGCGGGGCTGGTGGCCGCGCTCACCGGCGGCCGCAGCGACCCGGCGCTCACGCTTGGCGACGCCAAACCGGCCGTGGTGCTGGTGCTCGGCGTCAACGGCGCCGGCAAGACGACGTTCATCGGCAAGCTGGCCACGCGCCTCCACCGCGAGGGCAAGAGCGTGATGATCGCGGCGGGCGACACCTTTCGCGCCGGCGCCATCGACCAGCTGCGCGTGTGGGCCAGGCGCAGCGGCAGCGACTTCATCGACGCGCAGCCGGGCGGCGATCCGGCCGCCGTGGCCTTCTCGGCCATCGATGCGGCCGTCACCCGCGGCACCGACGTGGTGATCATCGACACCGCCGGGCGCCTGCACACGAGCGACGGGCTCATGCAGGAGCTCATGAAGGTGGCGCGTGTCATTGCCAAGCGGCTCCCCGGCGCGCCGCACGAATCGTTGCTGGTGCTCGACGGCACCATCGGGCAGAACGCGGTGATGCAGGCGAAGACCTTCGCCGCCGCCGTGCCGGTCACGGGAATCGTGGTGACCAAGCTGGACGGCACCGCGCGCGGCGGCGTGGTGGTGGCGGTGCACGAGGCCATCGACGTGCCGGTGAAGTTCGTCGGCGTGGGCGAAAAGGCCGACGATCTCGTGCCGTTCGACGCGATTACCTTTGCCCGCGACCTGCTGGAGGCGTGACGGCCGCCGAGCGCTCCCCGGGCCGGGTGCTCGACACCCCGATCACCTTCCTCAAGGGGGTGGGGGAGCGTCGCGCCGAGGCATTCCGGCGCCTTGGCGTGCTCAATGCGCGCGACCTGCTGTTCCACATTCCGCACCGGTACGAGGACGCGTCCACCGTGCGGCGCATCAGCTCGTTGCGCATCGGCGAAGACGCCACGGTCATCGGCACCGTGGTCAGCAAGGGCGTGCTGCCCACGCGAAAAGGGCTGCGCATCTTCCAGGCGGTCGTGCAGGACGCCAGCGGGCTCATCGAGGCGTCGTGGCCGGGGCAGCCGTTCCTCGACCGCTCCATCGACAAGGGTGACGTGCTGCTGCTGAGTGGCCCCGTGCGTTTCTACCACGGGCGGCAGCTGATGCCGCGGGAGTTCGTCAACCTCGGCGCAGAAGACACCGGGACCGCCGAGGGGCGCGTACTGGCCGTCTATCCCGCCACGGAGGGACTGTCGTTCAAGCAGATTCGCGCCGTCATCGACAAGCACCTCGACACGCTGGTGCCGGCAATGGAGGAGTATCTCCCGGCTGAAATCCTGCGCGAAACGGGGCTTCCCGGCATCCAGGATGCGCTGCGACGCGTGCACCGGCCCACGAGCGTCACCGAGGCGCTCACCGGGCGGGCGCGCCTTGCATACGATGAACTGCTGTGCGTGCACCTGCTGCAGCGCCGGGCCAATGCGCTGGCGCGCCAGGCGCGCCGCGGCATCACGTTCGTGAACAAGCGCGACCTCACGTCGCGCCTCAAGGCGTCGCTGCCGTGGCAGCTCACGGGGGCGCAGGTGCGCGCCACGCGCGAGATCGTGGCCGACATGACGAGCCCGCACCGCATGCACCGGCTGCTGCAGGGCGACGTGGGCAGCGGCAAGACCATCGTGGCGCTGTTCGCGAGCTGCCTGGCGCTCGAGAACGGCTTCCAGGCGGCGGTGATGGCTCCCACCGAACTG
>DATCGU010000217.1:0-7801 GCA_036508735.1 Gemmatimonadaceae bacterium
CGTGCTGGATGAGGTGGAAGGAATGCTTGTGGTGCTGCTGGTAGTTGATGTGGTAGCCGACGTCGTGCAGCAGCGCGGCATCCGAGAGGACCGTGCGGTCGGCGCCCGCGCAGCCGAGCCGGACGCCGATGGCGTCGAACAGCTGCAGCGCCAGGCGCTGCACCTGCCGGGCGTGCGGCTCCTCGTGGTGGCAGCGCTCGGCGAATTCGCGCACCGACCGTTCACGCGCCTCGCCGGGGTCGCTGACCACCGGGGTCACGCGCGCGACCTCAAGGAGGAGTCCTTCGCGGATGCCGTACGCCGAGGCTACGAAGCTGCGCGGCTCGATGCGCGCGCACATCTCGGCGGCCACGGCGAGCCCGGCCACGATGATGTCGGCGCGGCCGGCATTGAGGCCGGGGACGCCGAGGCGTTCCTCGGGGGTGAGTTCTTGCAGCATCTCCAGGAGGTGCTCGATCTCGTGCCACGGCATGCGCGTGCCGTGCACCGAGTGCACGACGCCGACTCCCTGCCGAGTCAGGAACATCCCGGCGAGGTTGGTGAAGGTGCCGCCCGACCCGATGACTTCGGCGCCGCGCCAGTCACGCACGGGAATGGCCTGCCGCAATTCTTCCCGCACCGCCTTGCGCAGCTTCCTCACGCCCTTGGCTGAGGGCCGGTCGCGCAGGAATTGCTCGGTGAGGCGCACCGCGCCGAACGGGAGCGAGACGAAACGCTCGACGATCCCCTCGGCGGCCATCGCAAACTCCAGCGAACCGCCGCCGATGTCCATCACGATCGCGCGGCCGCGCCCCAGGTCGAAGTGCGCGAGCGCGCTGCGGAACGCGAGGCGGGCTTCCTCCTCGCCGTCGAGCACCCGCACCCGCAGGCCGGTCTGCTCTTTGATCCGCCGCAGGAACGCGGCGCCGTTGGTCGCGCCGCGCACGGCGGACGTGGCCACGGCCTCCACGCGCTTGCAGCCGATTTGCTTGGCGAGGGCTGCCATCCGGCCGAGGGCTTCGAGGGCCAGGCGCATCGGTTCCTCGCCCAGTTCGCCCGTCTCGACCAGGCCTGTCTGCAGCCGCGGCGCCGCCTTCATTTCGTCGATGACCCGGATGCCGCCGCTGGGAGAGACGTCGGCGATGATCTGCCGGATGGAGTTGGACCCGATGTCGATGGCCGCGATGCGCTGGTCGCCCTCGAGGCGCGGGGTGCGCGAGGCGGGGCTGGTGTGCAGGTGCAGCGCAGAGGGAGAGGTCACGCGCGGTTCCTCGGGGGCAGGATGCTTCCCAACTCTAACCCCTTCGCCGGCGCCCCGCGATGGCCGGCACCGCGCGAAAGCTATTGCTCTGCGTGGTGCTTGATCTGCTTCCCCTCGGCCAGGAAGACGGCAGCCTCGCTGATGTTCGTCGCGAGGTCGGCCACGCGCTCGAGGTTGCGGCTGACCAGCAGCAGTTCGAGCGCCGGGTTGATGGTGCGCGGGTCGCCCATCATGTGCGTCAGCATGACGCGGAACAGTGAATCGTGCAGGGCATCCACGAGGTCGTCGCGCTTGCAGACGTCGCGTCCCAGCGCGCCGTCGGCGCGCACGAAGGCGTCGAGCGCGTCGGCCAGCATCGACCGCGCCCGGCGCGCCATCTCCGCGATGGACGGCTCCGGCGCGAGCCGGGTGGGCAGCGCGTGCATGCGCAGCACGCTCTGGGCGATGTTCACGGCGTGGTCGCCCACGCGCTCGAGGTCGCTCGTGACCTTGATGGCGCTGATGAGGAAGCGGAGGTCGCGGGCCATCGGCTGCTGGAGCGCCAGCAGCTCCACCGCCAGCTGCTCGACCTCGAGTTCCTGCTGGTCGAGTTCGCGGTCGGCCTCGATGACGGCTTGCGCCTTGCCCACATCGTGGGTCAGCAGGGCGTCCACCGAGAGTTCCACCAGCTCTTCGGCGCGCGCCGACATGGCCAGCAGGCGCTGCTTGAGCGTGCCCAGCTGCTCGTGAAAATGGCGATAGCCGGACGTCAGCTCGTCGGTCATCCGAATCTCCCGGTGATGTAGGCCTCGGTGCGCTCCTCGCGGGGCGCGGTAAAGATCTGGTCAGTGGCGCCGTGTTCCACCAGCCGGCCAAGGTAGAAGAACGCCGTCTGGTCCGACAGTCGCGCCGCCTGCTGCAGGTTGTGCGTGACGATCAGCACGGTGAGTTCCTTCTTGAGTTCCCACAGCAGCTCCTCGACCTTCTGCGTGGCGATCGGGTCGAGCGCCGAGCACGGCTCGTCGAGCAGCAGCAGCTCGGGCTCGTTGGCGAGCGCGCGGGCGATGCACAGGCGCTGCTGCTGCCCGCCGGAGAGGCCGAGCGCGCTCGTGCGCAGGCGGTCCTTCACCTCGTCCCAGAGTGCGGCGCGGCGCAGCGCCTGTTCCACGAGATCGTCGAGTTGCTCGCGCGTCGGGCTCCGGTTGAGCCGCGGGCCGTAGGCCACGTTGTCGTAGATGGACTTGGGAAACGGGTTCCAGCGCTGGAAGACCATGCCGACCCGCTGGCGCAACTGCACGACGTCCATCGCGCGGTCGAGCACGTCCTCGCCGTCGAGGCGAATGGTGCCGGTGCTGCGCGTCCCTGGGGTGAGGTCGTGCATGCGGTTGATCGCGCGCAGGAAGGTGCTCTTGCCGCACCCCGACGGGCCGATGAGCGCCGTCACCGCCCGCGGGGCGATATCGAGCGTGATGTCGGAGAGCGCCTGCGTGGCGCCATACCAGAAGGAGAATTGCCCGGCGGCCAGCGCGCCCGTGACGGTGGCGGTCATCCAAAGCGCCCCGTGATGTATGCTTCGGTGCGCTCGTCCGACGGGGACGTGAAGAGCACCGATGTCGGGGCCACCTCCACCAGCTCGCCGAGGAGCATGAACGCCGTGCGGTCGGAGACGCGCGCCGCCTGCTGCATGTTGTGCGTAACGATCACGATCGTCACGTCACCCCGCAATTCGTATACCAGTTCCTCGATCTTCTGCGTGCTGAGGGGATCGAGTGACGCCGTCGGTTCGTCGAGCAGCATCACGCGCGGCTTCGTAGCCAGCGCCCTGGCGATGCACAGGCGCTGCTGCTGCCCGCCCGACAGCGCCATGGCGCTGTCCGGCAGCCGGTCCTTCACTTCGTCCCACAGCGCGGTGCGGCGCAGCGCCCACTCGGCGATCTCGTCCTGCTCGGCGCGCGACGGAGCGTTCCGTCCAGCCGCGCGCAATCCGGCGACCACATTATCGCGGATGGACATCGTGGGAAACGGCGTGGGGCGTTGGAAGACCATGCCGATGCGCCGGCGCACCTCGATGGCGTTCACGCCGCGGGCGTAGATGTCGCGGCCGTCGAGCAGCACCTCGCCCTCCACCCGCGCCGCCGGCACGGTTTCGTGCAGGCGATTGAGGCAGCGCAGCAGCGTGCTCTTGCCGCAGCCCGACGGGCCGATGATCGCCGTCACCTGGCCCTCGTTGAAGTCCACCTGGACCCCGCGCACGGCGCACTGGGCGCCGAAGTACGCATCGAGCGCGCGCACGGCAAGGCGCGGGTGGGCCGAGGCGCCCGTGGCGTCGACGGGCGCGGGCATCGTCGCGACCTGATCAGTCATGGCCACCGCTGAAGCGTGAGCGCGTGACGAAGCGGGCGACGAGGCTGACGATGAAGACGAAGGCGAGAAGGACAAGGGCGCCGGCCCAGGCAAGCGAGTGCCACTCGTCATAGGGGCTGATGGCATAGGTGAAGATCTGGAGGGGAAGGGCGCTGATCGGCTCGTTCACCGAGGTCGACCAGAACTGGTTGCCGAAGGCCGTGAACAGCAGCGGTGCCGTCTCGCCGGCAATGCGCGCCACCGCCACGAGCGCCGCGGTGACGATGCCCGGGAGTGCGGTACGCAGCACGATGGTGAGCGAGGTGCGCCAGCGGGGATACCCCAAAGCGAGTGCGGCCTCGCGCAGCGACACCGGCACGAGATGGACCATCTCCTCGGTGGCCCGCGTGACCAATGGAATCATCATCGCCGCCAGCGCGATGCCGCCGGCGAGCGCCGAGAAGTGCCGGACCGGACGCACGAGGAACTGCCAGGCGAAGATGCCGACGACGATCGACGGGAGGCCGTTGAGGACGTCAGAGAGAAAGCGCACGACGAAGGCGAACCTGGTGTCGCGATGCTCGGCGAGGTACAGCCCGGCGCCGATGCCCACCGGCAATCCGATGGACGAGGCGATGCCGATGAGCATCACCGTGCCCAGCATCGCGTTGGCCATGCCGCCCCCGGTCTCGCCGACCGGCTTGGGCATTGCGGTGAAGAAGTCCCAGCTCAGCGAGCTGGCGCCCTTCTGGATCAGCAGCCCGAGGATGAGCACGAGCGGCAGGGTGGCCAGGATGGAGGCAACGACCGTCAGCCCCACCATCACCGCGCTCCGGGCGCGGCGCAGGCGAATGGAACGGCGCGGCGGGCGGCTCACGCCTTCGCCTGGCGCTGCACGCGCCACACCAGCCATCGCGCGATGGCATTCACGATCACCGTCAGCAGCAGGAGCACTGCGCCCACGGCCATGAGCGCCGACAGGTGCAGGTCGTTGGTGGCCTCGGAGAACTCGTTGGCAATGAGCGACGCCATGGTGTACCCCGGCGCAAAGAGCGACGCGGAGATTTCGTGGCGGTTGCCGATGACCATCGTTACGGCCATGGTTTCGCCAAGCGCTCGACCCAGGCCGAGGATGACGCCGCCGACGATGCCGGAACTCGCGTACGGAAGCACGGCGCCCCAGATCATCTCCCAGCGCGTGGCGCCCAGGGCCAGGGCCGCCTCGCGCTGCGCGCGCGGCACCGCCATCAGCACCTCGCGCGTCACCGCACTGATGTATGGCAACACCATGATTGCGAGGATCAGTCCCGCGGCGAGCATGGAGGGGCCGTACGCCGGTCCGCTGAAGAACGGCGTGCCGGCCAGGTGCAGGCGGTCGGCAAGGAACGGCATCACGTACTCGCGCAGAGCCGGCACCATCACGAAGATGCCCCACAGGCCGTAGACGACACTGGGAATGGCCGCCAGCAGGTCGACGAGGAAGGCCACCGGCGTCCGCAGCCACGGAGGCGCGAACTCCGAAAGAAAGATCGCGACGCCGATGGCGAGCGGCGTCGCGATGACCAGTGCCAGCACCGACGACACGATGGTGCCGTAGATGGCGGGAGCGGCCCCAAAGACCCCCTCGACCGCGTCCCAGCGGCTCGACGTCAGGAACGAGAACTTGAACGCCGTGAGTGCCGGCCAGGCGGCGACCACGACCTCGACGCCAAGCAGCACCAGCAACAGCGGTATGCTAAACGCGAAGGCCGCGGTGGCAGACTTGTAGATGCGGTCGCCGAGCGAGGCGCCGTGGAGTTGGTTCGAGGACAATCAGGCTCCAGAGGGAGTCGAGGGCGGCGGACTCGTCCGACGCCCTCTCTCGAATTTCCGTGGAGCGTGTCACCCTTCCGTGCCCGTCGTGTAACGGCTCTGTCACGAACCGCACCACGGGGGCGGCTAGAAGTTCGTGACCATGCGCACCTGGAACATCTTGTTCTGGGGAATCGCGACCACCGGGGCCTGTCCCAGCGTTTCCTGGAAATCGAAGGCCACCTGCGCCCGGCGCGAGTGGGCGATGTCGAAGATCAGGGACGCCTGGAACATGTGGTCCGCCTGCGACGACAGGCTGTTGTCCGGCAGGATGTGGTCGAACCGCGCCATCAGGCTCATCGGTGACTTGGACGCGCTGTCGATCAACTGGAATGGCCGGACCAGGGTGAATGCCGAGTACATCCGGCCCGTGACGTCGGTCACGCTGCGCGGCGAGGCCACCGTGTTCGCTCCGTTTTCGGTGCCGTCGACACGCTGCGACGCACTGAATCCGAGTGTCAGGCGCGGATCGCGGATGCCGGCAAAGATCCCGTACCGGTTGCGCAGGAGGCCCTCGCCGACGGCGCCCACCTGACCGGCGCCTCCCGAGACGAACTTGCTGGCCGCGCCATTGAGTTCGATCCACGGTGAGACCGCCAGTGTCGTCAGCAGGCCGTGCTTGCCACTGGCCAGCGGCGTGTACGACAGCCGCGCCGCGTAGCTCTTGAAGCGGTCTGTCTCGGGGCGCGAGTAGCCGGCGCCGTTGGTGACCACCGCGTAGATCTCGCCGCGCTTGTCGGGGAACGACAGCTGTCCGCTGACGCCGACATCGGACGACGAGAGATAGCCGTAGCGCTCGAGGCCGAGCGTGCCCAGCCACCGGGGCCAGAAGTTTTCCTGGTGCTCGATGGTGACGGTCTGCAGCATCCCCGCGCGGACGAATGCACTCCAGCCGCTCGTGGACGGCGCGCGGTCATACTGCAGGAAGGCGTACTTGTCGCGCAGCACGTACCCTGTGCCGCTCACTTGCGGCGAGAGGTCGACCGTCACCCGCACGCTGAGGCGGTCGGCCACCGGCATGCGGAAGTTCAGGTAGGCGCGCTCGAGGTCGAACTTGTTCGTGTTCTTGGCGCCGGCGGCCGTCTGGTACTGGAAGGCGCCGAACAGAAGGCCTGAAAAGTCGAGTTTTGGCGCCACAGACGCCGTTCCCTGCGCCGGCAGGACGACGGGCAGGAGTACGGCCAGTGCGAATACTGTACGGTGCATGCCTCTCATTATCGGGCTCCGGCCAATGTGGCCACGCGTTTGGTCAACTGCGCGGCCAGGTTTCCCGGCAGCGGCGCATAGTCGAGCGCCGGCGCCGACTTCTGGCCTTCAGTGAGTGCGTACTTCAGGAAGTCGGCCAGCTTCGAAGCCTTGGTTGCGTCACCCATCTTCTCGTAGACCAGCAGCCAGGTGAACGACGAGATCGGGTACGCCTTCTTGCCCGGCGCGTTCACGATCGACACGCGATAGTCGGTGTCCTTGCCGAGCTTCTTGGCTGCTGACGCCGCGGCCTCGGTGATTGCCTCGATGGTCGGTGACACGAACGCACCCGCGGCATTCTGCATTTCGGCATACGCCAGCTTGTTCTGTCGGGCGTAGGCGAGTTCCACGTAGCCGATGGCGCCCTCGATCTGGCGCACCTGGCCGGCCACGCCCTCGTTGCCCTTGCCACCCAGGCCAACCGGCCACTGCACTTCCTTTCCCTTGCCGGGGCCGGCCGACCACGCCGGACTCACCGCCGTCAGGTAATCGGTGAAGATGAAGCTCGTGCCGCTGCCGTCGGAGCGGTGCACCACCAGGATATCCTTGGCCGGCAGCGCCACATCGGCGTTCAGCGCGGCGATGCGTGCGTCATTCCACTTGCTGATCTTGCCGAGGAATATGTCGCCCAATACGGCGCCCGAGAGCTTCAGCGGCTTCTTCACGCCGGGCAGGGTGTAGGTCACGACCACGGCGCCGAGCACCGTCGGAAAATGCAGCACCTTGCCGCCCTTGGCCTTGGCCAGTTCGGCATCGCTCATCGGCGCGTCCGAGGCGCCGAAGTCGACCGTCTGCTCCGAGAGTTGGCGAATGCCGCCGCCCGAGCCGATGGACTGGTAGTTGATGCGCACGCCGGTCTTGGTGGCGTAGTCGGAGAACCACTTGCTGTAGATGGGATACGGGAAGGTGGCGCCGGCGCCGGTGAGGGACACCGACTGCGCGCCCGCCGTGAGAGTGACCAGCGAAAGTCCGATGAGGGCGGAAAGGGTGCGAAGTCGCACTGTCAGCTCCGTGAGTGTTGACAACGATGGAAGAGTGGTCGCAACGTGCGACCGTCCGACACCGTACAATCTCCCGGCTGCGTTCCAGCGCCATCTCGATTGTGTAACGGTCAGGCCACAACAGGCTGGCCCGGCAGCGGCG
>DATCGU010000218.1:0-12180 GCA_036508735.1 Gemmatimonadaceae bacterium
AGACGCTCTTCCCGCCGCTGGCGGTGGGCAGCCAGGGACGCGCGGTCATCGAACTCCTGTATGACAAGCTCGCCGACATCGGCCCGTCGCTGAACACCCTGGGCGACGCCGGCTTTGTGCCGCGGCTGGCGCAGCGGTGGGAATGGTCGAGCGACTCGCTGACCATCACGTTTCACCTCGACCCGCGCGCGCGCTGGCACGACGGACGCGCCGTCACGGCGCGCGACGTGCAGTACGCCTTTCGTGTCTGGATGGACAGCGCGGTGGGCGCGGCGCAGCGCTCATCGCTCGCCACCATCGACTCGATCGCCACCCCCGACTCGCTCACCGCCCGCGTGCACTTCCGCGAGCGGACCCCCGAGCAGTTCTACTCGCTGGTGTACACGCTGATCCCGCTCCCGGCGCACCGGCTGGCCGCGCTGCCCGACAGCGCGCTGAGCGACGCTCCCGAGATGCGCGCACCGGTGGGCAGCGGGCCCTTCACGTTCGTCTCGTGGACGCCGCGCGCGCGCATCGAGCTGGCCGCCAACGATGCCTACTATCGCGGCCGGCCACGGCTCGATGGCGTCATCTTCTCGGTCGCCGCCCAGGGGGCCACCGTGGCCGCCAAGCTCCTGTCGGGCGGAGCCGACTTCCTCGAGCAGCTCTCGCCACCCGACTTCGCCCAGCTCGCGGCGCATCCTGACGTGCGCGCCCAGCCGTACGGTGGCTTCGACTACGGCTTCTTGCAGTTCAACACCCGGGACGCGCGCGACAAGGCGCGCCCCCATCCGCTGTTCGGCACGAGCGCGCTGCGCCGCGCCCTTACCATGGCCGTGGATCGGGCGACGCTGGTGCGCAGCGCCTTCGATTCGCTGGCGAGGCCCGCCATCGGGCCCTTCTCGCGGACGCAATGGACGGCCGACACGACCCTCGCTGGCATCGCATTCGACGCGCACCGTGCAGCCGGACTCCTCGACTCACTGGGCTGGCGCGTCGGCCGGGACGGCGTCTCTCGCGAACGCAACGGCCGCGCGCTCGCGTTCTCCATTCTGGTCCCGGCATCGAGCCGCACGCGCCAGGCGTCCGCCGTCCTGCTTCAGGCGCAGTTCAGGAGCATTGGCGCCCGGGTGACGCTGGAGCAGGTGGACTTCAACGCGTTCCTCGACAAGGCGCGTCGCGGCGATTTCGACGCCCTGATGGGAGGCGTACGCACCTCGCCCAGTCCACGCGGCGTTCGTGACTTCTGGGGCACGCCCGCACCCGGACGCGGCGCGCAGAACTGGGGACGCTGGAGCAACGCGGTCTTTGATGCGCACGTCGACAGCGCGCTGGCCGCCACCAGCGGGGCGGCGGTGCGCGCGCAGTTCCGCGCCGCGTATCAGGCGGCCATCGACGACGCGCCCGCCGTCTGGCTGTACGAGCCACGCATGTTTGCCGGGGTGAATCGCCGCCTCTCCATTGGCGCCCTGCGCCCCGATGCGTGGTGGTCCTGCGTGGCCGAGTGGTCCATCGATCCCGCCCTGCACCTGCCGCGCGACCGCCGTTCCGCTGCCAAGCCCTGAGGCGTGACCCGCCTCATCCTCAACCGGATCCTCCAGGCTGCCGCTGTCATCGCGGTCGTCGCGACGTCCGTCTTCGTGCTGCTGCAGTTCGCGCCGGGCGACCCGTTTGCCGCCTCGCTCGATGGCACCGACGTGCCCCCGGGAGTGCGGGCCGAGTGGCGCGCGCGCTATGGGTTCGACCTTCCGCCGGCCCAGCGCTTCACGCGCTGGGCCGGAGCGCTGGCGCACGGACAACTCGGCTACGCGCCCTCGCAGCACCGCGTCGTGTCCGCCGTGCTCGCCGAGGCCATGCCGCGCACCCTGCTCCTCATTGGCGTCGCACTGGCGATCGGGTTTGCACTGGGCGTGCTCCTTGGACTGCTGCAGGCGCGACATCACGGCCGGTGGCAGGATCGCGTGATTGGTGCGCTCACGCTGGGGGGCGTGGCAATGCCTGAGTTCCTGCTCGGCCTGCTCGCCATGACGTGGCTCGGCGCGCGGTGGCGCCTGTTTCCCGTGGCTGGCCTCGCCAGCGAGGGCGACGCCGCCGCCTGGCCCATGTGGGAACGCCTGCTCGACCACCTGTGGCATCTCGCGCTCCCCGCCGGCGTGCTCGCCATCTCGGTGGCGGCGCGCGTGGCGCGGCATCAGCGTGCTGCGCTGCTTGGAGTCCTGCAGGAAGACTTCATTCGCACCGCGCGATCCAAGGGACTCGGTGAATGGACGACGCTGTGGCGCCACGCGCTGCCCAACGCCATCGGACCCGTGCTTGCGCTGCTCGGCCTCGCCCTGCCGTCCCTGGTCGGCGGCGCGGTGCTCATCGAGAAGATCTTCGGCTGGCCGGGCATGGGACTGACGCTCTTCGATGCATTGCTGGCGCGGGATTATCCGCTGATTCTCGCGGCGACGCTGCTGGCAACCATCATTGCCGTCGTGGCCCGCGCTCTCACCGACGTCGTGGCGGAACTCGTGGCGCCTCGCCGCGAGCGGCCGGTCTAGATGGCCGCGCGCACCTGGAATCGGCTACTCCATGATCGGCCGGCGCGCGTCGCCGCGGCGGTGCTCGCAGGCGCCGCCCTCGCGGCGCTGCTTGCGCCGCTCATCTCCCCCTTCGATCCCGCGCTCCAACCCGACCCCGTGGCCCTGCGCCTCGTCGCCCCGTCGTGGCAACACCCGCTGGGCACCGATCCGTATTCCCGCGACGTGCTCAGCCGGATGTTGCATGGGGCGCGCATCTCGCTCGGCGTCGCGGCCGGTGCCATGCTGCTTTCCGCCACGCTGGGCACGGCCCTCGGCGCGCTGGCGGCCGTCGTTGGCGGCTGGGCAGATGCCGTCGTGTCGGGACTGGTCGACATCCTGATCGCGGTGCCGCGCCTGCTCATCATCGTTGCACTCGTCGCCACGTTCGGCGCGCTGTCCCCGTGGTGGCTCGTCGTACTGCTCGGCGGCAGCGGCTGGCTCACCACTGCACGCATCGTCCGCGCCGAACTGCGTGACCACCTGCACCGAGAGTACGTGCTCGCGGCGCGGGCGCTGGGCGCCACCGACTGGCGCATCACTTGGCAACACCTGTTGCCGGCGGTCGCGCCGCAGGTGGCCGTGGCCGCCGCGCTGGCGCTGGCGGCCGTCATCCCGCTCGAAGCGGCGCTGAGCTTCGTGGGACTCGGCGTGCAGCCGCCGCTGGCCAGCTGGGGCAACATCCTGCTCGACGGCGCCGACTACCTGACATCGGCGTGGTGGCTGGTGGTCTTTCCCGTCGCCGCCATCACCTGCACCGTCGGCGCCGCGCTGGTCCTCGCCGATCGACTGCGCGCTGCCATCGGCGGGGAGCGGGCACCGTGACGTCGCTGCTTTCAGTCGACGCGTTGCGCATCGACGCGCCCAACGACGTGCCCGGCGATGCAGCCAGCGACGTGCGCAACGGCACGCGGCGCACCATCCTGCACGACATTTCCTTCGACATGGCGGCCGGCGAGACGGTGGGCATCGTGGGCGAAAGCGGCAGTGGCAAGACGTCGCTCGCGCTGGCGCTCATGGGCCTGTTGCCGCACGGGCTCCGCGCAACGGGCCGCGTGACGTTCGAGGGGCGCGACCTGCTGACGCTCGATGACCGCACGCGCCGAGACCTGCGCGGACGCCGGATGGCGATGGTCTTCCAGGAACCGTTCACGGCGCTCAACCCACGGCAACGCGTGGGAGCGCAAGTGGCCGAGATGGCCACCGCCCACGGCCAGCGCGACGGGCGCCGCGCGCGGCTCGATGCCATGGCCATGCTCGAGCGCGTCGGGCTGGCCGAACCCGAGGACCGGGCGCAGCGCTACCCGCATCAGCTCTCGGGCGGTGAACGCCAGCGCGTGTTGCTGGCCATGGCGCTGCTGCTGGCGCCCGTGCTGCTCATTGCCGACGAACCCACCTCGGCGCTCGACGTCACCGTGCAGGCCCAGGTGCTCGAGGTGCTGCGCGACTGCCAGCGCGAGCGCGGCATGGCATTGCTGCTCGTCAGTCACGACCTCGGTGTCGTGGCCGGCACGTGCCATCGCACGATCGTCCTGCACGAGGGGCGGATTGTGGAGAACGCGGCGACCAGGGAGATCTTCACCGCGCCGCGGCATCCGCAGGCGGCGGCGCTCGTCGCGGCCGTCCCGCGCACCGGCCCCCCCGGGACCCGCGCATGAGCGCCCTGCTCTCCGTGCGCGACCTCGTGGTCGAGTACCCGTCGCCGTGCGGCCGCGTGCGTGCCGTCGACGGCCTCTCGCTCGAGATCAATCGCGGCGAGACCCTGGCCCTCGTGGGCGAATCGGGTTGTGGCAAGACGAGTCTCGGGCGCGCCATCGTCCGCCTTGTCAGGCCAACCGCCGGCGAGATCCGGTTTGATGGCACCGACCTGCTCGCACTCTCCGGCGAACCCCTGCGCCGCATGCGACGTCGCGCGCAGGTGGTCTTCCAGGATCCCAAGGCGTCGCTTGATCCGCGGATGAGCGCGGGCCGCATCATCCGCGAGGGCATCGACATCCACCACCTCGCCACCGGCGCCGAAGCCGACGCGCGTGTGGGCCGCCTGCTGGGCGAGGTCGGGCTCTCGCCGTCGGACGCCGGTCGGCTGCCGCACGAATTCTCCGGTGGCGAGCGGCAGCGCATCGCCATCGCCCGCGCCCTCGCCGTGGAGCCCGAGTTCCTCGTGCTCGACGAGGCCGTCTCCGCGCTCGACGTCATCGTGCGGGCGCAGATCCTCGGGCTCCTGGCGGCGTTGCAGGCCGAGCGCGCCCTGACCTACCTGTTCATCGCCCATGACCTCTCGGTCGTCGAGCGCATTGCCACGCGCGTCGCCGTGATGCAGCGAGGGCGCATCGTCGAGTGCGCGCCCACGCGACAGATCTTCGACGCCCCCGCCGTCGCGTACACGCAATCGCTGCTCGCCGCCATTCCGCGCGTGCCTTGGTGAACAAAAGAAGACGGCGACCCGAAGGCCGCCGTCTCCCGCACCCGTGCACACAGCAGCCAGACGCCAGCTCCTGGCACCTAGCACCTAGCACCTAGCACCTAGCTCCTAGCTCCTAGCTCCTAGCTCCTAGCTCCTAGCTCCTATTTCACCCCGTGCAGCAGCTTGTTGACCTGCGGGGCTGCGAGGAGCAACACGAGGCCCGCCGTGAGCAGCGCCCAGAACCCGAAGGTGTAGCCGCTGAGCGCCGACGTAGTGCTCATGCCGGTCTTGCCGCTGACCTCGCTGGCAAAGATCCCCGAGAGGTTGTTGCCGATACCGGTGGACAGGAACCAGCCGCCCATGCCCAGCCCGACCAGGCGCATCGGGGCCAGCTTGGTCACCATCGACAGGCCGATGGGCGACAGGCATAGCTCTCCCACAGACTGGATTCCGTAGACCGCGACAAGCGTCCAGAACGGAATCTTGTTGTCGGCGGGGTTGATCAGGCTGGACAGCGCATACATCAGCAGCAGAAACGCCAGGCCGTTGAACAGCAGCCCCAACCCGAACTTCCGCGGAATCGACGGGTTGGCGTTCTTCTTCGCCAGCGCCACCCAGATCCACGCCATCACGGGGGCCAGCAGGATGATCGCCACCGAGTTGACGCTCTGGAACCAGGCGGTCTTGAAGATGAAGCCGCCGAGGTCGCGATTGACGATGTTGTCGGCCAGGAAGGTGAACGAGCTGCCCGCCTGCTCGAAGAACATCCAGAACATGATGTTGAACACGAAGATGAGCAGCATCGCGATGGTCTTGTCGCGCGCCACCTTGCCGTCGCGGATGCCCTCGATCATCAGCATCACCGACAGGCCGATGAACATCGCCGTGAGCACGTATTGCAGGAACTGGGCCCCGACCGCGAGCAGCAGGTAGATGATGGGAACCACCAGTGCCGCCCCGACAATCACGTACGCCACGCGCATGCGCCCCTCGGCGCCTGCCGGCGGGCGGCCGATCTCGCCGAGCTGCCGGCGCCCGATGTAGAACCAGACCATGCTCACCAGCATCCCGAAGCCGGCCGACATGAACACGAACTTGTACGCCGGCATGGCGTCCGTCCCGAACACGGTGTTCGCCAGCCAGCCGGTGAACAGCGGCGCCAGGAAGGCGCCGGCGTTGATGCCCATGTAGAAGATGGTGAAGCCGCTGTCGCGGCGTTCATCGCTGACCGCATACAGCTTGCCGACCATCGTCGAGATGTTCGGCTTGAACATGCCGTTGCCCGCCACGATCGTTGCCAGGCCCATCTTGAACAGCAACGCGTTGGGCAGCGTGATCATGAAGAGTCCCGTCGCCATGAACACCGCGCCCACGAGGATCGAGCGCTGGTAGCCGATCACCTTGTCGGCGATGTAGCCGCCGAAGATGGCGGTCGCGTAGACGAGGGCGAGGTACGAGCCGTACGTCAGGTTGGCGTCGGCTTGCCCGGTGGCCGAGCCGCCGTGGAACTGGTCGACGATGTAGAGCACCAGCGCCCAGCGAATTCCGTAGAAGGCGAAGCGCTCCCAGAATTCGGACATGAACAGCATCCACAAGGGCGCGGGGTGCCCCATCATCTGCTTGAACTGTGGGACTGCAGCCTCGGCCGGAGGCGAATTGACGGCACTGCTCATGCGGATTCTCCAGAGAAATGGAAAATGGTTGCCTTACGTCATCTGATGCCGACCCGGAGGTCGAGGTCGCGCGGCACGCGCCGACGCCGAAACGCGCGTCGCACCACCGCGCCCAAACGTGGCGCTCAGTGCCCGATCTTGCCAGTAGATGCGCCAGGCGGCTCGGGGGCGGCCCTTCATTCTACTCCCGGCCCATCCGGCGCTTCAGCTCCTCGAGCCGGGCGGTCGCTTCGGCATCCTTGTCCTCGCGGGCGCGCTGGCGATGCATCGCGTCGAACTCGGCTCGCAGGACGGCGTCGTCCAGCAGGCCGAGTTCGGCATCGGACGGAGCGCGAGCCGTCCCCGCCGGCGCGGCGCCGGCCCCCCCGGCCCCCCCGGCCCCCCCGCTGCCCACGCTTCCCGCTCCCGACGACGCGGCCTTGAGCTGCACGAGCATCTCGTCGTAGTCACGGCGCGCCAGCGCCGCCTCCGCTTCCTGCGCCTCGAGCTTTCGCTCCAGCACGGCGATGCGCTCGGCGTGTTGTTCGGCGAATTTTCCGGCGATCGCCACGGTCTCGGCATCGTTGATCCCCTCGGCCAGTCCCTTGCGGCGCTCGGCCGTTTCCAGCTCCCGTCGTTCGGACTCGAGCCTGCCACGCGTGGTCACGACGCCCTTTTCCAGGTCCTCGACCCCGAGCTTCGCCAGCACCAGCGCCTGTTTCATCCCGTTGATGACCGCGCGCCGGTCGCCGGCATGGACGCGGCCGCCAAGCAGGTCATCGATGGTTTCCTTCAGTGATTCGAACACGGGAATGCGGGAAGTTGGTTGGGCACACTCGCGCGTTCGAGCGTGCAGTCGGGGTGCGTTACCCCTAACATTACGATACTTCTACGCGCCGGTTCCGCCTATGCCCCGTCCCGTCATCGCCCTTTCCGCCACATCAGCGCCGCCAGCCGGTCCCGGCCATCCCACGCGCGTGTGGGTGAACGACGCCTACGTGCGGGCGCTGCAGGCCGCCGGGCTGGTGCCCCTCATCGTGCCGCCCTGCCTGAACGACGAGGAAACGCGTGCGATCGTGGCCGGCGTGGCCGGCATCGTGCTCTCCGGCGGCGAGGACGTCGACCCCGCCACCTACGGCGCAGTGCGCCATCCTGCCACCCAGCCGTCCCATGCTGGACGCGACGCCACCGAAATTTCCCTGGTCACCGCCGCGCGCGAGGCACGGCGTCCCGTGCTGGCCATCTGCCGCGGCATCCAGTTGCTCAACGTCGCCCTCGGCGGAACGCTCGTGCAGCATCTGCCGGATGAGCAGCCCGGTGCCATCAGGCACGCGCATGATGACGCGCGCACGGAGCGCGTGCACGGCATCACCGTGCAGGCCGGCTCGCGCCTGGCCGCCGCCCTGGGCGCCACACGGCTCGAGGCCAACTCGATGCATCATCAGGCAGTGGATCGCGTGGCCGAACCGTTGCGCGCCACCGCGCACGCGAGCGACGGCATCATCGAGGGCGTCGAGACGGCATCGGACGACTGGTGGGTGCTCGGCGTACAGTGGCATCCCGAGGAACTCATCGGCGATGTGCAGCCGTGGGACAGACGCATCTTCGACGCCTTCGCCAAGGAGTGCGGGTAAGGGCTGCTCCCCCGCACCCCGCACCCCTCCCCATATTCTTAAGTGTGCGCATCCTTCATCTCGACTCCGGCCGCGACTGGCGCGGCGGCCAGCGGCAGGTCTTCCGGCTGGCCGTGACCCAGCGCGACGACGGCCACGAACCGCTCGTCGTCGCTGCGCCCGATTCGCCGCTCGCCGGCCGGCTGAAGACCCTCGGCGTCGCCAGCGCCACGGTGGCAATGCGCGCCGACCTGGACCTCTTTGCCATGCGCCGCGTGCGGCGCCTCATCACCAAGTGGCGGCCTGACGTGGTGCACGCGCACGACGCCCGCGCCCACGCCATCGGGCTCGGCGCCCTCGTAGGGGCGCACGTGCCGCTCGTCGTGACCCGGCGGGTGACGTTCACGCCCAGGGGGCGGCTCAAGTACGGGTCGCGTGTGGCCCACTTCATCGCCATCAGTCGCGCCGTGCGAGACGCGCTGCTTCGTGGAGGCGTGGCCGACTCGCGCTGCTCCGTGGTCTACTCCGGCGTTCCTGCGCCCTCTCCCGGCGTGGTGCCCCGTGACTGGCGACGCGAGGCCGGGTGGCCGGCTGACACGGTGCTGTGTGGTGTCGTCGGCGCCATGACCGCCGAAAAGGGGATTGCCGGGCTCACCGAAATTGCCGAAGCCCTGAACGCTGCGGTGCGTGCACGGCTGCGCCTCGTGCTCCTCGGCGGCTCGGCGGCCGGCGCGGACTCGTTCGGCGGCGTCCCCGCATATCGCGCCGGGTTCGTGGATGCCATCTACGACGCCATGGCGGGCCTCGACATGCTCTGGCACCCGTCAGGAGCCGAAGGATTCGGTACGGCGGTCATCAACGCGATGGCGCTGGGCGTGCCAACCGTGGCCTTTGCCACCGGCGGGCTGATCGAGTTGGTGGAGCCCGGTGTATCGGGCCTGCTCGCCCCACCCAACGACGCCCTCGCATTTGCCCGCGAGGTCGAACGGCTCGCCAGCGATACCGACCTTCGACGCCAGCTCGGCGCGGGCGGGCGGCTGCGCGCGGCGCAGTTCAATGTCCGCCGGATGGTGGACGGCACGACCGCCGTATACCGGGCGGTCACCGGGCCTTGATGTCCTCCGCCGGGTACGCCCCGTAGACGCACCCCCCGCCGAACCGATACCTTTCGAATCGGCGCCAGAATGACTGGCCCCACCAGACGCCCACGTGCTCTACATCTGCATTCCCTCGCACAACGAGGCGCCCACTGTCGGCGTCCTCCTTTGGCGGATCCGCAAGGTCTTCCAGGACTACTCGCGCGAATACGAGATCATCGTGTACGACGACGCGAGCACCGACGAGACTGCCGCGGTTCTCGCCCCGTACCACAAAGTGCTCCCGCTGACGGTCCTGCGTGGGGAGCACCAGGTGGGGTACGCCGGTGCGCTGGATGCGCTCTTCCGCGCCGCGGCCCAGCGTACGCGCTACCCGCGGCGTGATGCCGTGGTGGTGATGCAGGCCGACTTCACCGACCAGCCCGAGAACCTCCCGGAACTCGTGAAACGCTTCGAGGGTGGCGCCGATATCGTCGTCGCCGAATCCGCGCTGGCCTCCCCGGCCCCCCCGGCCCCCGAACCGGTGCGCCGGCTCGCCACGTGGGCGCGGCGCGCATCGCAGCTCTGGCTGGTGCGCACGCAGCTCACGGTGCCCGGCGTCGCCGACCCGTTCGGCACGTTCCGGCTCTTCCGCATCACCGTCGTGCGCGACATCGTGCGCGCCGCCGGTGCCGCACGCATCACCGAAGGCCCTGTGCACGTCGCCAACCTGGAGCTCCTCCGGCGCGCGATGACCTTCGCGCGCCGCGTGGAAGCCGTGCAGGTTGAACCGCGCTACGACGTCCGCCCGCGACCGACCCGGGTGCGCCTGTGGCCTGACCTCAAGGCGATCCTCCGCGCCGGATGGGCGGCCCGGAAGAGACGCGCGATCACCACCGCGTGAGCCCGTCCGCGCGTGCGCTCCTCGGCGCCTTCGCGCTGCTCCACGTGGCGAGCGCGGTGAACCGGCTCGACGCCCAGGTCACGGCGCTCCCGGTCGACGCCGCCCCGGTGCCATGGAAGGTCGGCGAACGCTTTGGCTACGACGTCAAGTTCGGCTTCATCAAGGCGGGCAGCGCCGAGATGACGGTCGCCGGCGTCGAGTCGGTGCGCGGCCGCGCCGCGTGGCGCGCCCGCTTCACCGTGCGCGGCGGATACCTGTTGCTGCGGGTCGACGACGTCCTCGAAACATGGATGGATGCCATCACGCTCTCGTCGCTCCGCTTCTCACAGGAACTCAGCGAGATCGGGCGTGACCGCCAGAAGGTGTTCGACATCTTCCCAGAGCGCGGCACGTACATCCAGCACGGGAAGACGGAGATGCCCTCCGTCCGCGCGCCGCTCGACGACGGGTCGTTCCTGTTCTTCATCCGCACCGTGCCGCTGGAGGTCGGGCAGACGTACGATTTCAACCGGTACTTCATTCCCGACCGCAACCCGGTAAAGGTCCGGGTGCTGCGCCGCGAGCGCGTCAGCGTCCCCGCGGGCACGTTCGAGTGCATCGTGCTGCAGCCCATCATCAAGACGAAGGGCATCTTCTCGGAGGACGGCCAGGCCGAGATCTGGCTGACGGACGATCCGCGGCGCATCATGGTGCAGATGAAATCCAAGCTCCCGTTCGGATCGCTCAATCTCTACCTCCACGATGTGACCGGAATCGCCTCGCCAAAGGCGGACCGGTGAATACGCCCCGGGAAGCCGACCTGTCGAGGGTGCGCACCGTTCCCATCGGCCTGCGGCCCAACAAGGTGAACGCCGGCGAGTTCGCCACGCCGTGCGCCGATGATCGCTCGTTCACCGCCTTCGTCCATTCGCTTCCGGATGTCCTGAAGGCCCGGGACTTCCGCCTCGTGGTCGAGGCCGTGGTGCAGGCCGCCCGCGCCAAGCGCGCCGTCATCGTCATGCTGGGCGGGCATGTGGTGAAGACCGGCGTCGGTCCCCTGCTCGTGGACCTGATGCGCCGCGGCGTCGTGACTGACATCGCCATGAATGGCGCCGCCGCCATCCACGACTACGAAATCGCGCGCTTCGGCGCCACCAGCGAGGACGTGGCAGCGGGCCTCCGCGACGGCACTTTCGGCATGGCGGAGGAAACCGGTCGTGGACTCAATGAGGCGTTCACCGCCGGCATGGCCAACGGCTGGGGGATGGGCGAGAGCGTCGCGCGCGCCCTGGAGGAGATGCCGTCGCTCGCGCACCCCGAACTGAGCCTCCTCTTGCAGGCGCGGAAGCTCGGCGTCGGCCTCACGGTGCACGCCGCACTCGGCGCCGAGATCATTCACCAGCACCCCTCGGCAAATGGCGCCGCCATCGGCGACACCAGCCACCGCGACTTCCGGCGACTCGCCGCCAGCATCGAGCTGCTGCACGACGGCGGCGTGGTGCTCAACTGCGGCAGCGCCGTCATCATGCCCGAGGTCTTCCTGAAGGCGCTCAGCGTCGCGCGCAACCTCAACGCGGGCCATCCCACCGGCTTCGTGACCTGCGACATCGACATGCAGCGGCACTACCGGCCGCACGTCAACGTGGTGCAGCGCCCCACGCTCGCCGGCGGCGCCGGCTACGAACTGACGGGCCATCACGAGATCATGCTGCCGTTGCTCGCGTGGGCGGTCGTGGACGCCCTGGGCTAGCCCGACTGCCGAGGTCTCTCGAGAGGAACGGATGAAACGGATCAGGCTGGGCAGAACGGAGATCGAAGTCACCCCGGTGGGGCTGGGCTGCTGGCAGCTTTCCTCCGGGCTTCGTGACGGAAAGGGCTACTGGTCGACGGTGGCGCAGGAGACGGCGAACGAGATCGTCGCCAAGGCCCTTGCCGGCGGCATCAACTGGTTCGACACGGCGGAGTTCTACGGCGGGGGCCGATCGGAACAGGCTCTCTCGAAGGCGCTGCAG
>DATCGU010000219.1:0-6918 GCA_036508735.1 Gemmatimonadaceae bacterium
TACTTTGCCGCGTTCTCGGTGGTGTCCGCGCGTGAGCGCCGGGCCTTCTGGTCGTCGATGCCGAGCCGAACGCTGCTGGCCGCGCTGGGTACGGAGGCCCTCATCGGAACGGCGCTCACCTTTGTCGGGCTGCCAGACCTCTCACCATTGGCGGCGTGGCAGGTGGGGGCGGTGCTCTTCTACTCACTGGTCGCGTGCCTCGTTGTCAACGACACAGTGAAGGTCGTGATGATCAGGCGCCTGGTTCCGTCCGTGGCACCGTAGGAACTCCACTCCTGGAAGCTCCACTTGGGCGTGCGCGTTATGCAAACGGGTTGTATTGGCGCGATCCGCGCCGCGAAACGCCATCTGGCTAAGTGATGTACTGACTGCACGTTATCGCGTGTGACCGCTGGTGAGCATCGTCGTTCGGAGCTTGTTATGGCTCCGCGATCACGAGCATGAGCTCGATGCTCGCGGAAGCGCCACGATGCCCACGGGTGAAGCGCGCGCGGCCATGCCGGCACCGCCGCGCGCGCCTGGGCGGTTGACATCAGGCTGGAGGCGTCGGCGCCGCCTGCCCCGGCCGCGCCGCGCTAATCCGAACGCGATCCGGGCCCGGCAGGAAAGGGACCTTTCCATGCCAATGTTCAGGCATCGGCAGGTTTCCCTGGGAGAGCGGATCGATGAGTTTCTGCTCCCTGCACATCTTGTCCATCAGTCCATCGTACGCCGAGGGATTCTCGAACGACTTCTTGTCGAGCGCACAGCGCTCCCTGATGTATGGGTCGAGCACGACGTATTCGCGGTCGAGTGTCACCTTGCTGTCCATGGTGAGCCATTTCGCCTGCTCCCAGTCCCCTCGCACACCGCCCCAGTACGTGGCGACCAACAGCCGCAGGATGTGCGCCGCCCAGAGGCACCGCCATGAGTTGTCGAGCTCATCCCACGCCGGGAGTTCGGGGCGAAGAAAAGTGCGGACTTCGTAGTGCAGTTCCTCCCCAATGAGACCAGACACGTCGGTGCGGCTGCGGTTCGGCCTGGTGACGGAGGGTGAGTCGGTCGGGAAGAGCGACCATCGTCCAGCCGCCGTGTCCGCCTCCAAGTCGTACGGCGCGTCGGCTGCGATCGTGCGCGACGCCACGAGCTGCCCGGGCCGCCACACGCTGACGATATCCCAGAGGATTTCATGGTCCACGATGCCCGGGCGCAGCACCCGCTGCTCGCGGTCCTGCGGAACGCCGCCCTTCTCAGGGATTTTCAGGTGTGCCGGATCCGACAGGTCGCCGTCCCAGGTGGTGGACATGGACGCCAACCCGACCGCCGTTCCTCGCGCGTCACGCAGGAACACCGGCCTGAAATGGGCAGCGCCGCCAAGCCTGCCGTGCGTGTATTGCTGCTGGCGAAGGCCGTCGTCGGCTGCGATCGCGAGCATCATGAACGGAACGGCGGCTCCGAAGTACGCGTCGTAGGCGTCGCTCACGGCCGGGTGTCCGTTGGGGTTGGGGTGGCGAGCTCGCTCGGCCGTGGCCCGGCTTGCCAACCAATGGTCGCGCAACCTGTGCACTTCCCGGCGGCGCAGGGGCAGCGCGAGGCAGAACAGCTGCGGCAGCGTAACGGTCCGCAGGAACTGCAGCTTGTTCTTCTTCGTGACCCGCAGCCTCGCGGGCAACCGGCGTTCCTTGACAGCCTTTTCGAGCTCGTCGTACCTGGTCCTCAGGAGGCCCCACTCACGGGCCCGTTCATCGCTCAACGTGGCGGCCGACGAATGGACGTTGTAAACGACGGACCAGACGCATTCCATGTCGCTGGCAATCGAGTCGGTCAGCCACGGCCGTCCGCGATGGTCGAATCCCGCCGCCTCCGGCGTGGTCACGGTGCTCCGGGCAAGCGAACGAGCCGCCTCCAGCTCCATGGCGACCTCGAGCAGTGACACTGCTCGGTTCGACGCGTCCATCGTCACCCCATACCGGCGGGCGACTCGACTGTTGATCTCCAAATGCGCAGGGCGCTGGACGGACAGTCCGAGCATTTGGTCCGCACCCTCCAGCTTTCGGAGTTGCTCCAGCATCCCCGCACGCACGAGCCAGCCGGCGACCCGAGTCAGCGCGCTCCGGGTCTTGTCGCGGTATGCCTCGGAGAGAGTCTTGCCTTTAGTCTCGGTCTCCCAGGACACGAAGTCGGCTGCAACCTCCGGACTGACGATGGCGAGGGCGCCGAACGGGGTCAGATCCGCCGGATCGTGCCCGGCGGCACGGATGGCGTCGCAGACGGCCGGCTCGAAGAGGAGATTGGAGCCGCGCTGGATGTTCCGCCGAATGGGCACGGCGGCGAACTGCGCGGTGACCTCCGGGCGCTCGGCATCGCTCGTGGCGGCCAGGAGTGCCTTTCGCGCCCGCCGATACGCCGACAGTGTGTCGGTGAGGCGCTTGGTCGGGTTCCCCGGCTGAGCGTGGCCCAGTTGGATCGTCTCTCGACGGAATCGGTTGGCAGCGTCCAGGAGCACCTCGAAGCTGGGCAGGGAGGCTGGCGCGCCGGTGTGCCCGACCATTCGGCAGAGGCGCGCGATGAACACCAGGGCCCCGTTCGTGTGCCGCTCCTGTCGAGCGCCCAGCAACGGTGCGAACGCCTTCGGGCAGTTCTCACGGCGTCCGCGCGCGACCGGGCGCGTGCCGGTCACCTTCTGCACGAACTGCCGCGCCCGGCTGGCGTACTCCGCCGGGGTGCCAACGCCGCGGCGTCCAGCGTCCTCTCGTGCGGCGGCCGGCAGCACGGGCAAGTGCGGCGTGATGTCTGCGGCCAGGACGTCAGCGTCTGCGACAGAATCGCCCGCGATCCGGCGCAGATGCCGGATCGCGTTCAGGGCGACCGACCGCATTGCCTGCTTGGAGAGGTCGGTCGCGCGTGACGAGTTGACCTTGGCGAAGGCGCCCGCAACGCTCATGGGGCTGATGGTGGTGCTTACAGGGCTGGACATGGGAAAGGGGGCGAAGGTGAGAAGGGCCATCTGCAAGCACCCTACTGGTTCACCAGCGCCCCGCCCAAATGCTTACGCACACGGCGGCCACCGAAAAGACCAAATGGTCTTTCCGGCTTACAAAGCAGACTCACATTTGGGCGAATATTCGCGTATCGGGCCCCTTTTCCCTCTGTTTTACAAGGTGCCAGCCCTCAGTTCCGGAGGTCTTACCACGTGCGGGCACCTTGTAAGCGCGGAGTTTCCCGGGCGCGCCGAATCGCATTTGGGCGAATATTCGCGAAGCACAACGACTTACGTATCGTGTCGGCCTATCGCGGTTTCGCGGCAAAGCGACTCGTGCCTTGTAAGCGCGCCCCGCGGGCTACGTGGTCGCGTCCGCATCTTGCCGGCGCCGGCGGCGCGGGCGCAGGTCCTGGGCGTAGCGCCCCAGGTTTTCCAGGCGCCACTGCGGATCACGGGCACGGCGTTCGGCGTCGAGCTTGCGTGCCAGCGTGTCCACCTCGTCCTTCCGAAGCGCGGCGTGTCCGTTGACATGTTCCACTGTCAGCGCGTCTATGCCCCGGTAATGCTTGTTCCGGACTGTGCCGAGATGCTTGTATCCCAACACGCGTGCCGCCTCGGCGAGCGTGTACTGGGCGCTGGCTACGGGCGCGGGGGTGTCGGTGGACAGGCGGTCGCTCATCACGCGGAGGGTAGGGGGCTACCACAGCAGTACTGGCCCTACAGGTCCCGCCACAAGCGGGCCAGCGCGATCGTACGGCCACACCAGTAGTCGCCGCCACGTGCGCAGTTCGGCCCCCCGGTGATGCCGAACGCCGCACTGCGATGGGACGCTGCTCGCTCCGAGCGTCGCTCGCCGTCCGGTAGGGTGCCAGCGCACCCCAACCGGAGGTTACCGTGGACCGCTCACGCTGGGACGCCATCGGAACCGAGGTAGATCCGCTCGCCCCGAGGAAGGCTGTCACCGCAGTCGCCGTTGCTGACGATGGTTCCGTGCACCGCGACGAGACTGACGACGAGGCCCATAGTCGAATCGGCAACGCAATGCTGGACGCGCTGAAAGAAGAGTGCGCCGCGGCGGCCGAACTGGTCGTTACGGTCGGACGAGGCGAGCGCCTCGCGTTTGTCGCGAGCGGCTCCAGGTATACGTTCAGCACCGCCGTTCCTGTCGACGCGGCGGACGGAGACCACGTGGTTCTACGCGATGGCCACCGCGAGGTGGGCGGCGCGTTGTCGGAATGCCGAGCGCACTCGTTCGAGGTGACTCTACAGGAGGACATCGGGTCGTCCGTGGCCCCAGGCGCCGCGTTGGCCCTCGAGCCCCCATGGCTCATTGAACGCCTGCGGAGCCGCGTGCACGACGCGATCTGGATCGCGCAATGCACGCCAGGGATGTTCAATCTCACGAACGCAATGCGGGTCATGAATCACGGCGAGATCGTCGTCGAGGAAGTGGGCCCGACGCCGACCTACGAGAACGTCCGGCGGCCTCTCAATGAAGAGCAGGAGCGCGCCGTCGAACGCGCCTTTCGCGCACCGATTAGCATCATCGTCGCCCCGCCGGGGACCGGAAAGACCCTGACCCTCGGGGCGCTCGTGGAATCCTGCTATCGTCTCGGACTCCGCGTGCTCGTGACCGCCCCATCGAACGCCGCCGTGGACGTTCTCATGCAACAGGTCTGCGAGCGACTGCAAAACGAGCCGGATTTTGAGACCGCCGCAGTCCTTCGCCTCGGGGCCGCTGTTGGCGAGGCGATGCGGCGTGGTGCGTTTGGCACACGGGTCGTGCTGGATGACGTGGTCGCTCGGCTTCGTCCCCACGTCGCATGGCGAGTGCAGCAGCGCGCACAACGCGTTGCCGAACTTGCAGTCGAGCTCACAAAGGCTTTCCATGCAGCGGGCAATGATGACGATCGCACGGTCAGGCGTCTCCATGGCGCGCTTCGTGCGGCTCGCGCGGAACTGCAAAAGGCGGTGCGCGAACTGCGAGACAACGGCCGGCGACTCACAAACGAGGCCCGCGTGGTCGGCGCTACGATGGCGCACGTGAGCATCGACAGCGACCTGCAATCATTTGATGTGGTGGTCGTCGATGAGGCGTCGATGACGCTCGGCCCAGCGCTCTTTCTCGCCGCCGGTCTCGCCAAGAAGCATGTCGTGATTGCTGGCGATCCCGTGCAGCTGGCTGCACCGGTGCGTTCGACAGGTCCCTACAGCGACTGGCTCGCGTCTGATGTGTTCGAACGCCTCGGCATCGTCGCCGCGCTGCAGCGTGAAAAGAGCCTGCCGTTCGTTACCGAGCTGACCGAGCAGTTCCGCAGTGTCCGATCGATCGGCAAGCTCCAGTCTGTCTTCCGCGACAGGCCGCTCTTGAAGCCCGCGAGCGTCGTTCAGCCGCCAGAGAATGCCCAGTATCAGAACCTCTTCGGCGGCAACGCTCTTTGCTTTATTGACACCGCCGAGATGGAGCCGGCCTGCCACTATCCCTGGGACCACACGGTGGCGAACGCAGCGCACGCGCGACTCGTGGCCGACATCATCGCGTATCTGGACCCTGCGAAAGAGCCGCTCGAAGCGGGTAGGATTGAGCAAGCAGTGCTCGTGCTGGCGCACTATCGCGGTCAGGTCGCGGAGATTCGTGCCGAACTCGGTGACCGGTACGCCGGGCGGGGGGTCTCGGTCAAGACCGTGCACAGCTCGCAGGGTAGCGAGGCGAACACGTGCATCGTCGACCTGACTGTGTCGCGGCCGGTGCGTCGCGTCGATAGCTGCGTCCTCTGGGCGTCGCGATACCAGGACGAGGGTTCGCGCCTGCTCGCCGTTGCGACCTCCCGTGCGCGCTCGCGCTTGATCATCGTGGGGAACTTCGTGTGGATGAAGAGAACGGCGACGCCGCGCGGCACGCTGGCGCGGCTGTGTGCGTACCTCGAAGATGAGGCCTATGTCATACCGCTTCAAGACGTCCTGGGGACGGCGGACCGTCCTCGGCGGGCTCGTTCCGAGGCGGCGCTTTGCACGACGGATACCCTGGAGACTCGCGCTGAACGCGAATCCGCAGTATTCGCAGGGAAAGGCGGCGAAAACCACCACTCCGGGAACCGAGGCGCAATCGACCACGATCCGGAGGAACAGTCAGAACCGTTTGTTCTCACTCTATAGCGATAGCGCGATAGTGCGGTGTCACGCTATCACAATGGCACAGTAGCACAATAGCGTGCTATAGCGATAGCGCCGACTAACACTTACTTGCCGATTTACGTTTCTCTCGGCAGTTTCCTCGTCGCGACGGACCGCCCCGGGGAATCCGCAGGTGCAGAGCGCGACAGGGTACCCTGAAGGTGGCCACCCATTCACGACGCGTGAAGCGTCCGGAGGTTGCGATGCCACGTGTTTCGGCAGAGGAGGCGAGGGCAGGGCGGCGACCAGGGACCCGTCGGCCCGCCAAGGTGTCGACTCGCAAGAGCGCGGTCGCGGCGCCCGACCAGCTGTTCACAGTCCGGCTCGACCTGCGGACCTGGCGGTCGCTGAAGGTGGCCGCCATCGGGATGCGGCGGCCGGCTGCGGCGCTGGTCCGCGATGCGATACGGGAGTACCTGCGTCGGATTAAGTAGAATCCCGCAGACCTGCGCGTCGCGTCCAGCGCGCGGACAGTCCTTGCCAGGCGTGGGGCTGTCCCGAGGGGACGGGCGATGGTCCGCAGTCGGAGGGCTCGAGGCGGTCCCGAGCGGGACCCGAGGTGGCCCCGAGGCCTACGCGCCCCTCCAGTGGTTTGACCGAAAATCCGTAAGTGCTTGTGGTGGCGACAGATAGCGAAAACGCACCGATCGCCATGGTCGGGGGGATTTGCGCGTCAGGGGTTTTCGGCTATGAACGGGTACGGTGGCTGCATGCCTATCAAGACGACCCCGATTTCGACGAAGTACATCGAACGTGACGAAGCCATGGCCAGCCTCGGGTAC
>DATCGU010000220.1:0-3854 GCA_036508735.1 Gemmatimonadaceae bacterium
CACGCGCGCCTCGCGCACCCGCCGCGCGATGAGCTGGGTGAACTGCGAACCGCAATCGAGAATGAGGATGCGCGACACGTCTGGCCCGTGGTAGTTGGCTCTGTCGTACTCTGTCGTACTCTGTCGTACTCTGTCCCTAGAACTTCCACTCCGGTCCATCCAGCTTCACGAACTCCACGTGCTTCGTCTCGAGGTCCAGGATCGCCGCCGTCGGCGCGCCGTTCATCCAGCCGCACCCCTCGCCCGGGTTCACGATCAGCGTGTCGCCCCGGGTCTTCATCTCCTGCTTGTGCTCGTGGCCGTGCACCACCAGGCAGTGCGAGAGCATCGACCGCTCCGACACGTCGGCGAGGTTGTGCACAAGCAATATCTTGTGCTCGCCGAGCTGCATGGAATGCGGTGCCTCGAACAGCTCGCAGGCCAGTGCCTGGGCGGCGGTGGCCTTCAGCCCCTCGCGGTCGCCGTCGGAGCGGCCAAAGACGCCCACCATGGGCACGGCGTAGTCCTGGAAGGGCAGCAGCGCAAACGGCGCGCAGTAGTCCCCGGCGTGCAGCACCATGTCCACCTGCCGCTGCCGGAACTCTTCCAGCAGGCGCGTGATGGCCGGTATCCGGTCGTGCGTATCACTGATGAGACCGACGCGCATCAGGCCTCCTTCCATTCGAGGGTCTCGGCTTCGAGCCGGACCAGGTCATCGTGCGATTCCCGGCGCGTGATCACCGTCCACCGAGAACCATCCACCAGCACCTCTGGGGCGCGGGGACGGGAGTTGTAGGTGAATGACATCGCATAACCGTACGCTCCCGTGGTGTGCACCGCGAGCAGGTCGCCCGGGAGCACGTCGTCCATCGTCCGGTCGCGGGCAATGAAGTCACCCGTTTCGCAGATCGGCCCCACGACATCCACGGTCGCCTTGCCACCGCGAGGCTGCACCGCCTCGATCGCGTGGTAGGCATCATAATGCGACGGACGCAGCAGTTCCGTCATCCCCGCATCGCAAATAACGAAGTCGGTGCCACCGGTCATCTTGCGGTACAGCACTCGCGTGAGCAGCACGCTCGCCTCGGCCATGACAAAGCGGCCCGGTTCGACGAGCAGCTCGAGGCCGAGCGCCGTCGCCACGGGCACGATGATGCTGGCGTACCGCCCGAGGTCGGGAGCCGCCTCGCCGTCATAGCGCGCCGGCAGCCCGCCGCCGGCGTCCAGGTAGCGCAGCGGCGCCCCCTGCTTTTGCAGCGTGCGCGCCAGCTCGGCCAGCCGTTCCACGCCGTCGCGGTACGGGTCGAGCGACGTCAATTGCGAGCCCACATGCATGTCGAGCCCGAGCAGTTCGAGGTGAGGCGAGGCGATGGCCCGCGTGGCAATGGCCGGCACGTCGCCCCACGGGATGCCGAACTTGTGCCCGCGCGACCCGGTGGCGATGAACTCGTGCGCATTGGCCACGTGCACCTCAGGATTCACCCGCAGCGCCACGCGCGCACGAATGCCAAGGGC
Source organism: Gemmatimonadaceae bacterium (assembly GCA_036508735.1). Lineage (GTDB taxonomy): Bacteria > Gemmatimonadota > Gemmatimonadetes > Gemmatimonadales > Gemmatimonadaceae > PNKL01. Next base: position 1,495 of record DATCGU010000220.1, read on the forward strand.
CCGTGCCTCGTCCTCGACGATGTCGAGTTCCGCGCCCGACTCGACGTTGATGAGCTTCACGCCGGCCTGGAGACCCGCGCGGATCTCCGCGCGGGTCTTTCCCACCCCGCCAAAGATGATCTCCGACGGCGCAAAGCCCGCGCGCCGGGCGCGCATCAGCTCGCCGCCCGACACGACGTCGGCGGCGCACCCCTCGGCACGCAGCACCTGCAGCAGCCCGTGACTGCTGTTGGCCTTCAGCGAGTAGTGAATGCGATGCGGCACGCCGGCAAGCGCAGCGTCGAGCGCGCGGTATCGTTCGCGCAGCGCATTGGCGCCATACACGAAGGCCGGGGTTCCGGCGTCGTCGGCAATGCGCGCGAGCGGCACCCCCTCGCACCACAGGGACCCCGCGCGATGCTCGAAGGCCCGCCCTAGTATGCGCGCGCCCACAAGGCCTCAACGGTCGCCGGCATGCCGCACGAAAGGCAGCTCGCCGGCGCCTCCGCGCTTCGGAACTCCGCATCGGGCATGCAGCGAATAGTTGCCTTGGTCTCCTCCTTCACCTTCGCCTCACAGGCCGCGCCGCCGCACCAGCCGGCGTAGACGAATCCGCCCGTGCCCTCCATGATCTCCTTGAAGCGCTCGTACGAGATGGCCCCGCGATAGCTGTTCGCCTCGCGGCGGGCCAGCGCGGTATCGAACATGTCCTGCTGGATGCGCGCGAGCAGCGCCGCCGCCGCCTCGGGAAGCCCGGCCATTGGCATCGACTGCTTCTCCCGCGTGTCCCGGCGAGCCGCGAACACCGCCTGCTTCTCGAGGTCCTTGGGGCCGAGCTCAAAACGCAGTGGGACGCCGCGCAGCTCCCATTCGTAGTACTTCGCGCCCGGCTTCAGGCCGTCGCGCAGGTCGGCGTGCACCCGCAGGCGATCGCCACCGTCGCGTCCCTGCCACGCCGTCAGGTCGGCCTTCAGCCGCAGCGCGGCCTCGGTCAGGCGCGAGCGTTCGTCGTCGCTCTTCCAGATGGGGACGATCACGATCTCTATGGGCGCCAGCTTCGGCGGCACGCGCAGCCCATTGTCATCGCTGTGCGTCATCACCAGCCCGCCGATCATCCGCGTGCTCACGCCCCACGACGTGTTCCAGGCGAACGCCATCTCGCCCTTCTCGTCCTGGAACTGCAGCTCGAATGCCTTGGAGAAGTTCTGCCCGAGGTTGTGCGACGTGCCAGCCTGCAGCGCCTTGTTGTCCTGCATCATCGCCTCGCACGCATACGTGCGCAGCGCACCGGCGAACTTCTCGCTTTCGCTCTTGAGCCCGGTGATCACCGGCATGGCCATCCACTCCTCCATGAACGTGCGGTACACGTTCAGCATGCGGATGGTCTCTTCCTGCGCCTCGTCGTGCGTGGTGTGCGCGGTGTGCCCTTCCTGCCACAGGAATTCCAGGGTGCGCAGGAACAGCCGGGTGCGCATCTCCCAGCGCACCACGTTCGCCCACTGGTTGATCAGGATGGGCAGGTCGCGGTACGACTGCGTCCACTTGGCAAACATGTGGTAGATGATGGTCTCCGACGTCGGCCGGATGACCAGCGGCTCCTCCAGCAGCTTGCCACCGCCATGCGTCACCACCGCGCATTCGGGCGCAAACCCCTTCACATGCTGCGCCTCCTTCTTCAGGAAGCTCTCGGGAATGAGCAGCGGGAAGTACGCGTTCTGGTGCCCGGTGGCCTTGAACATGTCGTCCAGCGCGCGCTGCATCCGCTCCCAGATGCCGTAGCCGTTGGGGCGAATGACCATCGACCCCTTCACCGGCGAATAGTCCGCGAGTTCGGAGCGCAACACCAGTTCGTTGTACCACGCGCTGAAGTCGGCAGCGCGGGTCGTCAGCTTCTTGTCGTCGGCCATCGGTCAGGTCGCTCAGTCTTCGCGGGCGGCGGGCACCCCCGCCGCGGCGAGCGCGGCATATCCGCGCTCGGGATCCTGCAGGTCGTGCAGCGAGATCACCGGCCACTCGCGGTCGTCCTCGCCCTTCACCCTCGACAGCGGCCGCACCTCGGCGTGCTCGTCGTCACGAAAGATCACCAGCCACGACGCGCCGGCGCGTTCCGCCGCCTTGATCTGCGCCGCCGACTTCTGCGTGCGCAGCTTTTCCTCGTTCAGCACGTACTCCGCCGCGTACCCGAGCCGCCGCAGCGCGGCGGCCGTGCCCAGCACGGTGGCCGGCTCGTTGTGCACGGTGCTCACCACCCAGAAGTCGGGGCCGTCGCTCACGACGTCATCGAACAGTCCGTGGGCCTTGAGCAGTTCGCCGAGCACCACGTCACCCATGCCGAAACCGAGTGCCGGAAGGTCGACGCCCCCCAAGGCGGCCAGCAGGCC
>DATCGU010000221.1:0-6956 GCA_036508735.1 Gemmatimonadaceae bacterium
GGCGAGATCTACAACTTTCAACGATTGCGCGCGGAGCTCGAGCCGACCTGCCGGTTCCGCGGGCACTCCGATACCGAGGTGCTGCTGCATGGCGTGCGGACGTGGGGATTCGAGCGGATGGTGCGACGCGCGCACGGGCAGTTCGCGTTTGCCGCCTGGGATGCCGCGGCGCACACGCTGCACATCGCTCGTGACAGGGCGGGCAAGAAGCCGCTCTTTTATGCGCATGATGGTGCGTCGCTCGCCTTCGCTTCGACGCTGAACGCACTGCTCGAACTGCTTCCGAAGAAACCCAGCGTGGACCCGCGGGCCATCGACGCCTACCTGACATACCAGGCGGTTCCGTCGCCGATGTCCATCTGGCAGGGCGTGCACGCGCTCCCACCTGCGCACTGGCTGTCGTTCGACGCCGGCAGCGGGCGCTGCGTCGTGCAGCGGTACTGGGACGTGTCGTACGCGACAAAGACACCGATGGGCGAAGAGGAGGTGCTGGCCGAGATGGAGCGAATCGCGCGCCGCGCGGTGCGCGCCCGGCTCGTGGCCGACCGCACGGTGGGCATCTTCCTGTCGGGCGGGGTCGACTCGTCGCTCATTACGGCGTTGGCGGCGCAGGAGAGCGGCACGCCCATCGAGGCGGTCGCTGTCGGTTTTGACGATGCTGAGTTCGACGAACGTCCGTTTGCCCGCAAGGTGGCGAAGCACCTCGGCGTGAAATTGCACGAGCGCCTGCTGCGGCCCGACGTGGTCAGCGAACTCCCGGAGATCGTCTGGCAATACGGGCAACCGCTCGCCGATGTCTCAATCGTGCCCAGCCATGATCTGTCGCGGGTATCGCGCGACGTGATGGTGGTGGCGCTGAACGGCGACGGAGGTGATGAACTCTTCGGCGGGTACGCGCGTCCGATGGTGGTCCGGGCCGCCCAGGGCTACCGCCGGCTGGTGCCCGCCGGGCTGCGTCATGCGGCCGATCGCGTGCTGCACTGGAACATGTCGGGCGCGCTGAAGAAGGCGGCGCTGCTCGCACGCGCCGGGCGGGGCGATGCCATCGGCACGTTCACATACGATCGTGGTTTTCGCGAATTCCGCGAGGCGGCCTACACCACGGAATTCCTCGGCACGCTCGCCGAGTTCGATCCGGACGCAATGTATCGTGATGCCTGGGCGCGTGCCGATGGTATCGACGACGTCGATCGCGCGCTGTACGGTGACTTTGTCACCTACTTTCCCGACCAGCTCCTGGCCAAGGCCGACGTGGCGTCGATGGCGCATTCGCTCGAGGCGCGTTCGCCGCTGCTCGATATCGAGATGATCGAGTTCGCGGCCACGATCCCGACCGGCATGCGCCTGCGCGGATGGGAAACCAAGCACCTGATGAAGCGCCTTGCGTCGAAGTTCGTGCCTCGCGAGGTGCTGTACCGTCGCAAGCGCGGCTTCGTGATGCCGGCGTCGCGGTGGTTGCGGGGGCCGCTCGCGTCTCATGTGCGCGCCGCGATCGACAGCCCGTCGTTCCACGACCGCGGCTGGGTGCGTCCCGAGTTCGCGCGGCGCATCCTCGACGAGCATCTGAGCGGCGCACGTGACTGGGGTGACCAACTCTTCACGCTCCTCGTGCTCGAGATCTGGGCGCGGCTGGCCATCGACGGGTCGCTGCAGCGCGGCGATCCGCTCGACGCGCTCACCGAGGGTGGCGCAGCCCGTGGCGCAGCCCATGGCACCGCCGCGTCAATCTTGCGCACGGTGCAGGTGGGCATGGAGTGGTTTGGCGAGAAGGCGGGAGGACTGAATCGCGTCTTCGCCGAACTCGTCAGCCGTCTTCCCGCGCAGGGTGTGGAGATGCATGGCCTCGTGGTCGGCACCGACTTGGCAGCCCGTGAAACTGGCGGACGGGTGATCAGCGTCGCGCCGCAAGCGGCGCCGCTCATGCAACGTCTGAGACGCCTGCGCAATGCAGCCGCGGAGCTACTGCGTGCCGACCCAGACGCCGTGTTGGTCGCGCACTTCGCGCTGTACGCGGTGCCGCTGCTGGGTCTGCTGCGCGACCGGCGTCGCCCCTTCGTCTTCCACTTTCACGGACCGTGGGCGCAGGAGACACTTGTCGAGAAGATCGGTGCCCCGATGCCGCGCCTGAAGGCGCGCATGGAGCGGATGGTCTACCAGCGCGCCGACGCGTGTATTGTCCTCTCCGGCGCGTTCGGTCGTATCCTGAATGAATCGTTCGGTGTCCCGTGGGAGAAGATCCATGTTATTCCCGGCGGCGTAGATTGTGCGCGGTTCGACGTCAGGGAATCGCGAGCAGAGTGCCGGGAGCGGCTCGGCTGGCCGGCCGAGCGCCCGATCGTCCTGACCGTGCGACGGCTGACGCATCGCATGGGACTTGGCCAGCTCATCGCTGCCGTCTCCACGCTGAGGAAGCGCGTCCCCGACGTGCAGGTGCTCATCGCCGGGCAGGGCCCGATCGAGGAGGAACTGCGCACGCAGATCCAGCGCGCACAACTCGAGGAAAACTGCCGCTTGGTGGGCTTCATCTCCGAGGACGACCTCCCCTTCGCGTATCGGGCCGCCGATCTCACCGTGGTGCCGTCGGTGGCGCTGGAAGGCTACGGGCTCATCGTTCCCGAGTCGCTGGCGGCCGGAACGCCGGCCTTGGTGACGCCGGTGGGTGGACTGCCCGAGACGGTCGAGGGACTGGCACCCCACCTCGTATTCGAGAACGATTCGGCCATCGCCATCTCTCGGGGCCTTGGCGACGCGCTCACCGGCGCCGTGCCGATGCCGACAGCGGAGGAGTGCCGCGCGTACGCGCGGCGTCGCAACGACTGGTCGGTGATCGTCGAGCAGATCCGCCGCGTGTACGAAGGCGTGCGGCGCCGATGAGCGCGCGCGTGCTCGCGCTCGACCACGCTGGCGTGCTTGGCGGGGCGGAGCTGTCGATGCTCGACGTCGTTGTCGGACTCGGGGCCGACGTCCGCGTGCGCCTGTTTGCCGACGGGCCCTTTCGTCAGGCGCTCGAACGGCGAGGGGTCGACGTGCAGGTGCTGCCCATGGGACTGCTGGGCGACGTGAGGAAGGAGAGTCGCGTGCCATCGCCGCGGGCCCTGCTGGCCGCGTGGCGGCTTGCCGGCCGCGTGGCGGGTGAGGCACGTGCGGCTCGCGTGCTGTACGCGAATTCGCAGAAGGCATTCGTGGTAGCCGCGCTCGCCGGCCTTCGGTGTCGCCGGCCGGTGGTCTGGCACCTGCGGGACCTGCTGGGACCACCGCACTTCAGCGCGCTGAACACCCGCGCCGTTGTGACGATGGCGAATCAACGTGCGTCGCTGGTCATCACGAACTCCCACGCCACGGCGGCGGCCTTCATCGAGCAGGGCGGGACACCGCAGAAAGTGCGGGTGGTGCACAATGGCGTTGATGCCGGGCCGTTCGACGCGGTGAGCGATTCATCGGCGCGCACGTTGCGCGCGCAACTCTCGCCCGCGGCTGCGTACGTGATGGCGATCTTTGGCCGGCTAAGCTCGTGGAAGGGACAAAACATCGCCATCGCTGCGCTGCGCGTCCTGCCTGCCGACTGTCACCTGTGGATCGTGGGGGCGCCGCTCTTCGGTGAGCACGCGGTCGAGTCCGAACTGCGCGCCATGGCAGTGTCTCTCGGCGTTGCGGAGCGCGTGCATTTCCTCGGATTTCGCGACGACGTACCGCAACTCATGAAGGGTGCCGACGTCGTGGTGCATGCGTCGACCCTTCCCGAGCCATTCGGTCGCGTTGTCGTGGAAGGGATGCTTGCCGGGCGTCCCGTGGTGGCCTCCGCAGGCGGCGGGGTCGGAGAAATTCTCGACGATGGGCACACCGGCGTGCTGGTGCCTCCCGGGGACGCCGAGATGCTGGCCCGCGCCGTGCGAGCGCTCCGGGGCGATCCTGCGCGTTCCGCCGTGCTCGCCGCCGCGGGCGCCGCACACGCGCGCGCAGCCTTCAGCGTGGGTGACATGGTGCGCGGTGTGCACGCGGCGCTCAACGAGGCGATCGGCTGATGCGCGTGGCCATCGTTCACGATTACCTGAACCAGGCCGGTGGCGCCGAGCGTGTGGTCGAGAGCTTCCACCGCATCTGGCCCGAGGCTCCCATCTTCACGACCATCGCCGACCGCGATGCGATGCCCGCGTCGCTGCGTGACGCCGACCTGCGCGTGTCGTGGATGCAGCATCTGCCCGGCTGGAAGCGCCACTTTCGCGCGTACCTGCCGCTCTATCCGCTGGCTATCGAGGGCATGGACCTTCGCGGCTACGACCTGGTGGTAAGCAGCAGCAGCGCGTGGGCCAAGGCGGTGCACGCTCCCGCCGGCGCGGCGCATGTCTGCTACTGCTACACGCCCATGCGCTGGGTGTGGGACTATGAGCGATACGTGGAGAGAGAGAATCTCGGCGCTCTCACACGACTGGCGCTGCCGCCAGTCATCACGGCTCTGCGCGCATGGGACGTGCGTACCGCGTCTCGTCCCACGCACATTGTGGCAGTCTCCAATGGCGTACGGGAACGCGTGCAGCGCTGTTGGGGGCGCACGAGCGAAGTGCTCTATCCCCCAGTCGAGACCGATCGCTTCACGGTGGCCACCGCACCTGGGCGTTACCATCTGGTTGTCTCGCGCCTGTCCCATTACAAGCGCATCGACCTGGCGGTGACGGCGTTCACGCAACTTGGCCTTCCGCTCGTCGTCATCGGTGACGGCCCGGCTCGCGCGTCGCTCGAAGAGCTTGCCGGGTCAAACGTGACGTTTCGGGGACGCGTGGACGATGCCGGCGTTGCGGCGGCCATGGGCGAATGCCGTGCGCTGGTTTTTCCCGGTGAGGAGGACTTTGGCATTACGCCGCTCGAGGCAAACGCTAGCGGTCGGCCGGTCATTGCGTTCGCTGCCGGCGGCGCGCTCGAGACGGTGCGCGACGGCGTCACAGGCGTGCTCTTCGCCGCGCAGACGGCGGAGTCACTGGCTGGGGGCGTGGAGCGCGCTGAAGCTGCGACGTGGGATCCTGCCGCCATCCGCCGCCATGCCGAGTCATTCTCTGTCGCTCTCTTCGAGGAGCGCTTCCGCGTCATCGTCGAACGCGAGGCGCGCCGATGACCAAGCCGCGCGTGTTGCTGGTGATGCCGCTTGGCGAGCAATTGGGCGGGGGCGAAATGATGTTCCGCCAGCTGTTGCAGCACGGTCGCGATGGCCGCATCGAGTGGATCGTCGTCTTCACGCGCGACGGCCCGATGGTGGACGAGGCGCGCGCTCTCGGCTTCGAAACGTACCTCCTGCCAGCAGGCCGCCTTCGGCAGCTTGGTCGCCGCTGGTCGGTCGTCCGCGCCATCGCGCGACTGGCGCGTGAGCGCAAGGTGTCCATGATCTTCGGCTGGATGGTGGCGTCGCAAACGATGGCCGGCCCCGCGGCACTGCTCGCCGGCGTGCCGGCCGCATGGTATCAGGTGGGGCTGGCCGAACCCGATTGGCTCGATCGGCTGGCGACGCTGTTCCCGGCGCGCGGCATCCTGGTGCTGTCGCGCGATTGCGCCGCGGCCCAGGCGCGCGTATGGCCCAACCGGCCGCAGCGACTGGTGTACCCCGGTGCATCGCTCGAGCGGTTCGATGCTGCGCGCGCCGAGTCGCCGGCCGAAGCCCGGGCTGCACTCGGTCTCCCGCCGACCGGTACTCTCATTGGTATCGTGGGTCGGCTGCAGCGATGGAAGGGAATCCACGTGCTGATTGACGCGCTGCCCAGCGTGCGCGCACGATATCCCGAGGTGCACCTCGTCGTCGTCGGCGGACCACACGAGCCGGAACCGGATTACCTCGCGGCCTTGAGGGCGCAGGTGGCACGGCTGGGCCTGGGGGATGTCGTGATCTTCGCGGGCTTCCAGGCGGACGCGCCGCGCTGGATGCAGGCCATGGACATCATCGTGCATGCGTCGGATCGTGAACCATTCGGCATCGTGGTCATCGAGGCGATGGCGCTTGGCAAGCCCGTCGTTGCCGGCGCGGCTGGCGGACCGGCAGAGGTCATCACCCCCGGCGTGGACGGCTTGCTTGCCCCGTTTGGAGACGCCAAGGCGCTGGCGCAGGCGCTGCTGCGATATCTCGACGATCCGGCACTTGCCGCGCGCTGCGCCGTGGGGGCCGCACGCCGCGCCCGCGATTTCTCGGCGACTCGCTACGCCAGCGCCTTCACCGACGCCGTACTCGACTTGCTGGCGCGCGGTTGATCGGCCGCCGCTTGCCGTCGGTGGCGGTCAGCGCCAGCCGATACCGGCGGTGACGCGGAAGTACTTGCCGGTGGGTTTCAGCGACGGGCCTCCAACGACCTTTTCGCCGTCAAGCTGCCACGTCGTGCGATTCGGGGCGGTTCGCTGGCCGAGTCGTGCGCCGAGCGTCAGGCCAAAACGGTCGCCGACCGAGCGCAGCACCAACCAGTCCATGCCAACCGCCGGTTCGAAGGTCAGGTTGAGGCCCCGCAACGACGCCGACGGGCCCGGATCCTGCAAGACCTCCTCGAACGTCGGTTCCACCGCGGCCGGCAGCTTCCGGGTACTCGAGCGGTCACCCACGAAGAGCGTGACGTGGTTCACACCGGCACCGAGCATCGCGAAGGCGTTCAGGTGCCGTCCGGCGTAGAAGGCGTATCCCGCCTGCAGCAACGCCGTGTTGTGCTTCACGTCCACCGTGCGCCCGTTGTTCGGATTCCCCTCCTCGCCGTGATCGGCCGCCGTGTACTCGACGCCGAGGATGGCGCGTCCGTAGCCGATCCGCAGTCCGCCACCGAAGGCGATGGCGTCGTTCGATAGTGCGTAGTACCCGTGCTTGTCGAGCCGGCCGTTGATCTCGTCGACGATGACCCACGTTCCTCCAGTCGAGGCATACAGGCTGGAATATGGGAAGGTCCCGCCCGCGCCCACGCCTTCTCCGCGTGCACCCTGTGCTGCGAGCGTCGGAG
>DATCGU010000222.1:0-15325 GCA_036508735.1 Gemmatimonadaceae bacterium
CGTCACGCGGCACGCCAAGCTACAGGCAAGTTGCGCCGAATTTGACCGGCGCGCCAGCGCGCGGACCGCACCGCTTGCGCCCGACGCGGGGTCATTACATAGTCCATGCAGCGCGATTGACCCCCCGTCGATTCGTGATCGCGCCTGTCGTGCGCCCGGTGGCGCCTGTACGCTCCACCGCGCTCGACCCGACGGGTTGCACTCGTCCACCTCCGGCACTGCCCGTCTCGCAAGCCACATTCGGCGGACGTCGCTCGCCGGCCGCACCACTACGGTCCCGTTCGTCCCCCGACCCTGGAAATGCCATGCCTTATCTGTCCGTCGCAGCGTCCGCGCTGCTGTCCGCCGCCACGCTGTTCTCGCCCGGCAGTTCGGCGCCAGCAACCAGCGGTCGCATCACGTCGCCCGCGGCGCTCTCCAAGTTCGTCATGCGCGCCACCAAGCGGGTGCCGAGTTTCTCGCGGCAGACCAAGCTCGCGTGCGGCATGTGCCACAACGGCTTTCCCCAGCTGACGCCCTTCGGCCGGCTGTTCAAGCTCAACGGCTACTCGATGAACGGACTGCCGACGATCACGCAGCAGGCTGACAGCGCGGCCCGCAAGACGCTCGAGCTTTCGCCCATCTCTCCGTTGTCCGTCATGGCCGTCATCTCCAACACCTCGTTGGCCAAGGCGGTCGAGGGCAGCCAGCGGTCGACGACGCAGTTCCCCCAGCAGATCAGCCTCTTCGCCTCCACGGAGATCTCGCCCAAGGCGGGCATCTTCTCGCAGTTCACGTACGAGGACCAGAGCGGCACCTTCGCCATCGACAACGTCGACATCCGGGCGGCGAGTCACCTCACGCTCAAGGACAAGGACGTCCTCTACGGCGTGACGCTCCACAACAACCCGACGGTCCAGGACGTCTGGAACACCACACCAGCGTGGGGCTTTCCGTTCACGTCCTCCGCCGTGGCACCCACGCCCACTGCGTCGACGCTCATCGACGGCGCGCTGGCGCAGCAAGTCCTCGGGCTTGGCGCCTACGCGATGTACGACGGCCTCCTGTACGCGGAGCTCACCGGATATACGTCCGCCCCCCAAGGCGTAAAACTGCCGCTGGACGGCGCGGCCACTTCGACGACGCACGGCATCTCGCCGTACTGGCGCGTGGCGCTGCAGCACAACATCGGTTCGACCTACCTGATGGTGGGCACGTTCGGCATCGTCTCCAGTCTGTATCCGACCGGCATTTCGGGACTCACCAACAAGTACAGGGATCTCGGCTTCGACGCGCAGGTCGAGCGCAAGGTCGGCGCCGCCGGCTGGCTCATTGGCCGCGCCAGCTACGTGAAGGAGGACCAAACCCTCACGGCGTCGTTCATGGCGGACCCGGCCACCGCATCGAATCCAACCAACTCACTGAACAGCTACAAGCTCAACGCGACGTACCTTCCGAACCCGCTCACCACGCTCAGCGCGGGGCTGTTCGGCACCACGGGCACGCAGGACGGGACGCTCTACGCGCCGAGCGCGGTGACCGGTAGCGCGACGGGCAAGCCCGACAGCCAGGGCGCGATGTTCGAGTTGACCCATTCGCCGTGGCTCAATACGCGGCTCGGCGCGCAGTATGTGGTGTACAACAAGTTCAACGGAGGTTCCACGAACTACGACGTCGCCTCCGCCGGCCGGAACGCTGGCCACAACAACTCACTGTACCTCTACCTCTGGCTCGCGTACTAGTCACGCGACCGCGCTCGGGAGGCTGCATGCGTGCGCTCCGCGCACTTGGCATACTGGTCACTCTCGCCGTACTTCTGGCCCCCGCGTCAGCAGCGGGCCAGAAGCCTGCCGGCGCGGTCCCGGACACTTCGAGCATCACACCGGCCATGGTGGACGCCGGCCGCGCGCTCTTCCACGGACAGGGCACCTGCTTTGCGTGCCACGGCGCCAAGCTCGAAGGGACCCAGTTGGCGCCGACGCTCATCAAGACGGTCTGGAAGGATGCGAAGAACGGTGAATTTGGGAACATCTATACCGTGGTGACGCACGGCGTTGCGGGAACCCTGATGGTTCCGTTCCCCGGTGGAATCAGCAAGGACGACGCAACGAAAGCCGCCGCGTATGTCTGGTCGGTGAATCATCGGGGGGCCAAGCCATGATCTCCTCCCTTGGCCCTGCGCCCGCGGCGGCATTCCGTCGGTGAATGCCGGCGCCGACGACCACCGCACTCCCACTTCTGGCTCGCCTTCTCGAACGGAGCACACGATGAACCAGCCGCAGGCGTCTTGGATGCAGTCGTGGGGGCTCGTTCCCCTGCGGGCAGTGCTCGGTGTGGTCTTCCTGATGCACGCATGGCAGAAGTTCGACGTCTTCGGCGTCGCAGGCACGGCCGATGTCCTCGGCAAGCTGGGAATCCCGCTGCCGACGTACGCGGCGCTGCTGCTGATCGTCGTCGAGGGGGCCGGGGGCGTGGCGATCCTCGCCGGCTACTTCAGCCGCATCGCAGCGGTGCTGCTCGTCATCGAGATGTGCGTGGCCATTCCGGTGGCGCGGTTCCAGGGCGGGTTCTTCGCCCCGTCCGGCTTTGAGTTCGAGTTCACGCTCCTCGGCGCCTGCGCGACGCTCGCGCTCGTGGGCCCAGGCCGCATGTCGCTGGAAGCCTGGCTGGGTCGCGAACCGGTCAGGCCTGGCTGAAGACCGGCACGACCTGTAGCCTCGCGGCGGGGCGGCGCTACCTGCCACCACGCGGGCTCTCGAAGTGAACGTGCGACTGGACCGACGTGGCGCCACGTCCTCGCACGCACGTCCCTGCTCCTCGCAGGTCGACGGGTCGCGCACGGCGCATCGTCGACACATACTTGAAGGATCGCCATCGAATTCCCCACGCACTCCCCAGTTCGTATCTTGGCGTTAAAATTGACAAGTGGTGAAGTGTCCGACCTTGGAGATCCATGACCGCAACGTTCCGTTCCGCCCTGCGCGCCACTGCCTTGAGTGGCTTGGTACTGTCGCTGGCGGGGTGCTCGCTCAAGAGGATGGCCATCAACTCGCTGGGCAACGCCATGGCCGCCGGAAGTTCCTCGACCTTCGCCAGGGACGACGACCCGGAACTCGTGCGCGACGCGGTGCCCTTCGCCCTCAAGACCATCGAGAGTCTCATCCAGCAGTCGCCCAGGCATCAGCCCCTGCTGACGACGGCGACCAGCGGCTTCACCCAGTACGGATACGCCTTCATCCAGCAGGAGGCGGACTTCGTCGAGGCGCAGGACCTGGAGCGGGCTACGCGGATGCGCGTGCGCGCCAAGAAGCTCTACCTGCGGGCCGTCGATTACGGACTGCGGGGGCTCGACGTCGATATTCCGGGCTTTCGCGACCGGCTCATCGCGGATCCTGACGCCGCCCTGGCGAAGGCCACCCGGAAGCACGTTCCGCTGCTGTACTGGACGGCTGTGGCCTGGGCGTCGGCGTTCGCGGTCGACGTGAACGACGCCGAGCTGTCCGTGCGGCAGACGGTCATCGAGAAGATGATGCGACGGGCGCTCGTGCTGGACGAAACGTGGGAGCAGGGCTCGTTGCACGACTTCTTCATCGCGTGGGAAGCCGCCCACGCGTCGACCGGAGGGTCGATGGCCGCCGCCCGTGAGCACTTCGCCAAGGCCACGCGCCTCTCGAACGGCACGCGCCTCGCGCCGTACGTCTCGCTCGCCGAGTCGGTGTCCATCCAGGAGAACAACCGAAAGGAATTCGAGGCGATCCTCAACCAGGCGTTGGCCATCGATCTCAACAAGGCTCCCGAGCAGAAGCTGGCCAACGTCATCAGCCAGCGGCGCGCCCGCTGGCTGCTCAGCCGGATTGACGACCTGTTCGTCAATTAGATTGTGACTTACCTATGACACGCAAACATTCGCTGCTTCTCGCATTCGTCCTCGCGTTCGTGGCCGGCATGGTGGTGCCCGCCCAGGCCCAGGCCCAGGCCCCGATCACCGTCAAGATGGCCACCCTCGTACCAGAGAACTCGTCCTGGTTCCTGGTGCTCAAGGATGTCGCCGACAAGTGGGGCAAGATCTCGGGCGGCAAGGTCCGGGTGCTCCTGTACCCCGGCGGCCGGCAGGGTGACGATCCCGACGTCGTGCGCAAGATGAACCTCGGCACTCTCAACGCCGGCGTGCTGACGTCGGCGGGCATCGGCGCCATCGATCGGGGTGTGTACGCCCTCAGCATCCCCATGGCGTTCGATGACTACGAAGAGGTCTATGCGGTCCTCGAGAAGATGCGCCCCAAGCTCGAGGCGGACCTGCTGGCCAAGGGCTTCGTCGTGCTCAACTGGGCCGATGGCGGCTGGAACCACATCTTCTCCAAGACGCCCGTCACCGTGCCCGACGACCTGAAGAAGTTGAAGCTGTTCAGTTGGGCGGGTGACGCGAAGACCACCGAGGTATGGAAGCGCCTCGGTTTCGATCCGCGGCCGGCACCGTCGACGGAACTCACCACCGGACTGCAGACCGGGCTGTTCGAGGCGTTTCTCTCGCCGCCTCAGGTGTCGGTCATTTCGCGATTCTACGAAAACGCGAAATTCATGACCGACCTGAAGTGGCAACTGCTGGCCGGGGCCACGGTCATCCGCAAGGAGACCTGGGAGAAGATCCCGGCCGACCTCCGGCCGCAGTTGCTGCAGGCCGCCCAGGAGGCCGGAGCGAAGCTCCGGCAGTCGATCCGCGATGGCGGGCCGCGCGACGTCGATGCCATGAAGCGCTCGGGACTGACCGTCGTGCCGGTTGATGCGAGGGCCAGGGAGCTTTGGCGACGGGCGGCGGAGTCCGCGTATCCCCTGATTCGCGGCGGCGCGGTGCCTGCTGAAGACTTCGACGACGCGCTGCGGTTCCGCAACGAGTATCGCAGGCAACACGGGGCGGTCAGGAAGTGAACTCCCTCTCCGCCGCCTTCCGGCGTACGGAGAAGGGTGTACTGGTGGCCACGCTCGGCCTGGCCACCATCCTCCCGCTGATCGATGCCATCGGACGCCCGCTGGGCGGCTTCCATCTCGTCGGATCGGCGTCATACCTGCAGCAGCTGACGCTGTGGCTCGCGTTCGTCGGCGGGATGGCGGCCACCAGCCAGGCCAAGCATCTCACGCTGTCGACGTCGGAATTCTTCGACGAAGGCGTGGTCCGGCGCCTCTCGCGGCTGCTCGCCTACTCGGTGGCGGCCGCGGTCGTGGCCGTCCTCGCCTACGCCAGTGCGCAGGTCGTGCTGGCCAACCGGATCGAGGGCACCCTGCTCCCCATCGGCATCCCGGAATGGGTGAGCGAGATCATCATGCCCGTCTCCATGGGCATCATGGCGCTGCAGTTCGTGTGGAGTGCGTCGGACCGGTGGTGGGGGCGCGCCATCGCCCTCACGGCCATCGGCGGCGCTTTTGCCCTCGGCCTCGTGCCGGCGGCATCGGTGCACGTGTTCTGGCCTCTGACATTGGTGGTGCTCGGTGCGGCCCTGTTCGGCGCGCCGGTTTTCGTTGCGATGGGCGGCATCGCGCTGGTGCTGTTCTTCTCCGAGAGCACGCCCGTTGCGGCTGTCTCGGCCGAAGTGTACCGGCTCATTGCGTCACCGACGTTGCCGGCCATTCCGCTGCTGACCGCCGCCGGGTACGTCCTTGCCGAGAGCGCCGCGGCCGAGCGACTCGTCCGTTTCTTCCGGGCGATCTTCGGCTGGATGCCCGGCGGGATCGCCGTCATGGTGGCCGCCGTCTGCGCGCTCTTCACGACGTTCACCGGCGGGTCGGGGGTCACCATCATCGCGCTTGGCGGCCTGGTGTATCCCATCCTCAGGAAGGACGGATACTCCGAGGGTTTTTCCCTGGGGCTCGTGACCGCATCCGGGTCGTTGGGCCTGCTCTTCCCGCCCAGCCTGCCGGTCATTCTCTACAGCGTCGTCGCCAGTTCCCGCGATGCGTCGGTGCCGGCCGACCAGCTGTTCATCGGCGGGCTGCTGCCCGGCCTGCTGCTCGTCATCCTCACGGCCGGCTACGGCATCCTGGTGGGGCGGCACGTGGAACGGGTGAAGGCGGCGTTCTCCTGGCGCGAGGTGGTGGCATCCGCCTGGGTCGCCAAGTGGGAACTGATGCTGCCCGTGTTGATCGTCGCCCTCTTCGTGACCGGCTCGGCCACGATGATCGAGACCGCGGCGGCGGCGCTGGCGTACACCGTCATCGTCGAGTGCTTCATCACGCGCGACATCAAGATCTTCTCGCAACTGCCCGAGGTGCTGCTGAAGGCGGCCGCCCTGATGGGCGCGGTGCTCATCCTGCTGTCCGTCGCCATGGGGCTGACCAACTACCTGGTCGACGCCATGATCCCGGACGCCATCCTCGCATGGGTGAAGGTGCACATTCACTCGCCGGTGGTGTTCCTGCTGGCCCTCAACGGGTTGCTGCTGGTGCTGGGAAGCGTACTCGAGATCTACTCGGCCATCATCATCCTCGCCCCGCTGATCGCGCCAATGGGCGCGGCGTTCGGCATCCACCCCGTTCACCTGGGCGTGATTTTCCTCGCCAATCTCGAGATGGGATTCCTGCTGCCGCCGGTTGGCCTGAACCTCTTCCTCGCATCGTCGCGGTTCAACAAGCCGCTGTCGAGCCTGTACCGGCACATCCTGCCGTTCCTGGTCATCACGGGCGTGGGTGTCCTGCTGATCACGTACCTGCCGTGGATGTCGCTGGGACTGCTGAAGCTGATGGGGAAGAACTAGGAAGCCTGCGGGATTCGCTCCGCATCGTCAGCCTGCGGTGCCGGCCACCACGGCACGAACGAGCCGATCAGTTGCTGAATTTGGTTCCCACGAAACGGCCGCCCTTGAACTGGTAGACTGTGGAAGAATCGGGGTAGTTCACCACCTCGAACGAGCCCTTCCGGCTGCCGGTGGGACGCGACAGGTAGATGCCCACCGCGTCGGCGTCGTACACCGGATACCGTTCGACGGCCATCGCCCTCGGCGTTGCGCCGTTCATGATCGCGATGACCTGGAGCGCCGAGTCGGCGGCAGTCGTGCCTTCCACCACCGCGTCCAGGGCGCCGTCGCCATCGAAGTCGGCAATGGTCGCGAAGAGCGGCTGCATGCCGCCGCCGGCCTCGGCCGCATACTGCGCGATGTCCGAGCGAAACGCGTTGATGTGCACGAACCTGAACCCGGGTGCCAGCGAGTCGAGGGCCTGCTGCATGGCCCGCGGCAACTGCAGCTGGAAGCCGATGTTGACGAACTTGAGCTCCGGGTCGGCCGGCTTGCCGGTGCAGGCGGCGAGCACGATCAGGCATGCGAACAAATGCACGAACCTGCGCATCATGCCTCCCGAGGATGACCACACATGCACCGCGCCACTCTTCTACTTTCGCGCCGCCGGACGATACCCCGCCCCGCGCACGACCTTGCCCGGCAGCGCGTCGGTCATCTTGCCGTCGGCGATCACCGGCACGCCGTTCACCAGCACGAACTGCATGCCGATGGACAGCTGGTTGGGGTTCTCGAACGTGGCGACGTCGCGGACCGAATCGGGATTGAACACCACGACGTCGGCCCACATGCCCTGCTTGAGCACGCCGCGGTCCGTCAGGCGCATGCGCTGCGCCGGCAAGGCGCTGAACTTCCGGATGGCGTCCTCGAGCGTGAGCTTGTGCTCTTCGCGCACGTACTTTCGCAGGATGCGCGGGAACGTCCCATAGGCGCGCGGGTGCGGATGCTCGGTGGCGAGCACGCCGTCGGGCGCCGTGCCTTGCGAGTCGTTGTCGACCGACGTCCACGGCTGCTGCAGCGCGAGCGCGACGTCCGGCTCCGACATGCCGAAGACGGCGTTGGACGTGAACGCGTCATCCTCGACCAGAATGTCCATGAGCGTTTCGATGGGATCCTTGCCGCGTTCCTTCGCAATCTGCGCCAGCGTCTTTCCCTGCAGCGGCAGCAAGCGCTTGTTGGCCACGACCGCGATGACGATCGCCTCGGGCCCGGGGATCTCCTGCCACTCGTTTTCCCAGGTCGCATCCTTCGACAGCATGTCCTTGCGGATGCGGGTTCGCATGGCCGGGTCCTTCAGCCGCTCAAGCATCTTCTGGTCGCCGCCGTCATGCGCCCACGGCGGAATGAACGCCGAGGTGCTGTTGAACCAGGCCGGGTAGGCGTACGTGTCGGCGGCGACGTCCACCCCGCTCGCCCGCGCCGCGTCGATCTTCGCCACGATCTTCGGCATCAGCCCCCACTGCGGCTTGCCCGCCGCCTTGAGGTGCCAGATCTCCACCGGGATCTTCGCCTCGCGTCCGATGCGCACGGCCTCGTCGATGGCCTCGAACACGTGGGCGCCTTCCGATCGCATGTGCGTGGCGTAGATGCCGCCGTACTTCGACGCCTCGCTCGCCAGGGCAATCAGCTCCTCGGTGGACGCATACGGCGCCGGCGCGTACTGCAGTGACGTCGATACGCCCACCGCCCCGTCCTCCATCGCGGCACGCACCTCCGCGCGCATGCGCTCCAGCTCCGCCGGGCTGGGCTGCCTGTCGGCATCGCCCAGCACCATGCGCCGCACCTGCGTGGCGCCCACGTACGTCGCAAAGTTGATGCCCAGCCCCTGCTTCTCCAGGCGCGCGAAGTACTGGTCGAGCGTGCGCCACTCCGGCGTGATCTTGAAATGCTCATAGAGCACGTGGTCGGCGGCGACGATGGCGTCATTCAGCGGCGCCGCCGTGCCGCCCTCCCCGGTAATCTCCGTCGTGATGCCCTGGAAGATCTTCGACGGCAGGTGCGGGTTCACGAGGATGGTCAAGTCCGACTGGCCAAGCATGTCGATGAACCCCGGCGCGACGACCATGCCGCGGGCATCCAGCCGTCGTGTCGCCGGCGCTCCGGCGAGGTGCCCGATGGCGGCGATCCTGCCGGCGCGTATCCCCACATCGGCTGCGTACCACGGCGAGCCGGTGCCGTCGACGATGCGGCCGTTCTCGATCACCACGTCGTACGGCGTCGTGGCATCCTGCCGCACCGTCGCGCAGCCCGCGAGCAGGCCCAGGGTAGAGAGCGTGAGAAGGCGCGCTGCGCGGGTCACGATTCGCATGAGATCTCCGGTTCTTCCGTTTGCCCTGCCTCAGCCTTCGCTGGTCATGATGAACAGCGGCGCCATGTCGAAACTGTTGAACACCGGCCGGTATCGCTCGGTGTTGTAGTAGCGCTCCACGTTGACGACCTTCTTCGTGCTCGTCACGACGTCGAGCGGGATGTTGCCGTAACAGCCGTTCTTCACCACCACCAGGCGGCCGTGCACGCCGGCCAGCAGGAGATCGAACGCGAGATTGCCATAGGCCATGGGGACGATCGAGTCGATCGCGTCCGGGTCGCCGCCGCGCACCAGGTAGCCCAGCTTCTGGTTGATGATGTGCACTTCCTTGCCGTTGTTGTACTGCGCGGTGCGCTTCTGCACCTCATCCGACACGAGGTCACCGATGCCGCCCAGCTTGGCGTGCCCGAACGCGTCGGTGACGTTGCTCTTCCAGATGCGCTCGCCGCCCTGCGGCACCGCACCCTCCGAGACGAGCGCCACCGCGTACTTGCTCGGGTTGCGATTGCGATCGTACATCAGCATCTCGGTGAGGATGTCCAGGCTGAACGGGTGCTCGGGAATCACGCAGCGGGTGGCCGCACCGGCCATCGTGGGGAGCATCGCCGTGAAGCCCGCGTACCGGCCGAAGACTTCCATCACCAGCAGGCGCTCGTGTGAACCCGCCGACGTGCGCAGCCGGTGCGCCATCTCGATGGTGCGCGTGACGCACGTGCTGAAGCCGATGCAGTAGTCGGTGCCGGGCACGTCGTTGTCCATCGTCTTGGGAATGGCCAGGACCTTGACCCCTTCGTTGTGCATCCGCACCGCATAGCTCAGCGTGTCGTCGCCGCCGATCGGGATGAGATAGTCGACGCCGAGCCAGTCGAGGTTCCTCAGCACCTCCGGCGTCAGGTCATTCATCGCCTGGCCATACTGGGACTTCAGGTGCTCGGGCACCGCGTCGGCCGACACGGCACTGGGCCGCGTGCGCGACGTGTGCAGGAAGGTGCCGCCCGTGCGCCCCGCCCGGTTGACGATCTCCTCGGACAGGTGCTGGAAGTTGTTGGCATTGTCGTAGTCGTGCTCGCGCACCAGGTCGATCGCCCCCGCCCAGCCGCGCCGCAGCCCGATGACGTCGTAGCCTTCGCGCAGCGCGCGGATCGTCACGGCGCGGATGGCCGGGTTCAGCCCGGGCACGTCGCCGCCGCCCGTGAGGATTGCGATGCGCTTCTTGCCGGTGATGATGTTGGCCATGACGTTCTCCGCCCCTTCAGTTCTTCCAGATCAGGATGGCGCCGCATCCGCTCAAGGCCACCTGGAACTGCGGCGGCACCGTGGCGTCCGTGTACACCTCGATGGCCCTCACATCCTTCACGCGCACCATGTTGTCAATCTCAAACGCCGAGAGCGTGAACAGGGGAAGACCGTTCACATAGAACGCCGGAGAGCAGTACCCGCCAAAAGAGCTGCGCATCGTGATGACGCGCGAGCCCGTCGAGTCATATTCGGCGTGTACGCCCGGCAGGTTCCTGAAGACGTCGGACGTCTCGATGGCGCCCCGCCGCACCAAATCCTCCGCCGTCAGGTACAGGCCAGCTCCGCTGCGGCGTCGGTCGTCGAAGCCGCTGTAGTTACGGTCGACGAGGCGCGAGGCCGTGACTCTCACGGTATCGAGCACTGCCTTGAACGTGGAAAGCGCCACCGTCACCGGTGCCGCGCCCACCACCACGTCTACGGCGCGACGCGCCGGATAGTAGCCGACGGCGCGGACCTCGAGTATCCGCGTGCCGGCCGGCGCGTCCACGAGCGTCCATTCGCCCCGCTCGTTCACCCGGCTCATCGGTCCGTCGGCGATGCGCACCAGCGCGCCGACCAGCGGTCGACCGCTATCGGCGGTAACCACCGTGCCCCTCAGGCGCCCATCACCAAGACGCAAGCGCCGTGGCAGGCGTGAGAGCGTGTCGGCGCGCAGCCTGGTGTCGGCGCGCCACGCGGTGTCGGCGGTGCCGGCGGTGACGACGGTCCTCGCGGGCCCGAGGTACAGGTCGCGTCGCAGGAAACCAGTCGCTGGTACCTGCACTTCGATGAGGTCCGTGGTGTCCGCGCCGCGGCTGGCGAACAGGAACATCGTGCCGCCGCTCGGCACGTTGCACATGGCGAACCAGCCGTTTTCCCCCGTCGTGACGACCAGGCGCGGGCGACGACGGTCGATGCTCCCCGGCCGGAACGTGAGCTCGAGCCAATCCCCCGTCACGGTAACCCCGGCCGACGGGGCGCGCTGCCGCGCGTCGCGGACGACACCGACGACCATGCCGCCGCCAGTCGTCGCCGATCGCGGACCGCAGATGGCGGCACGGAGCTGCGCCGGCGACGGGATCGCCAGGTCCACCTGCACCGACCGATGGAGTTGCACATTCACGTCGCGGAGCGGCGGCTGCACGCCGAGCGAGTCGAGCATCGGGTGAAAGAAGCCCAGCGCATAGCGCCCGTCCGGCACGTCGTCTATCGTGAACCGGCCCAACGCGTCCGAGACCACCGTGCGCGCAAAGGGCGTCAGGCTGTCGGCGGCAACGAGCTGCACCCACGCGCCCCCGAGCGGCACGAGGGCGATGCTGTCACGCACCACGCCGCTGACGGTGGCGCCGTTGGCGCGCGCCGCCGTGGCCGGCGTCTGCGCGGCAAGTCGAGCGCTCAGCGCTACGAGGAGGAAGAGGAACCTGAGCCGCATGCGAGCGTGGCCTGACAGGAAGGGTGCTGACGAATTTAGGTGCGGACCAAGATCGAGCGAAAGACGTTGACAGGATGCATGGAACGTAAGACGCGGTCGGCGCGCACCGCAGCGTTCACCAGGCGTCGGCCAGAACCGCCGGGAGATCGGCCACACTGGCGAGCAGGTGAGTGTGCGGCTCGGCCGCCAGCAGGTCACGGCCGTGCGCCCCCGTGAGCACCCCGACGTTGAACCGCACCGCCGCGTTGTGCCCAGCTCGCAGGTCGAGCACCGTGTCGCCGACGTTGGCCACGCGACCCACGTTGAGCGCACCGGTGGCCTCCATGCAGCGGAAGATCATGTAAGGGGCCGGGCGTCCCTGTGGCACGTCGTCCCCGCAGACTATGGCATCCACCGTGCCCGCATCCCAGCCCAGCGCGGCCACGAGCATCCTGGTCGTGTCCCGGTCGAACCCGGTGTTCAGGGCCACCCGGATACCGCGACTGCGGAGCCGGGCGATCACGTCACACGCACCGGGGACGGCCTGCGCGGTATCGGCGAACCGCCTGGCAAGGTGATCGCGAAAGCATTCGTAGGCCCGCTCCGTGAGCCCGGCCTGTGCCGCTCCCGCCGGAAGAAGTCCGCGAATGGCCTCCCGCTTGGACGCCCCGCGCAGGGCTCGGATGGCCTCGGGGCCGACCGTCACTCCGTACTCGGCCAGCGCCGCGGTGAACGCTGCGGGCACCTGGCCGTCGTCCCGAACCGTCGTGCCAGCCATGTCGAAGATGACCAGTTCGACTGCACCCATCGCGCCTCCCGATGCCATCAGTCACTGCCCTGCGCCGGAGGACGCGCCACGACCGTCAACATCCCCGCGTCGTCCACGATGTATAAGTCGCCACCCTTGATGGCGATGCCCGTCGGATGCCTGAGACCGGGGATCGCATGCGCCGCCACCACTTGGCGCGTGCCGAGGTCGATCGTCAGCAGCGTGCCGTACGCGGCGCTGAGGGCGAACAGTTTCCCGTCAGCGACCGTCGCCCCGGTGACGGCCAGTTCGTCGAGCGTCCGTTTGGGGACGAGCGTGAAGCCCGCCTCCGGTGAGAGGGGCGGAGAGTACTCCTCGGACAGCGTGAGGTCGCGCCGGTCGAAGCGCGAGACGACCAGGCGTTTCGCCCGGTTGTTCGGGACGGTGACGGTGTATATCGAGTTCGAGGCCGCGTCGTAGGCCGCCGACATGATGTAGAGCAACCGGGCGCGCACCGTGCCGAACCGCGCGCGCGACACCTCGTCGAACTTGTCGCGCGACGCCAGGAAGAAGCGGAAGTTCGAGTTCGCGCTGGCATGGTCGTTCGGCCGGAGGATGACGTAGCTCTTGTTCTCGCCGACCGCCATCACGGCCCCCTCGTCGAGAAACGCGGCGCCGGCGATGCGTCCGAGGTCCACAGAGAAGCCCCCGTCGATGATCGTGTGCCGATTGACGCGCCCAAGGGTGCCATCGGTGAGGTACACACCGCTGGCGGTCGTCAGCAGGAACTGGTCCGTCGCCGGGTCGTAGGCGACATCCGTGGGTGCGCCGTCGAGCGCGAGCTTCAGCGGCTTCCTCTCTCTCACGGTGAGCATCGGCAGGTTCACCAGCGGGCCGGCGGCGGGATCGCCGACCAGCGTGGCAAGATCCGGCTTGTCGACAGACCAGCGTCCGCGCAGCGAGATGCGCGCGGGGTTCCATTCCTTCAGCGACCAGTTCCAGTGCCGGGGATTGAACGAGAAGCGAATGGGATCGCTCTGGCCCATGAATGGCGGCGGACCGGTGCTGGCGAAGGCCTGCACGATGTTGGCTCCAACGACCACGAGGAAGGCTCCGCCAGCCAACCGCTCGATGCCCCGCAGCGTCCGCGGGCCGGCCCGGAGGTGCTCGCTCCGCACCATCAGCAACAGCGCGCCCATCACCACGACGCACACCCAGTAGATGAAGAGCGCCCACGTGTAAGTGTGCGCGCCAAAGATCTCGAGGCTGAATCCCTGCCCGACATCGCGCGCGGCGTGCATCCCGGTATGACGCAGGCCCATGAAGAGGCCCCAGGCCGAGATGATCACGGCCATGCCGATGTACTTCGGCTGCGGGCCGAAGCGCAACACGAAGAGCCCGATGAGTGAGATGAGGAGCATGCCGATGCGCTGCTCCCAGCACATCACGCACGGCGAGTCGCCGCGGGCAAACCCGAGCCAGAAGACCGCCGTCCCGACCGGGACGATGGTGAGGAACAGGATGGCCAGTGTGAGGACGATGAACAGGCGGTCAGGCCGTTCCGATGGCTGCCCGGTTCCCGTGACCGCGGATGAGGTCCGGTCCATGGTCAGTAGTTCACGCCGGGCAGGAGCCCGGTGCGCGTCGCCATCGAGAACAGGAAGACCATCAGGATGGTGCTGACGACGAGCAACCTGAACGCCAGGCGTTCGCGGCCTGGCCTTCGCAGCACGATGAACGCGGTGGCGAAGATCAGGACGAGGTTGAGAAACTCCACGGCAACGCTCCCGGGGGCCGTGTCACGGATTGGCGGTCGAACAGCCTTGCGGCCCCGGCAATTCTGTCCGTGTGACGGATGGGACGCAATGTCCGATTGCTCGAGGCGCTCAGGCGCAGCGCCGACAACGCCAACCCGGCTGGACCGCGCCCGGCACGGCGAACGGGTGACCTCAGCGCGTCATCGACACGCCCGTCGCGGGGTCGGCCCGGGCGAAGCGGCTTCCGTCGGGATCGAGGAAGCTGATGGCGCGCTTCCGCTCCTGGACAATCTCGTCGGCGCGGGCGTACTGCTGGGCAAACGCGAGCTGGCCCTCGCGCCGTTCGGGGAACTTGCCGGCCGCGATTCTCACGGTCAGTTCGCCGTCGCGCACTTCCACCTGCGCGCTGCCATTGAGCGCAGTCAGGGTGCTGGTCGCCTCGTTCCGCGACATGGGACCGGCAAACACGTTTGCGATGACGACGCCCACCGGGATGTCGCCTCCCCGCCGCACGATGTAGTACCCCAGCGCGAACGCCGCGAGCAGCCCGATTGCCCACCAGCGCTTCGCGCGCAACGAAAGCGCGCTCGCCTTGCGCCGCCTGCCGGACTGCGCAGACCCGTCGGTCGGGTACGGCGTCTGGCAGAACGCGCAGACCCGGATGTTATTGCTCTCCTTCCCGCATTTTGGGCAAAGCATTGCCATAAGCATTATACGCCCGCCAGCGAGAGGCAAGCGCACAAACGTCGATACGCCCCCAAGCTGAGGGCGTATCGAGGCAACCATCACGTCAGGACAAGGTTACGGCTGCGTCACCACATTCATTTGCAGGGTGACCGCGGTCTGCGCCAGCAGCCGGCCGTTCACGGTGGCGCCGGTCGCCAGGGTGATCCCGGTCTGCCCCAGGATGATTCCCTCCATGTGCGCGGTCGTGCCAAGAGCGACGACACCGGCAGCCTGCCAGAAGATGTTCCGGGCCTGCGCACCGCCGGTCAGGGTCACCCTCGTAGCGTTGGCCTGTGTAACCGTGCCCGCGATCTGGAAGATCCAGACATCGTT
>DATCGU010000223.1:0-12000 GCA_036508735.1 Gemmatimonadaceae bacterium
GAGCTGTCCCGGACCGTGGAAGGTGATGTCGCCACCGCGCTCGACCTCGAACAGTTCCACGCCCCGAGTGGCCAGCAGCCCGGGGGTGGCCAGCAGGTTGCCTGCCTTGGCGGAGCGCCCGAGAGTGATGACCGGGGGATGCTCGACCAGCAGCAGGAGGTCATCGGCAATGCCACCGGCGAGGCGCGCCATCGCCGCCTGACGCTGAAGCACGAGCGCATCGGCGTAGGGCATGACGCCGAGATCGGCGACGAGGAGGCGGCGGGACGACACGATCGGAAGATAACTACAGAAGGCGACAGAGTGGGACAGAGTGCGAGACCTCGCTTCCGGCGTCTCGCGCTCTCGTGTTCTCGTGTTCTCGCGCTCTCGCCTTCAGCGGTTCCCCATCTCCCGCACCAGCGCACTCGTCGGCTCCGGTCCGCGACGGATCGAGAGTTGCACCGTGGCACCGATGCGCAGCCAGCGATTGCCGCGCTGCTCGGTCAGCATGGAGGGATCGGGATGGATGAAGAGCCCCGGTGCGGCGACGGTGTCGAAGGCCACCACGTCCTCGAGGTCGCCGATTTCGCGCACACGCGCACGACCCTTCCGCAGGGGATCCTCGTAGTTCATCGAGATGTCCACGCGCACGGGCGCCTGGCCCGGGATGACGAGTGAGGCCCCGGTGACGACGACGTCCACCGCGGAGCGGTCGTTCACCGGCAGCGACGTGTAGACTGCGGGATCCTCTTTCCGGTAGTCGCCGGTCGCGATCGCATCGAGCGCCGAGAGGATGGCGATCACGTTCACCGTGCGCAGGCGCTGCTTGTCGGCGTCATCGGGGAGGGCGCCGCTCTCGATGAGGACGGTGCTGGTGCCCCAGCTCTGGAACAGGTCGCCGAAGGCACGCACGTTGAAGGCGTCGTCGTACCGGGCAATCCGCCCCGGGATCTCGCGCTCGAGGACGTCGCGGATGCGCGCCGCAACAAGGCGGGCCGCGGCTCGCGTGGGGCCGAAGCCGTTTGCGGCATCGGCCGCCGGTGCGAGGAGCGCGATGCCGACCCGCTGCCCGCCCGGCCGGCCGAGCGTGCGCGCGTTCTGGTCGTGCAGGTTGAAGCCGAACGCCGGCTTGATGGAGTCGCGCACCGCCTTGAGCGTGCGCGCCTCCGCCGTGGACAGCCGGCGCACGTCGCGGTTGACATCCACGCCCACGGCGTTCTCGCGCTGGAAGAGCTCGGCGCCGTCGGGGTTCAGCATCGGAAGCATCACGACCGTCAGGTTCGCCGCGAGCCGGTCGCGCAGGGCGTCAGCCTCGGGGGCGCCGAGCCACGAGATGATGTCGGCCAGCGCCATCGTCGCCGTCGACTCGTCGCCGTGCATCTGCGACCAGAGGAAGACCGTGGTTGGGCCCGTGCCGAAGGTGATGGCGCGCAGGGCGCGTCCCTGCGTCGAGGCGCCGACCGGCGTCACGCGCAGGGCCTTCGACTTCAGCAGCGGGTCGAGCGCGGCCCAGTAGTCGGTGTGCGTGAAGCGGCGCGTCGTGAGGGCAGCGACGCGATGGCCCGCCGCGACGCGCCGACCGATCTCCAGGCAGCAGGCGCCAGAAGGAGCCGGCCGGCCAATGGCACTCCGGCTTGCACCGGAGCAGGCGAGTGAACTGACGACCAGTGCAAATGTGAGGTGACGCCACGTCAGCGACATGTTCGTATGCTCAGCGACTGAAGGCGAAGGATGCTTGTGGTGAAGCGCGTGATGTGTGGCAAACGTATGATGCGCCGGGCGGCACGGCAATCTGGCGGGATGCTGCGCCCGCGCGTGCCGAATCGACGGTCTCGCCGAGCTGCCGTGCTATCGCGGTTTCTCCACCGGCGTCAGCCCGAGGAGGCGGCGACGCGCTTCAGCTACCCGCGGCTGAAATTCGGCATCGGCGTTCTTCCACAGTTCGATGAATGCCCGATAATGAGCGGCTGCCTTGTCCGTGTTGCCCTTGGCCTCGTACAACTCGCCGAGTCGCTCGTGGATGCCGGCGAGCACCGGCGCATCCCGCCCTTCCTTGCCAACCGCCGGCGCGGCGATGTACCGCTCCCAGTACGTCGCGGCAGAATCGGGCAGCTTTGCCTGGTCGTATGCGCGGCCAATGTCGGCGAACAGGCACGCTGCGCACGGGTTGAACGGACCATCGGGGAGCGAATCGGACTTCCAGAACTCCTGCACGGCGTCCAGGGGCCGGTGTTCGGCGAGGGCAATCTCGGCGAGCGCGGCATGCCGCCCGGGCGCCATGTTCGTGCGAAGGCTCGAGTCGCGCACGTCCGCGTCGAATTGCGCGATGAGGGCGTGCGCCTTGTCCGCTCGTCCACCCAGCGCGTACATCGAGGCCAGGGAGAAGTAGGGCCGCCGCTCGATCGGCTGCGACTTGAGCGGCACCCGCATGAGGGCCGAGTCGAGATCCTGCACGCCCTTCGCATGCTCATCCAGAAACCAGATCTCGAAGGATGCACGTCTCCTGAGGGCATCGTCCGGGCTGTCCGGCACGCCGCGCGCGACGTTGGCCTGCTTCGCCTGCTCGAACAAGGTTGCGGATGCGCGAAGGCGGCCGCGCAGCATCGCGAGGCTCGCGGCGTTCGACATGGCGCTGACGCGGATGACCAGGTTTGGATCGTTCAGGTGCGCCTTGTAGTACAGGTCCATCGAGTCGAGCTGCCCCCGTGCGTACATGAACGCGGGCGGCAGCGCGCTCGAAGAGGGAGCGGCCGGGAACTGCGCGCGCATCACCTTCGCAACGGATTCCGCCTCCGCAAGCTTGCCCTGGTCGAACAAGGTGCTGACCAGATTGCCGAAGCTCGTCTGCGAACCCTGGCCGCCCGTCACGGCCACGCGGTACAGCGTCTCGGCGCGCGCCATCTGCCGCCTCGATCGAAAGAGGTTGGCCAGGTTGTTCGCCGCCGCGTAGTCGGTGGGATCTATCGCGATCACCCGCTCGAAGGCCGCCGCCGCTTTCACCCGGTCGCGGCCCGGGCCGATCTGATAGTACGTGCCGATGGCGAGATACCGCTCGCGCTCGGTGAGCCGGTCCTGGTGCTTGAAGGCTTGCGTAAGCGCGCTGTCGCGCTGCTGGAAGGGCATTCCTGCATTGGACAGGACGACGCCCAGCTTCCGGTATGCCATCGCGAACATCGTATCCTGCGCCACGGCTTCCCGCAGCAGGGTCGCGGCCTTTGCCCAGTCGCCTTCGAGGTCAGCGGCGCGCGAACCTTCCGCGTACGATCGCAACGCCTCGAGGGACGGCGTGGTCACCTGCTCCAGCCGAGGCGCGTCGCGGATCGATTTCAGCGACTCGCCGATCCGCCCACGCAGCTTGCGGGTGACGTCGTCCACGGCGCCGAGCAACTGGCTCGGTGCATCGACCGTCGTGCGGTATGCGGCCAGTTCGTTGCCGGAATCGGCGGCGACGAGCCGAATCGAGACGACGTAGCCGTTCCCCAGCTTCGTCACCTCTCCGTCGACGATGGCCTTGACCCCCTCCCGCAGCGCGATTTCGCGGGCCAGCGTCACGTCAAGGCTGCTCAGCGTCGGTCGCTCCATTCGTTGCAACGCGGCCGCGATGGCCGTCGGTGGCATGATCGAGATGACGGACGACTGCCCGAGTCCGGTGCGTACCGCTTCGGTAACGAGGTGCGACAGCGACGAGTCGCCGCCCGTGCGGACGTCGCTCACGATCAACTGTTCCCGGCCGTGCAGCCTGCCGGCCGCGAGAAGAGACGCGGCGGGGCCGACGCCGAAAGCGCGCAGGACCATGATCACGATGATGGCGACCGCGAAGGTCCCAAGGGCGGCGCCGCCGCCAAGGAACGTGCGCCGCCAGGTGAGGCGTGTGCTGATGCGCAGTGCGGTCGCGACGACGATGGGAAGCCCGGCGGCCATGACCGCGACCGCACCGATGAAGCCCCAATCCGGAATGCCGCTGGTGATCACGGCGGCTTTCGCCACCAGCGCGACGGCGACAAACGCCACGGCATACAGCGCAATGGCTCGCGGCGTGGCCCCGGGCCCCGAGAGCATCGAAGGCATGGCGACCAGGCCGCCAGGAGTAACCGCGGCGTCGAGCGTGGTCTCGATGTCGTGCGCCGACTGCTGGCGCGCCGCGGGGTCCTTCTCGAGGGCGCGCATCACGAGGGCGGCAAGCGCGGGCGGAACGTCCGCGCGCCGCTGCGCGATCGGCACCGGCTTCTCGGTGAGATGGGCCGCGAGGACGCGCTGGGGCGCCGCTCCCTGAAACGGCGGCTGGCCGCAGAGCATCTCGTACGCGACGCAGCCGAGCGAGTAGATGTCGGCGCGCTGGTCCACGTTCGGGTCGCCGGCGGCCTGCTCGGGTGAGATGTACGCCGGCGTGCCCACGGACGTGCCGACCTGCGTGAGCGACGAGTCCGCGTCACCCGCCGGCGCGCGCGCGGCGCTGATCGCCTTGGCGATGCCGAAGTCGGTCACCACCGCGGTGCCGCCCGAAAGGAGCACGTTGTCGGGCTTGATGTCGCGGTGCACGACACCGCGGTCGTGCGCGTAGGCGAGCGCCTTGGCGAGATCGCGCAGCACGCCGACCACTTCACCCAGCGGGAGCGGTCCCTGTGCGATGCGGGCGCGGAGCGATTCCCCCTCCACGAAGGGCATCGTGTAGTACGGGAGGCCGTTCGTGTCGCCCGCAGAAAGCACGGGGACGATGTTCGCCTGCTGCAGCGCCGCGGCCGTCTGGATCTCGCGTTCGAAACGCTCGACGCTGATTCCCTGCGCCAGTTCGGGCGACAGGACCTTCACCACGACCTTCCGCTTGAGCCGCAGTTCCTCGGCCAGGAAGACGCGCGCCATGCCGCCGCCGCCGAGTTCGCGTTCGAGGACGTAGCTACCGCTGAGCGTTGCCTGAAGCTGGTCCCAAAGCTGCTGCGTCACGTTTGGGGGAACGAAGGGAGAGTCGGCCTCACGAAGCCCGAATCTAGAGTTGCGTCGGCCGGTCGGCCAGCGAGCCGAGCTTCTCAACCCTCACCACCAGAGGACAGGACAAAGGGGCCGGCATCGCTGCCGGCCCCTCCGTCGTCCATCGACTATCGTCTGTCATCTCTCACGCATGTATCATGCGACCCATCGAATCCAGCACCGCCTCGGCGATCGCCTCGGACAAAGTCGGGTGCGCGTGGATGGCCATGTCGATCTCCTCCACCGTGAACTCGTTCTCGCGCGCCACGAG
This sequence comes from Gemmatimonadaceae bacterium, assembly GCA_036508735.1. Classification (GTDB taxonomy): domain Bacteria; phylum Gemmatimonadota; class Gemmatimonadetes; order Gemmatimonadales; family Gemmatimonadaceae; genus PNKL01. The sequence continues at coordinate 5,219 of DATCGU010000223.1, forward strand.
CAGCTCGTGGATCAACTCGGTGGCGTGCGGCCCGACGATGTGGGCGCCGAGGATCTCACCGTACTTGGCGTCGCGGATGATCTTCACGAAGCCCTCGGTTTCTCCCGACGTGCGCGCCCGGCCGTTGGCGCTGAAGGGGAACTTGCCCAGCTTGTAGTCGAGCTTCTTCTCCTTGCACTGCGCCTCGGTAAAGCCGATGGACGCCACCTCGGGATAGCAGTACGTGCAGTTGGGGATGTTGCCGTAGTTGATGGGGTGGTAGTGCGCGCCGGCGATGACCTCGGCCACGACGATGCCCTCGCGCTCGCCCTTGTGGGCGAGCATCGGCGGACCGGCGACGTCGCCGATGGCGTAGATGCCCTTGGCCGTCGTCTCGAGCGTATCGCTCACCTTGATGAAGCCCCGGTCGGTGAGCTGCACGCCCACCTCCTTGAGCCCGATGTTCTCCACGTTCGCGGCACGGCCAGTGGCGACGAGGACCTTGTCGACCACGAGTTCCTTCTTCTCGCCACCCACCTCGACGGTCATCGTCACGCTGTCCTTGCCCACCTTGGTGCCGGAGAGCCTGGCCGCGGTGAGCACGTCGAGACCGCGCTTCTTGAAGGCGCGCGACACCTCCGCCGACACGTCCTCGTCCTCGAGCGGCAGGATGCGGGGCAACACCTCGATGAGCGTCACCTTGGTGCCGAAAGAGCTGAAGACGTCGGCGAACTCGCAGCCCACCGCGCCGGCGCCGACGATGGCAAGCGTCTTCGGGGCCTTCTCGAGGACGAGCGCCTCATCCGACGAGATCACCGTCGTCTTGTTGAGCTCCAGCCCCGCCTGCGGCAGCCCGCGCACGCGCGAGCCGGTGCCGATCACCACGGCCTTGGTGGCCGTGTGCGTCTCGCTCTTGCCGTCGGCGGTGGTGACCTTCACCGTCTTGCCGGCGCCAAGCACTCCGGTACCCCTGATCCAGGTGACCTTGTTCTTCTTGAACAGGAACTCGACGCCCTTGGAGTTCTTGGTGGAGACGTCGCGCGAGCGCTTCATCGCCACGCCGAAGTCCAGCGTGATGTCACCCACCTTCACGCCGAACTCGGCGGCGTGCTTGAGTCGGTTGGCGATGTGCGACGACTCGAGCAGCGCCTTGGCCGGGATGCAGCCCCAGAGCACGCAGGTGCCGCCCAGCCCTTCGCGCTCGATGACGCCGACGGTGAGGCCGAGCTGCGAGGCGCGGATGGCGCCGACGTATCCGGCGGGGCCGCCGCCAAGGAAGATGATGTCGAAGGTTGCCATGTCAGAACACCAGCATGAGAGGGTTTTCAATCAGGCGGCGCAGGTCCTGCAGGAAGCGGGCGCCGATGGCGCCGTCGACCACGCGGTGGTCGCAGCTCATGGTGACCCGCAGGCGCTTGCGCACCGCGAGTTCACCGTCCACCACCACCGCCTTGTCCTCGAGAGCGCCGATGGCGAGGATGCCGCACTCGGGCGGGTTGATGATCGCCGTGAACTGCTCGATCTGCATCATGCCGAGGTTCGACACCGAGAACGTGGAGCCGGTGTACTCCTCCGGCTTCAGCTTCCGGTCGCGCGCGCGCTTCGCCAGCTCGCGGGATTCGCGGGCAATCTCGCCGATGCCCTTCTGGTCGGCGTCGAAGATCACCGGGACGATGAGTCCATCGTCGGTGGCGACGGCCATGCCAAGGTGCACGCGGTTGAAGAACCGGATCTTGTCACCCAGCCAGTGCGCGTTGACCTCGGGGTGCCTGCCCAGCGCGGTGGCCGTGGCCTTCAGGATGATGTCGTTAAAGGAGACTTTATACTCGTCCCCCTCGCCCGCCGCGGCCGCGCGCAGCTCCGCCACGCGTGTCAAGTCGAACTCGGCCGTCAGGTAGAATGTAGGAATGGGGCCGATGGACTCGGCGAGCCGCTTGGCGATGGTCTTGCGGATCTGCGTCAGCGGCTGGTCGACGAAGTCGGCGACGGTGGACGGCGGACGGCTGACGGCTGATGAAGCGGCCATCGCTGCTCCGCCGGATGCCACCGCGGCTTCGATGTCGCGCTTGATGATGCGTCCGCCTGGGCCCGAGCCTGCTACGGCGCCGAGGTCGAGGCCGCTGTCCCTGGCGAGGCGGCGTGCGAGGGGAGAGCTCTTGGCAGAGCCTGTGCCCGCGGGCGCAGCGACGGGCGTGGCAGGAGCGGGTGCGGCGGGGGTGGTGGCTGCGGGGGGAGTGGTGGGTGCGGCGTGCGGAGTGGGCGCGGGCGACGAAGGAGAGGCGCCCGGCGAGACCCCTGCGGAGGCAGCCACCGCACCGCCCAGAAGGGCACTGATGTCCTCACCCGCCGCACCAATCACGCCGACGAGCGAGCCGACCGGGGCCGTCGTTCCTTCGGCGACCAGTCGCTTGAGCAGCACACCGTCGCCGCGGGCAACGAGTTCCATCACCGCCTTGTCGGTTTCGACCTCGGCAAGGACGTCGCCCGACTTCACGGCGTCGCCCTCACTCTTGTGCCACGTGACCAGGCGTCCCTCCTCCATGGTGGGAGAGAGTGCTTCCATGAAGATCTTGGTGGGCATATCAGGCGATAAGTGGATAGACGATAGACGATAGACGTGTGCGTCTATGAGCGGTACATGACCTTCTTGACAGCCGCGATCGACTTGGCAACGTCGGGCTTGGCGAGTTTCTCGAGTCCCTTGGCGTAGGGCATGGGGACGTCTTCCTGGTGCACGCGAATGACGGGGGCATCGAGGTCGTCGAAGCAATCGCGCTGGATGTAGTCCACCACCTGCGCGCCGATGCCGCACACTTCCCACCCTTCCTCGAGCACGACGGCGCGATTGGTCTTGCGCACCGAGGCTCGAATGGCCTCCACGTCCATGGGCCGGAGGGTCAGCAGGTCGACCACGTCGACGTGGATGTCCTCCTTGGCCAGCTGGTCGGCCACCTGCATGGCGATGAGCACCATCTTGCCGCTGGCGATGATGGAGCAATCGCCGCCTTCGCGCTTCAGCTCGGCCTTGCCCAGCGGAATCAGGTACTCGTGGTCGGGCACCTCGCCCTTGGTGTTGTAGAGCATCTCGCCCTCGAGGAACACCACCGGGTTGTCATCACGGATGGCGCTCTTGAGCAGTCCCTTGGCGTCGTATGGCGTGCCCGGCGAGACGACCTTGAGGCCGGGAATGTGCGAGAGCCAGCTCTCGAACGCCTGCGAGTGCTGGGCGCCGAGCTGCAGCGCCGCGCCGTTGGGGCCACGGAAGACGATGGGCACGTTGAACTGGCCGCCCGACATGTACAGCATCTTGGCGGCGGAGTTCACCACCTGGTCGATGGCGAGGAGCGCGAAGTTCCAGGTCATGAACTCGATGACGGGGCGCAGGCCCACCATGGCGGCACCGACGCCGACGCCGGAGAAGCCGAGTTCGGCGATCGGGCTGTCCACGACGCGGTTCTCGCCGAACTCCTCCAGCAATCCCTTGGAGACCTTGTAGGCGCCGTTGTACTCGCCGACTTCCTCACCCATGAGGAAGACGCGGTCGTCGCGGGACATCTCTTCGCGCAGGGCCTGGTTGAGCGCTTCGCGGTAGGTGATGATGGGCATCAGCTGGTCGTGTCCACGAACACGTCCTCGTACAACGCCGCGGCCGGCGGTTCGGGACTCTGGTCGGCAAAGTCCCAGGCATCCTGCACCACGGCGACGACCTCGGCATCCATGGCGTCCCACTCGGCGACGGTGAGCGTGCCCGACGCGACCATGGTGTCCCGGAGCGAGAAGACGGGATCGAGGCACTTGTACTCGTCGAGCTCTTCCTTGCTGCGGTACGTGCCACTGACCGCGTCGGACATGGAGTGGCCGCGGAAGCGGTAGGTGCGCACCTCGAGCAGCGACGGCAGCGAGTCGGCGCGCGAGCGGGCGATGGCGGCCGCCGCGGCCGTGCGCACCGCGTACACGTCCATGCCGTCGACGACGATGCCATCCATTCCCTTGTAGCCGTCGGCGCGCTTGGACAGGTCATCCACCGCCGCCGCCTTCTCGACCGGGGTGCCCATGCCGTAGCGATTGTTCTCGATGACGAAGAGGCAGGGGAGCTTCCACAGCGCGGCCATGTTAAGCGCCTCGTGGAACGCCCCGATATTGACCACCGAGTCGCCCATGAAGCACACGATCACCTGGTCGCCGCCCCGGTACTTGATGGCGAAGCCGACGCCGGCCGCCAAAGGCACGTGCGAGCCGACGATGCCGTGGCCGCCCAGGAAGTTCCTGTGCCGGTCGAACATGTGCATCGACCCGCCCTTGCCGTGCGAGCAGCCGTCGATGCGCCCAAACAGCTCAGCCATCACGGCGCGCGGCGTCACCCCGCGCGCCAGCGCCTGGCCATGGTCGCGGTAGGTGCCGATGACATAGTCGTCGGGGCGCAGCTGGTTGATGATGCCGGTGGAGACCGCTTCCTGACCGATGTAGAGGTGGCAGAAGCCGCCGATCTTGCCCAGCGCGTATGCCTCGCCGACCTTCTCCTCGAAGCGGCGCTGAACGAGCATCGAGTGCAGCAGCTCGCGATCGAGCGCCGGGTTGGCGGCGTTCTTCGTGTCGCTCTTCTTCTTGGTGGCCATGGCGGTTGCTACTGGACGCCGGCCGCCTGGACCTGCTCCCAGGCGTGATAGCTCGATCGGACGAGCGGGGCTGACTCGACGTGCCGGAAGCCCATCGCCATGCCCTGCTCGTAGAACCAGCGGAACTCGGCGGGCGTGACGTAGCGATCGAGCAAGATGTGGTCGTTGGACGGGCGCAGGTACTGCCCGATGGTGAGAATGTCGACATCGACGTCGCGCAGGTCCTTCATGACTTCCACGATCTCCTCGTTCGTCTCTCCCATGCCCACGATGATCCCCGTCTTGGTGGGGATGTGCGGGGCGAGCCGCTTGGCGGTGCGGAAGATGTTCATCACCCGCTCGTACCGCCCGCCCGGCCGCGCCTTCTTGTAGAGGCGGGGCACCGTCTCGGTATTGTGGTTGTAGATGTCGGGGCCGGCCTCGAGCACCGTGCGGATGGCGTCCTCGTTGCCCTGGAAGTCAGGCACCAGGCATTCCACCGAGGTGTCCGGATTGTCGGCCTTGATCAGGCGGACGGTCTCGGCGAAGGCCCAGGCGCCGAAGTCAGGGAGGTCGTCGCGATCGACCGACGTCAGGACGACGTGACGCAGGTTCATCTTGCGGGAGGCCTCGGCGACGCGGGACGGCTCCGCCGCGTCGAACTTCGGCGGGCGGCCGTGCGCGACCGCGCAATAGGCGCAGTTTCGCGTGCATACGTCGCCGAGGATCATGAAGGTAGCCGTGCCGTGTTCCCAGCATTCGCCGACGTTCGGGCAGTGCGCCTCTTCGCAGACCGTATTCAGCTCCAGGTCGCGCATGAGGTTCTTGAGGTGGAGGTAGTTGCCTCCACCGGGTGCCTTCACCTTCAACCAGGACGGCTTGCGCTCAGGCAGCGGTTCGTCACGATGGCGCCCCAGGATCTGGTACAGGGTCTCGCTCATGCGCCTTCAGGGGCCAAAGGGTTGCCGCACCGGGCTTTCCGGCGTGCAGAGTGGAACGTAGCGGCAGTCGCCAGTGGTATCCAGATGTAGTAACCGATAAAACATAGTTTAACAGTTACTACATTTTCGATGGTTTTCGGGGCGGTCTCCGGTGCGACAGCGCCGGGAGTATTCGTTTCCGTCGCTGAAGTGTGCCGACCGATGGCGCCGGCCCTTTCCCGGCGGGTCCGAAACCTCGGATGGGGCTGGCGCGTAATGCTGGCAGAACTCGCACCGAGGCTTTCCATGCTGCGCACCATCTTTGGTATCGGCGCCATCGCCCTGCTGGGCTTGTTTGCCCTCAAGGTCTTCTTCGGGTTGTTCGGCGTCCTGTTCGCGCTCTTCTTCGTGCTGCTGGGGTGGGCGCTGCGCATCGCGATCGTCGGCGGCCTGATCTATCTCGTCCTTCGCCTCCTCATGCCGGACACGGCGAAGAGCATCGAGGAGAAGTTCAAATAGACGATAGACGATGGACGAGAGAGGGGCGCGAACCCGGTATTCGCGCCCCTCTGTCGTTCTTGCCTGGTGCTCTCGAGTTCAGAACTCCCTGGCGCGTTCGTCGATGGCGTCGAGCTCGGCCCGGCTGAGGACGAACTGCTGCGAGCCCACGCTGTCCGCGATTTGCCGCGCGCTGGTGGCACCCGGAATCACCACGACAGTGTCGCCGTGAAACTGCGTCATCCACGCCAGGGCCACTTGCGCTGGAGAGGCGTCATGCGCCCTGGCGACCGCCCGGAGTTCGTCGACGAGCGGCCGGCTTTGCCCCAGGTGGCGGAAGGCGTGCCTGAACTTGCGCGGGCCCTGTAATCGTTGCACCGAGCCGGGATCGTCGTGGAATCGGCCGGTCAGCACACCCTGTTCGAGCGGTGAGTAGGCGATAATCGTGATGCCAAGTTCCTTGGCTGCCTTCAGCACTCCATTCCGCTCGATCTTTCGATGGAGAAGGCTGTAACGCACCTGGTTGGACGCCAACGGGCGGCCCAGCCGTTGGAGCGCGGCGTGCGCACGCCGCATGCGCGACTCGTTGAAGTTGCTCACGCCCACCGCGCCGATCTTCTTCGCCTCCACCAGCGCCGCCATGGCCTGCATCTCGGCTTCCACGCTCGAGAAGCCCATCGGCTGGTGCACCTGGTGGAGGTCGATGGGATAGGGCGACAGCCGTCTCAGTCGCTCGCCGATGGTCGTTCCAATGCTGCCGGCGGTGCGAAAGAACGGGTTCCACTTGGTG
>DATCGU010000224.1:0-12913 GCA_036508735.1 Gemmatimonadaceae bacterium
TACAGCCTCAGCTGGACGCCGGACGGCGAGTTGCTTGCGATCAGGCCGCGTTTCAAGCCCGGGGTCATCATGGAGCTCTGGAGCATTCCGATAGACGGACGCGCGCAGCGGAAGTTGGCCCACGAGGCACCGCAACTCTTCGGCATGCGCCTCAGTCCCGATGGGCACCGAATCGCGTACTACGTGGAGCCCGACACACGCGCGCTGTCGGTGTGGGCGATCCACAATTTTCTCCCGCCGTCTCGCTGACCTATGGCGGCGCGGCGGATATGACTGGGCTGGTGTCAAGGGTTCGTTCAATCGATGGGTATTGCGGCCTGATGAGGATGATCGAAGGTGATCGTGGAACGACGTGGGCCCGAGGCAGCATCGACGGTTGATCCTGCTGATATACGCCGATTACCCCCTCGCGGGGGCAGCGCGGCAAGAAGCGGATTCGTCGGGAGCTGGCTCATTCTAGGCTCGGGGATTCCGGTACGACGTCCTACCCGGACCGCATAACGCCGTCGGGAGTGCTCGCACATCGAGCCTCGGGACCGCACGCCGGCCCACGATCACACGGGTCATGCTGCCTGCCCCGGCTCCACCTCGCGCATCACCGCCCACAGAAAACCCACGAGTTCCCGGGCGACCGCCACCACCGCGATCTGCGGGCGCTTCCGATACGACAAATGATTGAAGCGCTTGTGGAGCCGCTCCTGTGCTTTCCACGCGTGCGTAATCACCGCGGGCGGTTGGCCTTCCTGGCGCCGTTTGAGATCGACACTCGTTTGGGGCCGATGCCGATAGCTCCACGCCGCCTGGACCAGGACGTGTCGACAGTGACTGTTGCCCGCCGGATAGGAAAGTCAATCGACGTTGTGGAAGTATGGCGAGGCTCTGCACGCCGCGCGAGGCGCGCCGGGGGCGGTCCGGGGGCGGTCCTGGGGCGGTCGTGGGCTCGTCTGCCGGCGTCGCGGGTCGTCCGGTGGGCTCCGGGGCGGGTCGTCGTCGCCGCATGCGACGGGTGCTACGGGTGCCATGCGCCACGGACGCGCCGGTCGCGGGCGGGCTGCGCGCTCCAGGCTGAGCCCCTGCGGCGGCGCGCGAGCGCAAGTGCGTCAGGATCTGGTCAATCACTGCGGCCTGCGTGATGCACGCCACGATCCGCATCGCGCCGGCGCAACGCGGGCACACGAGCGGGTCGACCTCGAAGATCTGCCGCAGCACCGCCGCCCACCGGCGCGTCGCCTCGGCGGGCGCGAGCTTCGGCACGACCACCATACGCTCGGCGGGTTGGAAAATGCAACCCGGCATGGCGCATGGTCGGTGCCCATGCGGCAGAGATCGTCACCCGACGATTGCACCTGACGTCCTGCTGGCACAGGACCCATCCGCCCGCATCGCGGGCGTGCGGTCGAACCCGCTGCGAGGCGTGGCTCCGTGACGCCGGACCGCTGAGGGATCGCCGCTACCGACGCCGCGTCTTGCGCAGCGTTCGCGGCGTTGATCGAAGAGCGACGCACGCGCGGCCGTACGTGCCGAGTCCGCCGCGGTGTGTTAGCTTCTGCCCGTCGAAAATCGTGTGTGATCCAACGCGTGTCAGGCCAGAGGGGGAGGCGGTGGGCATCCTAGCCGAGTGGAGAAGTTTCGACAGCCGACAGAAGAATGCCTTCATCGCCAGCTTCCTCGGCTGGACGCTCGATGCGTTCGACTTCTTCCTGATGGTGTTCGTGCTGCGCGCCGTCGCGGCCGAGTTCGGCACCGACGTGAAGGCAGTGTCGATCGCCATCACCCTCACTCTGGCGATGCGGCCGCTGGGCGCGCTCGTGTTCGGCGCGCTCGCCGACCGTTTCGGTCGCCGCCCGGTGTTGATGATCGACATCCTGCTCTTTGCCATCCTCGAGCTGGCGTCGGCCTTCGCCCCAACACTCATCGTGCTGCTGGTGCTCCGCGCCGCGTTCGGCTTCGCGATGGGCGGCGAGTGGGGCATCGGCGCATCACTGACGATGGAGACGATTCCGGCGCGGGCCCGCGGGCTCGCCTCGGGCGTCCTGCAGGAAGGCTACGCGTTCGGCTACCTGCTCGCGGCCGTGGTTTATGGGTTGCTGTTCGATACAATCGGGTGGCGCGGGATGTTCGCCGTCGGCGTGCTGCCGGCGCTGCTCGTCGTCTATATCCGCCGCAACGTCGAAGAATCGCCGGCGTGGCATCGCATGCGCGCGCGGCCGCGGCGACCGCTCGGCGAGGTGCTGAAAGGGCGCTGGCCGCTCTTCGTGTACGTCGTGGTGCTGATGACGGCTTTCAACTTCTTCAGCCACGGCACGCAGGACCTGTATCCGACGTTCCTGCAGGCACAGCACCAGCTGAGCACGCACGCCGTCAGCATCATCGCGATCATCGCGAACGTCGGTGCGATCGCCGGAGGCATCCTGTTCGGCACACTCTCCCAGCGGATCGGGCGGCGACGCGCGATCGTCTACGCGGCGCTGCTCGCGCTGCCGATCATCCCGCTCTGGGCGTTCGCGGCCGGTCCGGTGCTCCTCGGACTGGGTGCGTTCCTGATGCAGATCGCAGTGCAGGGCGCGTGGGGCGTCATTCCGGTGCACCTCAACGAGCTCTCACCCGACGAGGTTCGCGGCACCTTCCCCGGGTTCGCGTACCAGCTCGGCAACCTCTTCGCGTCGGCGAACGCGACGCTGCAGGCGGGGTTTGCGTCGACCCACGGCGGCAACTATGGGCTCGCGCTCGCCGTCGTCGCCGCGGTGGCGGCGGTCACGATCGCCCTGCTCACGGCCGTCGGGGGCGAGGCGCACGGCGTGGAGTTCGGGGCGAGCGGACAGGGCGGCAGCTGAGCCGGCGGCCTGTTCCTGACGGAGAGCGAGCAGCCTATTTGGCGCCGACGAGCGCCGGCACCAACCCGCGGGCGGTCCAGGTGGGGTCTGTCGCCCGTCTGTCGCCCGTCTGCCCGCGACGCGGCTCGCGAATGACGTCACTTGGCTGTCGTCGACCTGTTTCACATCGGCTTTGACCCCGGTTATCGGGAGTTCCGCAGTAGAAGCCGTCACACGTAGACTCCACCAGCGAATTGGGCGAGATTTCACCCTCGGTCGCGGCATCCAGCCGCCGTTCCGTGCCCCTTCGCCCTGCCCTTGGACATGTCCCGCCCAGACGTCATCGAAAAGCTCGTCAGCCTCTGCAAACGCCGCGGCTTCATCTTCCAGTCATCCGAGATCTACGGCGGCACGGGCTCGGTATGGGACTATGGCCCGCTCGGCGTCGAGCTGAAGAAGAACATCAAGGACGCGTGGTGGAACGCGATGGTGCGCTCCCGCGACGACATCGAGGGGCTGGACGCCGCCATCCTCATGCACCCGAAGGTGTGGGAGGCGAGCGGCCATGTGAGCGGGTTCAACGATCCGCTCGTCGACTGCAAGGCGTGCAAGGCGCGTTTTCGTGCCGACCAGATCGGCGACGCCGTTTGCCCGCGCAAGCCGAGCAAGAAGCCGGGGGAGCACAGCGACTGCCAGCTCACCGAGCCGCGCCAGTTCAACCTGATGTTCAAGACGTTCATGGGGCCGGTGGAGGACACCGCCGCCGTGGTCTACCTGCGTCCGGAAACGGCGCAGGGAATCTTCGTGAACTTCCTCAACGTGCAGCAGGCGCGCCGCCAGAAGGTGCCGTTCGGCATCGCGCAGATCGGCAAGGCGTTCCGCAACGAGATCACCCCGGGGAATTTCATCTTCCGCACGCGCGAGTTCGAGCAGATGGAGATGCAGTTCTTCGTCGACCCGCAGGCGCCCGAAGGGAAGACGACGGACATGGAGTGGTTCGAGTACTGGAAGGCGCAGCGCATGGCGTGGCACCTTGCGCTCGGCCTCGACCGTGACCGTCTGGAGTTCCACCAGCACACGGCGCAGGAGCTGGCGCACTACGCCAAGGCGGCGTTCGACATCCAGTTCGACTTTGGCGGCACGCTGGGCTCGCAGGAAATCGAGGGCGTGCACCACCGCAGCGACTTCGACCTCGGACGTCACCAGGAGTTCTCGGGCAAGCGCCTGGAGTACGTGGACCAGGTGAACAACCGCCGCTACATCCCCTACGTCGTCGAGACGTCGGTGGGCGCCGATCGCGTGACGCTCGCGGCGCTGGTGAACGCGTACGCCGAGGAGACGGTCGAGGGTGAATCGGAGGGACGGGTGGTGCTGCACCTCAAGCCGTCGCTGGCCCCGATCAAGGCCGGCATCTTTCCCCTGACCAAGAAGGACGGCCAGCCCGAGATGGCCCGCAAGATCGTGGAGGACCTGCGTTCGGTGATACCGGTGGACTACGACGACGCGGGCTCCATCGGCAAGCGGTACCGCCGGCAGGACGAGGTGGGGACGCCATTCTGCATCACGGTCGACACCGACTCCCTGCAGGATGGCACCGTGACGGTGCGCGACCGGGACACGCTGGCGCAGGAGCGCGTGGGCGCCACACAACTGCGCGGCTTCCTGGCCGCGAAGCTCGCGGGCTGAGGAGGGAACCCCAAGTGCCACGCAGCATGGACGACGGCCTCGACGCGCTGCGGGAGCGCGGCGAGGCCTTTCTCGTGGACCTCTCGCGCGAGCTCTATGAGGCGCACAGCGGGCTCAAGGAAGGCGCGCAACTCCAGCCCATCTTTGTGAAGCACGCCCGTGCGATCGGCGACGAGGCACTGGAGGAGGTGCGGGAACGCTTCCGCGATGCCGCGCCCGGCAGCGAGGCCCATCGATCGGCCCGCCTGCTGCTCGACTGGCTGGTCGAGTCTCGATGCGGGCGCGAATTGGCGCCGCTGGAAGAGCGCGAGATCGCGTGGGAGGGCACGGCGGTGATCCGCGGCAACGACGGGGCCGTGGAGCCCTACCAGCGTGCGGCCATCACGATTGCCAACACGCGCGCCAAGGGTGAGCGGCAGGCGCTGGATGACGCCCGCGCGGCGCTGGTGCAGGCCGAACTCGCGCCGATGAAGCTCGAGCGCCTGCAGCGCGAGCACGAGGTGGTGAAGGATCTCGGAGTAGAGGAAAACTACATAAGCACCTGGGAAGCGCTGAGCGGGTTTCCCATCCGCCCGCTGCGCGACGACTGCGAGTCATTCCTGCGCGACACGCAGTCGATGTGGGACGACGTGCTTCCCGGATTCCTGAAACGGGAACTGAACCTGGCGCTCGGCGAAGCGACGCGTGCCGACGCGGTGGCCCTCATGCGCGCCCCGGAGTTCGACGGCGCATTCAGCGCCGGGGCGATGGAGCAGCAGGTGCGCCGGCACGTGACCGACATGGGCGCGAGCTTTGACGCGCACGGGCGGGTGGTGTTCGACACCGGCGAGCGGCCGGGAAAGCGCGCACGGGCCTTCTGCTCGCCGGTGCGGATTCCCGACGAGGTGTACCTCGTGCTGCGCCCGCACGGCGGGCAGAACGACTGGACGACGCTGATGCACGAGTTGGGGCACGCGCTGCACTTTGCCAACATGGATCGCGCCCTGCCGTTCGAGTTCCGCTGGCTGGGAGACAACTCGATCACCGAAGGGTACGCCATGCTCTTCGATCACCGCCTGCAGGATCGGGGGTGGCTGCAGCGGTACAGCGGGTTGTCGAAGGGCGAAATGCCCAGGTACCTGCGCGCGGCCGGTTTCGAGGAATTGCAGTTCCTGCGCCGCTATTGCGCCAAGCTGATCTACGAGGTGGAGCTGCACGGCGAGACGACGTCGTGGGCGGCGCTCCCCGACCTGTACGTGGACATCCTCACGGCGGCGACCGGGTTCCGCTACCAGCGTGCCGACGCGTTCGTGGACGTGGATTCCCGCTTCTACGCGGCCCGCTATCTGCGCGCGTGGCAACTGCAGGCGCTTCTCGACGAGACGCTGCGGGAGCAGTTCAACGAGGACTGGTGGCGCAATCCACAGGCTGGACCATGGATGGAGACTGAACTGTTCGCGCACGGCCAGCGCGAGCAGGCGACGGAGCAGGCACGTCGCGTGGCGGGCAAGGAACTGGGGTTTGCGCCGCTCGTGCGGGCAATTGAGGGACTGCTGGGGTAGCGCTAGATGTCAGGTGCTAGGTGCTAGGTGCTAGGTGCTAGGTGATCGGTGATCGGTGATCGGCGGAAGGCGGACGGCGGACGGCGTAGAGCGTACAGCGTACGGCTGCGGTAGATTCAAGAGACACAATTCGAGGATTCAACGATGATCTTCTATTTGAACGGCCAGTACGTTCCCCGCGCGGCGGCCATGATCCCCGTGGAAGACCGCGCCTTCATTTTCGGCGACGGCATCTACGAGGGTGTGCGTTCGGTCAACGGCAAGATGTTCGAGTGGGCCGCGCACGCCCAGCGCATGGTGAACGGCCTCAGCGGCCTCCGCATCAACTTCAACGCGGCGCAGGTGAACGCCCTGGAGGCGGTCTGCGAGCGCGTGGTGCAGGAGAATGGGCTCGTCGACGGCGAGGCGTTCCTGTATCTCGAGGTCTCGCGTGGCGCGGCGCCGCGGACACACAACTTCCCGCCGGCCAGCACGCCGCCGACGGTCTTCGTCTCGGCGTCAAAGTTCGTGGTCCCGCGCAAGATGCGTGAGGAAGGCGCCGGCGCGGTGACGTTTCCCGACATGCGCTGGAAGCGGCGCGACTGGAAGACGGTGAACCTCCTCGGCAATGTCCTCGCGCGCCAGGCGGCGGCCGAGGCGGGCGTGTACGAGGCGATCCTGCACGAGGATGGGATTGTCACCGAGGGAGCGGCGACCAACGTCTTCGCGGTGTTCGACGGCGTGCTGTGCACGCACCCGCTGACACAGCGCATTCTCCACGGCGTGACGCGCAAGGTGCTCATGGAGATCATCGCCGAGCTGGGACTGCCGGTGAAGGAAGAGGTGATTGCGCTCTCGCGACTGGTGCATGCCGAGGAGATCTTCGTGTGCGGCTCGACCACCGACGTGACGCCCGTGGTGAAGGTCGACGGGCAGCAGGTGGGGAATGGCAAGCCGGGCCCGATGACGGTGAAACTGCGCGAGGCATTCGAGGCGCGGCTGTACCAGGCAGCGGGGGCAGCCCGGTAGTTGATGCCTCCCCGCAAGCGCTACTTTCCCCGCAAGTCGCCGCCGCTCCCGGCGCCGGATGTGCCGCAGGAGCGGCGCGATCTCGATGCCGTACGCGACATCATCCACGCGGCGGTCAGTGGCGAGTCGGCCGAGGAAGCGCTGCAGTTCGGCCTCGATCGTGTGGCGCCGCTGATTGGCGCCACGCTCGGGTCGGTGTACGTGATCGACGGCGCGTCGGAGCTGATGCGCCTGGTGGCTGCCCACCAGTGGCCTGACCGGTACCGGCCCTGGCTGGGCGCCATGCGCGTGCGCGTGGGATTCGGGCCGAGTGGCGAAGCCGCCAGCGAACGGCGGGTCATCGACATTCCCGACGTCTTCTCCGACCCGGACCTCGAGGACTGGCACGAGGTCGCCCACGAGCTGGGTTTCGTTGCGATTACCGCGCTGCCCCTGATGGCCGCAGGCCGCGTGCTGGGGGTGGCGACGTTCTACTTTGGTGAGGCCGCCGTGGTGACGCGTGACGCGCGCGCCCTCCTGCGCCTCGTGGCCGACCTGCTGGCCTCCACCGCCGACCAGGCGTTGCGTCGCGACGAACTCCGCCGGGTGAATGCGGCGCTCGCCGAGATGTCGGCCGAGCTCGAAAGTCAGTTTGCGGCCGTGGGAAGTGCGAGGAGGGCGCGAGATGATTTTCTCGAAGGGGTGTCGTTCGAACTCCGCTCGCCGCTGGCCGGCATGTTGAGCAACCTGTCGCTCCTCGAGCAGGACGTGTCGGGGACGCTCAACGCCGGGCAGCGGGATGAGGTGAAGGCGGTACGCGAGTCGGCTACCCGGGTACTCGACCTGGTGGAGGCGCTGCTCGACTTCGCTGGTGCCCGACGCGGGGCGCTGGAGCTGAGCATCGACGAGTTCGACCCGCGAGTGCCCATGCGCGACGCCGTGCGCGACGCCGGAACCCCGGGCAGGGGTGTGGCCGTGGTGACGTCCGTGGAGCCGGTGCTGGCCCTCCCACCGATGCGGGGGGATCGCCGGAAAATTGTCCGCCTGCTGGTTACCTTGGTGGAGCACGTGCTCGATCGCGCGGCGTCTGACCGGGTGGAAGTCACCGTGGATGCCGTCAACGAGCGGGTGCGATATCGCGTTCAGGAAGCGGGCGGCCGAAGGTCGGTGCTGCAGGAGTCCGGGGAAACGGATGCCGCAAGTCCGGGTGTCGAACATCCGGCACCAGCCGCCGTGCCACTTGCGTGGGCGCTCGATCTGGCGCGCAGCGTGTCGCGCGTGATGGGTGGAGGAGTATCCGCCGAAGCCGTCGGCGAGGGACATACGGCATTCGTTCTCGACCTTCCGTTGGATGGCCCGCCGCCCACCGAACCGGTGCGCGGCTGACGCATGAGGAACTTTCGCAATGCATAACCAGTCGAATCGCACCCTGCAGACCCAGATCACCAGCGCATCGCCGGCGGACGTGCTTCGCGCCGCGCGTGCCTTCTTCTCCCGTCACGCCGCCATCTATACGGCGTACGTGGAAAAGGAGGGGCCTAACTACCTGACGTTTCGCGGCCAGGGCGGCGAGGAAATCGTCATTGCCGCCTTCGCCCAGGATGGCGCCACCATCGTGAACGGCTCGTCGTACATGTTCGACCAGCAGGTGGCGCGCTTCCTCGCATCGCTCGCCCCGACCGCCCAGGAGACGGGAGCGACGGCATGAGCGCCTTCGTGAATACGCTACGCGCCCGCTCGGACGCCGTGACGCTCGGCGGGGCCGACCCGATGACCGTGCGCGTGCAACTCGCCGATGCATGGGACGTCGTGGCGGTGGAAGCCGGCGCGCTCACTCCCATGGGTGCGGTCAAGGACGCCGCCCTGGCCGTACTGGGCGCGGCGCAAGACGCGGCGGCCGACTTCGTGATGAAGCTGCACGGCATCGAGGTGCGCGATGAATCGCTGGGCCTCACCCCCGGTGGCGCGCGCGATGGCTCGACGTTCGTGCTGATGCGTCGTCGACGGCGCGCCGTCCACTAGCCGCCGGGCGCCCCCTGATGCACGCGACGGATCTCACGGCAGCCGCGGCACGGTTGCGCCGCGAGGTGGCGCGTCGCATCGTCGGCCAGGAGGCGGTGCTCGACGAGATCCTCATGGTGTTGCTCGCCGGCGGCCACGCGCTGCTCACCGGCGTGCCAGGGCTCGCCAAGACGCTGATGATCCGCTCGGTGGCCGAGGCCATGCACCTCGACTTTCGGCGCATCCAGTTCACGCCAGACCTGGTGCCGAGCGACATCACCGGCACCGAGCTGCTGGAGGAAGACACCACCACGGGGCACCGCAGCTTCCGCTTCGTGCGCGGTCCCGTGTTCGCCAACATCGTGCTGGCCGACGAGATCAACCGCGCCCCGCCCCGCACGCAGGCCGCGCTGCTCGAGGCCATGCAGGAGCACCGGGTCACCGTGGCCGGCGAAACGATGGCGCTGCCCGAGCCGTTCTTCGTGCTGGCCACGCAGAACCCGGTGGAACAGGAAGGCACGTACCCGCTGCCCGAGGCGCAGCTCGACCGCTTCCTGTTCGACATCCGCATTGGCTACCCGAGCGCCGATGACGAAGTGGCGATCCTGCGCCAGACGACGGGCACGGCGAGCGCCCCTCTGACGCCGGTGCTGGACGCCGACACCACGCGCGCGCTGCAGGAGGCGGTGCGCAACGTCGTGGCGTCGGACACCGCGCTGCGGTATGCCGCCTCGCTGGCGCGCACCACGCGCCCCGACGCGCCTGAAGCGACCGATCTCGTGCGTCGCTACGTGCGTTGGGGCGCAGGGCCGCGCGCCGGTCAGGCCCTGATCCTTGGCGCCAAGGCACATGCGCTGCTCGCCGGCCGCGTGCACGTGGCGGCCGAGGACGTGCGCCGCGTGGTGCGCCCGGTGCTGCGGCACCGCGTGCTCCCGAACTTCGCCGCCGAGAGCGAAGGCGTGACGGCCGAGCGGATCGTCGAGGACCTGCTGGAGAAGACCGACGCGCCGCGGAGCGGCTTCGAGCCGTAGCATGGCCATCGGGCGGTACGGCGCGCTGCTCGACGCCGTGCGCGGCGTGCGCTGGCCGGCGCGCCGGGCGGTGCCCGGCGGGGCGCCAGGTGCCCACCAGGCCCGCACGCGCGGCATCGCCCCCGAATTCGCCGAATACCGCCCGTACCGCCAGGGCGATGACCCGCGCCGCGTGGACTGGAAGCTGCTTGCCCGCAGTGACCGTGCGTACATTCGCCTGGCGCCCGACCGCGCGGTGTTGGGCACGACGATGGTGGTGGATGCGTCGGCGTCGATGGCGTTTCCCACGGAGGGCCGCAACAAGTGGTCGCTCGCGCGCGAGGTTGCGGTGGCGCTGGCCGCCGTGGCGCACGCCAGCGCTGATCCCGTGGGGCTTGTGGTGATGCACGCCGGGGGCATGACGGCATTGCGGCCGCGCACGCGTCGCGGCGTGCTGGCCGAGATGGCGCTGACGCTCGACGGCATCTCGCCGGCGGGCGCCTTGCCACTGCATCCGGCGCTCTCGCACGTGCGCGGTCGGCTGGTGATCATCACCGACTGCCTGGGCGACCTTGCTGCCATGCGCCGCGCGGCGCACGCGCTGGCGGCACAGGGTGGGGAGGTGACGGTGGTGCACATCGTTGCCCGGCTGGAAGTCGATCCGCCCGCCGGCGCCCTGCTGGCCATCGATCCCGAGGTGCCGGCGGTGGTGCGCTCGCTCACCGACGGTGGGCGCGTCGGCTATTCGGAACGGTTTGCCGCGTGGCGCACCCAAGTGGCGCGCGGCTGGCGCGACGACGGTGTGTCGTACGTGGAAGCGCGCGATGATGAACTCGCGGAGCGCGTGGTGCGCCGGGTGGTGCATGCGGCACAGCGAGTGGCGGGCGCATGACGTTCGCCGCGCCCTTGGCGCTGGGCATCGCGGCGGCAGCGGCGATTGCCACCATTGCGCTGCATTTCATCGCCACGCGTCGCCCGACGCCCACACCATTGCCCACGGCGCGCTTCATCGATGACCTGACGGCGCGCGCGGTGAGCCGGGCCGTGCAGCTGTCGGATGCGTGGCTCCTGCTGCTGCGCGTCGTCGCGCTGCTGGTGCTGGGCGCCGGCTTTGCCGGTCCACGTCCCGAGCAGTCGGCGCGCGCACGCCGCATTTGGCTGGTGGACCGGTCGCGTGCTGTGGGTTCCATGGATGAGGTGCGGCGCGTCACGCCGGCCACCGGAAGCGACATCGTGGTGCTGTTTGATTCCGTCGCGCGCCTGGCAGCGGCGGACTCGCTATCCACCGTGCAGCGTTCCGGCGTGCGCGGCTCGCTCTCGGCGGCGTTCGCTTCCGCCTTGCGCGAAACGGCACGCGCCGACGTGCGCGCCGAGAGTCTTGCGGTTCACGTAGTGTCTCCATCGGCCATCGAGGAAGTGGATTCGGCCACGGCACTGCTGGCGGCGTCGGTGCGCGGTCGCGTGCAGTGGGTGCGCATTGCCCCGGCGATTGTGCGGTCAGCTGAACGGCGCACCGTGCATTCGGTGGGGGCGGCCGATTCGGCGTGGATGCGTAAGGACGGCCGCGTGCTGGTGCTCTGGCCGTCGGACAGCGCACCAATCGCCGCGCACGCGGTGTCCACGGAGGGAACGGCGTTCGTGGCACTGCTTGGGCGGCGACCTGTTGGCGAGGGCGCGGCACTGGCACGATGGGAGGATGGCGCACCGGCGGTCGTGGAGCGCACCCTGGGCCGTGGATGCCTGCGCGAAGTGGGCGTGCGAACGCCCTTCGCCGGGGATGTGCAACTCGGTACGGCCTGGCGCGCCTTCGACGCGGCGCTGGGCGCGCCGTGCGGCAGCCCGCGTTTCGAAGTGGACAGCGCGTGGACCAGGCCCGCGCGGTCCGTTGCGCCACTGGCCGTGCGCGTGTCGTCCGTCTCGCCCTGGGCGCCCTGGTTGCTGGCGTTGGGCGCCCTTCTGCTGGCAGCCGAACTGTTCGCGCGGCGCCGGAGGGGAACATGACGACGCGCGGTCGCCCGACGACGCGCGATTTCCCCACGGCGCGCGAGCGCGTGACTCGCGCCACCAGCCGGCTGCGCGCGCTGCGCTGGGCCTCGGCGATCATGACGGGACTTGCCGCGACGCTCGTGCTGCTGGCGTTCGATGCGGCGGTGGATGCCAGTGTCGGCATGCCGCTTTCGTTGCGGACCTGGTTGCTTCCCGGGGCGCTCGTGCTTGGCGCGATTGCCGGCTGGTGGCGTGCCCGGCGCGGTGGCGCCTTCACGGTGGAGCGCACGGCGTTGTGGCTCGAGGAGCAGCTCGACGGCCTGCAGTGGCGACTGGTGACGGCGGTGGATCGGGCGGCCGGAGAGGCTGGCCCGGTGCTCGACGCCTCGTTGGCCGACGTGCCGGTGGAAGCCACCGTACGCCACGCGACGATGCCCGCGCTGCGCGCGCCGCTGCTTGTCGCCCTGACCGCGGCGGCGGTGCTGCTGTTGCTGCCCGGCGGCGTGGTGGTGCGCGTGACGCGTCCACGCGCGGGTGATTCGTTGCGCTCAGCCGCTGCCGCGTCCGCTCGCAACCCGTTGGCACGCATTGTCGTGCGCGTCACGACGCCGGCATACGCTGGCGCCGTGTCCCGGTCGTTCGATGATCCCGGCAGCGTCGAGACCCTGGCTGGCAGCAGTGTGCGCATCGAGGGGCTGGGCGACGCTGCGTACGTCCAGGCGTTGTTGGGCGGCATCGTACTCAGGGCAACGCCACAGGCCGGTGGTTGGTGGTTGGTGGTTGGCATGCCGATGAAGCCGGCGGCGGTGCAACTGAGCGCAAGTGGCTTCACGCGGGTGCTGGTGCTCGACGCGCTTGCCGACTCGGCGCCTGCCGTGGTGCTCCGCGA
>DATCGU010000225.1:0-7492 GCA_036508735.1 Gemmatimonadaceae bacterium
CGCTGCGTCCGGAAGCTCCGCGGCGCGTCCTGCACGCTTCGCACGGCGAAATACGGTTCGTTGCGCCACACCCTCTGCCGTTCGGCGCTCCGCAGGATACCGAGTACCACGAGCGCGGCACAGGCGAAACCCAGATCCCGGACCAGCTCGGGCCGCAGGGCGATGATGCGGGGCCACAGCGCGGCCGCAACACCGCCGAGTGCCACCACGAATCCGATGCTCGGCAGGAACAGCGTGCGCTCGGCGAGCACGATGCCGCTCGGTACCAGCACGTTGCTCACGGGCAGCAACGTCACCGCACACCACGCGAGGCCGAACGACACCACGGGCGCGCGCCGACGGGCGAACCAGGCGGCGGCGAGGCCAGCAACGAGAAGCAGGAGACCAAATGCCTCGAGCGGGCCAAGGCCGCTCGACGCGACCAGTTCCTGCGGCGAGTAGTCCGACTGCAGGTGCGCCGGCCACGCGAGGAGGCGTACCCACTGCGGGACGACGCGCAACATCGTGAGCGCCCGCCCCGACATGCTGAGCCCCACGAGCGCTTCCGCGGTGAAGCTCCCGGCGAGCTCTCCGCCGAGCACGAGGAATCTCGGCACGAGCACGAGCGCCAGCAGACCCGAAAGAAAGGCGTATCCGCCAGCGAGCTGGCGAGCCCGTGCCCCAACTGCGCCCCGGATGAGGATGAGCTCCACGAGAACCAGCAGCCCCGGCAGCACGAAGCCCTGTTCCTTCACCAGGCTCGCGATCACGTACAGGGCGCCGAGCACGGCCCAGTCGCGCCGCGTCAGCGAGTTGGTGCGTCGCTTGTCCAGGTACCGTGTGGTCATGAGCAGCGCGATGAGGCCGACGATCAATTCACTCTGGCCCACTCCGAGTGCGACGGCCTCGACGTGAACCGGATGGGCCGCGAACAGCAGCGCGACCGCCAGCGCAATGTTGCGCGGCATGAGTCGCGTGCCGAGGGCGAACACCTGCACGGCGACGGCGACGTTCAGGACATAGCTGACCACCCGGAACACGACCGGCGCCCCGGCGCCGACCGCCCACTCGAAGGCCAGCAGCAACGACGTCAACGGACGATACAGGTCCGGCGAATACGGCGATGGCCAGAAGGGCGAGCTCAGCAGCGCCCTCCAGTTGCCAAGGTCGTGTACGCGCACGTTCCCCAGGATGAGGTGCAGATCGTCCTGCGCCCAATTATTGGCAATGCCGGCGACGGACGCGGCCAGCGCCACGCCAACGACCGCGAGGATCGCCGTCCAGTCAGTGGTCACGACCTCGGTGCGTGGGTCGGGCGGCTTTCGCATGTCGCGTACTTCCCTCGAAGAAGGTTGAGGCCAGCGCCGCCCCCGGGAACATCCGACGGCGCGCTCCAGCGAGCAAGCGGCGTATCACGACTGGTCGCTTGCCGCCCGCGCAGCCGAAACCTAGTGTTCACGCACCCGCCTCCTGGATCGCGAATGACCCCTGCACGGCACCATCGCAACCTTGTAGTACTCGCCGTTGTCCTCGCGGCAATGGCCACCGGCTGCAGGCGCGATCGTGCGGAAAATGCGGGGAGCGTCATGGCGTCACGCACGCGCGGGCTCCTCTACCTGCAGGTCGACCGGCTCGACTCGGCGGAACTGCAGTTCAAGCAGGTGGTGGCCCTCGCGCCGGGAGAGGCGCTCGGCTACGCGAACCTCGGCCTCACCTACCTGCGCGGCGCTCGGCTGAAGGAGGCGGAATCGCAGGCGCTGCGCGCCCGCGCGCTGGACTCGACCAGCACGACCATCGCCCTGTTGCTCGCCCGCGTGTACGCCGCGCAGGAACGTCCGGCCGACGCCCGCGCGGTGCTGGAGCGCTTGGCGCGTACCGACGACGCCGATCCGGCCGCGCTCTATGCGCTCGCGCAGCTCGACACCACGGCCGCGGGGGCCGACGCGGCCGACGCGCGCGCCGGGCTGCTCCGGCGCATCATTGCCAAGACGCCGTCGAACATTGCCGTGCGCCTGGCGCTGCTCGATGCCTTTGTGTCGCACGGTGACGCCGACAGCGCCACCCGCGCGCTCGAGGAGATTCGCCGGCTGCCGCCCGAGCCGCCGAAGGAAGCCATCGCCCAGTTCGCCAAGGCGCTGCCGTTGCTGCGCGCCGGCCGCGTCGCCGACGCGCGCGCGCCAGTCGCGCGTTTTCGGATGGCCATGGAACTCACCCCTGCCTACCAGGCCAGCCTGACGACCGTGAAAGGGCCCGAAGGCCCGATGGTCGGCCGGCCCGTGCTGACGTTCAGTCCGGGCTTCGACGTGGCGCAGCGCGCCATGTCGCGGGGAGGCGTCATCAAGGACGCGGTGTCGTTCACTGACGCCACCGCCGATCTCGGGCTCGCCGCTGCGCCCGGCGGCGCGCGTGCTCCGGCTGACCGCGCGGTCAGCACAGCGCTGGCGATCGGCGATTACGACGGCGATGGCGCAGATGACGTTTTCACGTCGCAATGGGACGCGTCGGCCTCGGCGTTCACCGCCCGGCTGTTCCACGCCGAGGGCGGACGATTCAAGGACGTGACCGCGGCGTCGGGAATCGTCGTGCCCGGCGGCGCGACCTTCGCCATCTTTGCCGACTACGACAACGACGGCCTCCTCGATCTCTTCGCCATCGACGCCGCCGGGCGCGGCCACCTGTTCCGCAACAGCGGAAAGGGGCGCTTTGAGGACGTCACGGCGAAGGCGCGCGTCGACGTGGTGGGTGGTGCCGCCAGGGCGCTCTTCGTGGACCTCGACCACGACGGCGATCTCGACCTCGTGGTCGTCGGCAGCCAGGGCGTGCGCGCCCTGCGCAACAATGCCGACGGCACGTTTACCGAAGCGACGTCGGACTTCGGCCTGAACGTGCCCGGCGACGCGCGCGACGTCGCCTTTGGCGATTTTGACGGCGACGGCCGCGTGGACCTGCTCGTCAGCCGCAATCGCGGCAGCAATACGCTGTTTCGGAACGCCGGCGCCCGGCGGTTCGACGATGCGACCGCCGCCAGTGGCCTTGCGACGGCGGGTGGTTCGGGCGCTGTCGCCGTTGGCGACATCAACAACGACGGGACGCTCGACCTGTTCGTTGCCGCCGCGGACTCGGGAGCGCCCGCCATCTGGCTGAACAAGGGCGACGGCACCTTCTCGCGCGACCGCCGCTCCGGCGCGGCCCTCGCCGCGCTGCGTGACTTCCGCGTTTCCGGCGCGCAGTTCGTCGACTATGACAACGACGGCTGGCTGGACCTGCTCGTGACCGGCGCGCCCCGTACCCCCGGGGCCGGGGGGCCCCCCGGGCGCGGCCTGTTGCTGCTGCACAACGACGGTACCGGCAAGTTCGAGGATCGCTCGAAGCTGCTGCCGCCAACCATCACCTCGGGCGCCGCCGTCGCCACGTTCGACCTGGGCCGCGACG
This sequence comes from Gemmatimonadaceae bacterium, assembly GCA_036508735.1. GTDB lineage: Bacteria > Gemmatimonadota > Gemmatimonadetes > Gemmatimonadales > Gemmatimonadaceae > PNKL01. Next base: position 3,412 of record DATCGU010000225.1, read on the forward strand.
GTGACGAAGACTTCGTGGTCGCCGACCCGTCCGCGGGGCTGCACGTGCTCCGCAATGACGGCGGCAACGCGAACCTCTTCGTCCAGGTGCGGCTCGCCGCGCTGCGCACGGGGAGCGGCAAGAACAACGACTTTGGCATCGGGGCGCGGCTCGAGTTGCGTGTCGGCGACATGGTGCAGACGCGCGTGGTGACGAGCCCCTTCACCCACTTCGGGCTCGGCGCGCACCTCAAGGCCGACGTACTGCGCGTCGAATGGCCCAACGGGGTATTCCAGGTCATCCACTTCCCGGGCTCCGACCAGGACGTCGTCGAAAACGAGGTGCTCAAGTCGTCGTGCGGATTCCTGTATGCGTGGAACGGCACGCACTTCCGCTTCGCCACCGACGTCATGTGGCGCAGCGCGCTCGGCATGCCGATGGGCATCATGGGCAGCAACACTGCGTGGGCGCCGGCCGGCGCGTCGCAGGAATACCTGCGCATCCCTGGCAGCGTTCTCCAGCCGCGCAATGGACGCTACGTGCTGCAACTGACCGAGGAGCTGTGGGAGACGTCGTATACCGACGACATTCGCCTGCTCGCGGTGGACCACCCCGATTCGGTGAACGTGTTCGTGGACGAACGCTTCATTCCCCCGGGGCCCGTGGCGCTGCGCCCCTATCAGGCAGTGCGCGCGCATCCGCCCCGTTCCGCCGTGGACGATCACGGCGTTGACGTCCTCGCCGCCCTGCGCGACAAGGACGATGCCTACGTCTCCAACCTGACCTCGGTGGAGTATCAGGGACTGGTCGAGATGCACGACCTCGTGATGGATCTGGGCGACGACGCGGGCCGCCCGGGCACGCAACTGTTCCTGCGCGGCTGGATCTACCCCACCGACGCGAGCATCAACGTGGCGCTGTCGCAGCAGTCACGCCTCAAGCCGGTGATGCCGGTGCTCGAGGTGCGCGATGCCGGCGGCGCGTGGCGTGCGGCGGCCGACATCGGCTTTCCGTCGGGCAAGGACAAGACGATCGTCGTGGGTCTCGAGGGCAAGTTCCCAACGACTGATCATCACGTGCGCATCCGCACGAACATGCAGATCTACTGGGACCAGGCGTTCGTCGCCACCGACGCCCCCGCCAGCCCGCTGAAGGTGAGTACGCTGCCGCTCCTGCGGGCCGACCTGCATGCGCGCGGACTCTCGCGCACGTATCGCAAGGGCGGTCGCTATGGTCCGCACTGGTTCGACTACGACAGCGTCACCAAGGAACCCGGGTGGCGCCCGATCACCGGTGCCTTCACGCGGTTCGGCGATGTGCTTCCGCTGCTGAAGGGATCGGATGACATGTACGTCGTCATGGCACCCGGCGATGAGACGACACTCGAGTTCGCCGAGGCGCCCCCGCCGCCCAAGGGGTGGGTCCGTGACTTCCTGCTCTACTCCGATGGATGGATCAAGGACGCGGACATGAATACCGCGCTGGGGAACACCGTCGGTCCGCTGCCGTTCCATGCCATCAGGCAGTACCCGTATGCGCGGGGCGAACAGTACCCCACCGACGCCACCCACCAGCGGTACCTGCACGAATACAACACGCGCCTCGTGCAACGGCGCTGAGCGCGCCGCATGCCGTCAGCGCGCGTGGGCGCGCGCGGTGGTGAGCAGGCTGTCGAGGCGGCGATACCGCTCGCGCATCGCCGCGCGTGCATCGCCGCTCGCGCGCTCCTCGGCCAGTTGGCGCAGGGCATCGCAGTGCAGCAGGCGGGTGCGCATGGGCACGCCGCCCTTGGTATCCCCTTCGTTCGTTGCGCCAGCCACGGCCGCGGCGGTGGGCAGCGCCTGGGCCTGCGCGAACTCGCGCGCCGCCCCCGCGTCATCACCGCGCTTCTGTGCGAGGTAGCCGAGGTAGAAGTGCGCCGGCACGCTGGCGGCGTGCGTGGCCAGCACCGTCTCGAAGTACTGGCGCGCCTTCGCCAGGTTGCCCCGCACCAGCGCCGACTCGCCGAGATGGAGCACCGGCCCCGTCTCTTCCTTGTTGATGTCGTGCGCGCGACGAAAGTACGCCTCGGCAGAATCAGGCCAGAGCGGCGCGCCCGGATCGAGGCAGAGGAAGAGCGCGCCCATTTGTGACGGCGCGCGGGCGCTGTTCGGATCCACGGCGATGAGGCGCCGCCAGCTGGCCGCGGCGTCGGCGTACGCGCCGAGAGCCAGTTGCATGCTGCCGGCGTAGTACAGCGCGTCCGCGTGGCGGGGATCCAGCGCGAGGGCCCGCTGGTAGGTGGCCAGCGCGGCGGCCGGCTGTCCCGCCGTGCGCTGGGTCGTCGCTTCGCGCATGAGCGCCCAGAACTTCTCTACGCTCGCCCGGTCGGTGGCGACACCCACTTCGCCCTCCACCACGCGCAACCGCTGGCCGGCCGCCACGTTCGTGCGCACGTCGCGCGCCCCGCCCAGCCACACGATCTCGAGTGTGTCCACCGTGCGCACGGTGGGGCCGAGTCCGAACGTCTCGATCAGGCTGTTCTGCGAGAGGTACGACGCCTGCACGCCAACCTGCCGCACCTGGCGCGCGCCGCCGGCCACGACGGTGACCCTCGCTCCTATGCCCTGCCGGTTGCTCTTCGTGCCGCGGAGTTGCACCTGCAGCCAATGGTTCCTGTTGCCGCCGTCGTTGCGCAGGAGGTGCGGCGGTCCGCCATGCACGGTGACGATCGCGTCCACGTCGCCGTCGTTGTCGATGTCGGCCAACGCCAGGCCGCGCCCCACCCACTGCTTGTCGAAGAAGTCCCCGCTCGCGGAGGAGACCTCGAAGAAGCCTTCGGTGGGCCCGCGGTTCCAGAACAGCTGGCTGCGCATCGGCACCAGTTGCGTCGGCTTGTCGCGCCGCTGCAGCGTGCTGCCGTTCACCACGAACAGGTCGAGCTTGCCGTCGAGGTCGTAGTCGAAGAACGAGGTGCCCCACCCGATGAAGTCGAGGGAGACCTGCCCCAGGCCGTAGCGGTCCGACTCGTCCACGAAGGCCACCGGCGGTGATTTCGCCGTGCGCTTGCCCGGGAACGGCACGTTGTCGTAGAGGGCATTGCCCTGCGCCAGCCAGTGCGTGAGGTACAGGTCCGGACGCCCGTCGCCGTTCCAGTCGCCCACGGCGATTCCCATCGAGCTGCGATAGTCGGCGACGTGCGCGGCGTGCGAGACGTCCGCGAACGTGCCGTCGTGCCGGTTCAGGTACAGCACGTTGTCCGAGACGTCGTTGCCGACGTAAAGGTCGGGCCAGCCGTCGCCATCCACATCGACCCACGACGCGGAGAGGCCGCGCCCTTTGGGGTTGTCCACGCCGGCCGCCACCGCGCGCTCGGTGAACGTGCCGTTCCGGTTGTTGTGGAACAGCAGGTGGCGCTCCGCGGGAAACGACGCCGGGTTGATGGCCGCCGGGTTCTCGACCTCGATGATGCCCGGCGCCCCGGCAATCGGCTCCTTGGAGTACTTCACGTAGCCGGTCACGTAGAGGTCGAGGAAGCCATCGCGATCGTAGTCACCCCACGCGGCGCCCATCCAGAAGCCCTCCGGCACCCCGATGCCCGTGGCGATGCTGCGGTCGCTGAACCGGCCGCCTCCGTCGTTGTGGTACAGCGCGTTGTGCCCATACGCGGTGATGAGCAGGTCGGGACGTCCGTCGTTGTCGTAGTCGCCCCACGCCACCGCCATCGCCCAGCCGCGAAAGTTGATGCCGGACTGGTCGGTGACGTCGGTGAACGTGCCGTCGTGATTGTTGTGGTACAGCACCACGCGCGCCGGCGACGCCTTCCGCTCGGCGTCGGTCATCGTCATCGGCCCGACTTCGTTGGCGATGGCGAGGTCCTCCCAGCCGTCGTCGTCGTAGTCGCCGAACGCCGCGCCCGAACCCATGTCCTCTGGCAGCTGCGACGAGCGCGTGCCGGGAAAGTTGGGCGTCGTGATGCCCGCCGCCTGGGTGATGTCGGTGAACGTCACGCGCGGGCGGTCGGCGGGCAGCGCGCGCGACAGGTCGGTCGTGAGTCCTTCCACGGCGCCGCCTGGACGGTAGGACTCTGACCGCCCGAGCATCTTCCACGCCACGAAGCCGG
>DATCGU010000226.1:0-4785 GCA_036508735.1 Gemmatimonadaceae bacterium
CGTGGTGTCGGCTGCCAAGCCGTACGGTGGCGTCTATGATTCGCACCACCGCGACGAGAGCTCGTACACCATTGGCCTGATGAACTCGGTGCGCGAGGCGATTCGCATCGGCCGCGAGTCGGGACTGACCACCAACATCGGTCACGTGAAGGCGCTGGGCGTGGACGTGTGGGGTTACGCCGACAGCGTGCTGCGCCTGATGCGCGAGGAGCGCGCCACCGGGCACATGGTGACGGCCGACCAGTATCCGTGGACGGCGAGCGGCACCGGCCTGAGCGCCGCGCTGCTGCCGCGCTGGGCGCAGGCCGGCGGCCGCGACTCGCTGCGCTCTCGCATCGCCGACCCGGCGATGCGTGCGAAGATGCTGGTGGAGATGCGCGAGAACCTGCGCCGCCGCGGCGGCGACAGCACGCTGCTGCTCATCAACGGCGGCGCCAACGCCAAGCCATACCTGGGCAAGACCCTGAAGCAAGTGGCCGCCGAGAAGGGGACGCCGGCGGTGGAGACGGCGCTCGAGCTCATTCGCACGGGCGTCGACATGGGCGTCGCGTCGTTCAACATGACCGAGAAGGACATCGAGACCTTCATGAAGGACCCGTACGTGATGACGAGCTCGGACGGGTCGGGTGGCCATCCGCGGCTGTACGGCACGTACCCGCGCAAGATCCGGAGGTACGTGCTGGACAAGCCGGTGATCACGATGCAGCGCATGGTGCAGTCGTCAACCACGCAGGTGGCCGAGGTGTACGGCATCAAGGAGCGCGGCTCGCTGAAGCCGGACTACTACGCCGACGTCATCGTCTTCGACCCCAAGACCATTCGCGAGCTGGCGACATACGAAGAACCCGAGAAGCTGAGCGTGGGAATGCGGTGGGTGTTCGTCAACGGGAAAGAAGCGGTGGCGGACGGAGCACCGACGGGCGTGATGGCGGGCAAGGCGATGCGGAAGCGATAGATCTTCCGCGCCAGTCTCTCACGGAGACTCCGTGCTCCTCCGGTCTCCGTGAGAGATCGCTCCGGTCTCCGTGAGAGACATCTTCCATCTTCCGTCCACGCTGATGCGCATCCGAACGCTCGCTTCGCTCCTCTTCCTGCCGGCAACGCTCCCCTCGCAGTCCCTCCGCGACCAGGTGCACGCCTGGCGAGAGGCGCGCGAACCGCAGATCATCCGCGAGTTCGCCGAACTCCTGGCAATTCCCAACGTGGCCAGCGACTCGGCGAACATCTGGCGCAACGCACGGCACATCACCGCGATGCTCGAGCGGCGCGGTGTGTCCACACGCATCCTGGAGAACGGTAAGTGGCCGCCGGCGGTGTACGGCGAACTGAAGACGCCAGGGGGGCCGGGGGGACCGGGGGCCACGCGCACTATCGTCGTGTACGCGCACTACGACGGCCAGCCGGTGGATCCGGGGGAGTGGCAAGGCGGTGCGCCGTGGTCGGCACAGCTGCGCGAGCAGCGCGGCAAGGCGTGGGTGGACATCGCGCTGCCGGCGAGTGGCCGCCTCAACCCCGAGGCGCGCATCTTTGCCCGGGGCGCCGGCGACGACAAGGCCCCGATCATCGCGATCCTCAATGCGCTCGACGCGATCAAGGCGGCTGGCCGGCGCCCGACCATCAACCTGAAGTTCTTCTTCGAGGGCGAAGAAGAGGCGGGCTCGGCGCATCTCGAGGAACTCCTGCAGCGCAACGCGACGCTGCTGAAGGCCGACGCCTGGCTGTTCTGCGATGGGCCGTCACACGCCAGCCGGCAACTGCAGGTGGTCTTCGGCGTGCGGGGCGTCATGGGACTCGAGCTCACGGTGTATGGCCCGGCCAGGGCGCTGCACAGCGGCCACTACGGCAACTGGGCGCCGAATCCCGGCATGCTCCTCGCCGACCTCGTCACGTCGATGCGCGACGTCGACGGGCGCATCCTCGTGAAGAACTTCTACGACGACGTCGTGCCGCCGACGGCCGCCGAACTGGCGGCCGTGCGGGCGCTCCCGCGGGTCGACTCGGCGCTCAAGAGCGAGCTCCTGCTCGGCGGCACCGAGGCCAACGACGCGCTGCTCGCCGAGCGGATCATGCTGCCGGCGCTCAACCTGCGCGGCATGCGGGTGGGACAGGTGGAGGAACTGGCGGCCAACGCCGTGCCGGTGGAGGCCAAGGCGTCCATCGACTTCCGTCTCGTCCCGAATCAGACGCCCGAGCACATACGCCAGCTCGTGGAGGCCCACCTGCAGGGCAACGGCTGGTTCATCACGCACGCGGCGGCCACCGACGCCGAGCGACTTGGGCACCGCAAGGTCGTGCGCCTGACGTGGGAGGGTGGCTATGAATCGTCGCGTACCTCCATGGAGCTGCCGGCGGCAACGGCGCTCACCGGGGCGCTCGACGAGATGCTTGGCAAGCCGGTGCTGCGCGTGCCCACCCTGGGCGGCTCGCTGCCGACCTACCTGTTCAGCCGCACGCTTGGCGCGCCGCTGGTGATCCTGCCCATCGCCAATCACGATGACAACCAGCACGCCAAGGATGAGAACCTGCGGCTGCAAAACCTCTGGGACGGCATCGATGCATTCGCCGCCGTCATGACGCGGATGGATGCGTTCTGGCCGCGGGTAACGCCGTGAGGCAATTCAGCATTCCCCAACCGCCCGCACGACTGCAAGATTGCTGCATGCCACCAGAACCCGGCGACCTCGTCGCCACCGAAAGCGTCATGGGGGCCCAGGCCGGAATGCCGGCGCAAGATCGGCCGCAGCAGGTCCACGATATGGACGCCCTTCTGGCGCGCCTGGGCGGTGATGCCGCGCTGCTCGGTGAAATGGCGGCGCTGTTTCCTGACGAGTGCCCCGTATTCGTGTCGAGCCTCCGCCAGGCGGTGGCTGGCCGGGACGCCCGGGCCCTGGAGAGCGTCGCGCACGCGTTGCGGGGCTCGGCCTCGAATTTCGCGGCCGACCTTACGGTGCAGGCCGCCCTGCGCCTTGAACTGATGGGCCGCGAGGGAAACTTCACGGGATCAGAGCAGGCCCTTCACAACCTGGACGATGAGCTGGAGCGCCTCAGGCCGGTGCTGGAGGAGTTGACATGAGTGCGCCCGGAAAGACCGTCCTGCTTGCCGACGATGACAAGGTCCAGACGCTGATGCTTTCGTCGCTGCTCAGGGCGAAGGGTTACAGGGTGGATTCGGCGTTTGACGCGACCCAAACGTTCACCACCGCGATTCGAAACACGCCCGACGTGATCGTCCTCGACATCCAGATGCCGGCAGGCACCGGGCTGTTGGCGCTGGAACGCCTGAAATCCTCCAGCAAGACATCCCAGATTCCGGTGATCGTGCTGAGCGGGAGCGTTGATCCGAATGCCGAGGCGTCGGTGAGGCAACTCGGAGCCGATGTGTACCTGTCGAAGCCCGTGAACGTGGATGAGCTTCTCGGCACCCTGGCGCGCGTGCTGGGACAGACACCCGAGGGGCAGTCACGGGGTGGCGGAGCAGCGACGCCACCCGTGTAGGGCCGCACCCTGCGGGCGCCGCGGTCCTCGTGACGTTGTGAGGACAGCGACATCGCGCGCGATCGTCCTACTTCACATCGCCCGGATCGTCGGCACCGCGCAATAGTGAGTACATGGTTGGCGTCGCGACCAGCGACAACACCACCGAGATGCACAGCGCACCGATCACGGCAACGGCGAGGGGCTTGAGCATGTCGGCGCCCGATCCCACGCCGTAGGCGAGCGGGAGCATGCCGAGTGCGGCCGCCATCGACGTCATGAGCACCGGACGCAGCCGGCGGCGCCCCGACTGCACGAGCGCCTCCTCGAGCGGCAGTCCTTCGTCCTGCAGGTGCTCCACGACATCGAGCATCAGGATTCCATTCTTGGCGACGATGCCCACGCCGATGATGGCGCCAAGGAATGACACGACGTTCAGCGACGTGCCGGTGACCCAGAGCGCCAACACGGTGCCGAACATCGCGAGCACCGCGCCGAACACGATGGCCAGCGGCTCGCGAAACGACCGGAACTCCACGAGCAGCACCGTGAACACGAGTACGATAGCCATGCCGAGCACGGCGAGCAGGTTCCGGAACGTCTCCTGCTGCTGCTTGTAGAGTCCGCCGTACTCGATGGTGCCCGCGGGGAGCGATGCGTCGCGACTCAGTGTGTCCTGGATTTCAGCCATCGCACTGCCCAGATCGCGTCCTTCGAGTCGCGCCGTGACCGCGACGAGCTGCCGCATGTCCTCACGTTGCAGCTCCAGCTGTCCGGGCTCCTGGGTGATGTCAACCACCTGGCCGAGCGGCACCGTGGTGCCGTCGGGCGCGCGGATGGGAAGCGTACGCAGCGAAGCCACGCGATCGATGCGCGAGGGGTCCACCTTGACGCGGATGTTCACCACGCGGTCACCCTGCAGCACGCTCGACGCGGTCTCGCCGAGCATGGCCGCGTTCACGGCGGTGGCGACGTCGGCGGCGCTGAGGCCGAAGCGCCGCGCATCGACGGCGCGCACGCGCAGCGTCAGCGAGGAGCCGGCGTAGACCAGTCCATTGAAGGAATCCACGACGCCATCGACCTTCTGGATCTTTGCCTCGACCAGCGGCGCCTGCCGCTTGAGGAACGCGGTGTCCGTGGAGAAGAGCTTGATCTCGATGGGCTTGGGCGCCCACATCAGGTCGCCAATCAGGTCGCCCAGGATGCCGGGGAAATCCCATTCGATGCCGGGGACCGTCTCGTGGAAGCGGCTGCGCAACTCCGAGATGACCTCCTGGGTCGACCTTTTGCGGTCGCGGCGCAGCTTGACCA
>DATCGU010000227.1:0-9598 GCA_036508735.1 Gemmatimonadaceae bacterium
CCCCGCCGTCGTGTCCAGCGATCTTGCGATCTTGCGATCTCTAGAACGAGTACTGAATTCTCGTCATCACCAGACGACCCAGCGCGGCGCCGCCGATGAATTCAGAGTGCTTCAGGTTGAGCATGTTCTGCGCCATCACCGAGAGCATGGCGCCGCGCAGCACCGTCGGACGGAACGCGAACGAGGCGTCGAGCAGGTTGTACCCCGCCACCTGGCCGATGTAGACGCCCGAGTTGCCCGGGAACGACGCCGTACGGCGGAAGCGCAGGTCGCCGCTGACGCCTGACGCGTCGTCACGATACCGGAGCGAGGCCGTGCCCTTGTCGCGCGGTGCGTTGAGCGAGATGTCCGACACGCCGCCCACCGATGCGCGGGGGAAGAAGTCGCGGTTCACCCAGCTGTACGTTCCGAAGAGCGACCAGGCGTCATCCAGCATGTACGCGCCGCTGAAGTCGAGGCCGCTCAGCTTCACACGGCCGAAGTTGCGGTACGTCAGCACGATGTCCGTGCTGCCCGTATTCGGATGATTCGGGTTGATCACGCCGAGTGGCACGCCCGTAGTGGCCGAGCCGTTTATGCCGCCCAGGCTGTTGGCGAGGGTTTGCGCGAAGCCGGCGGCGATCGCGTTCGCCGTCGGTCCAGCCGCCGGTCCCAATGTCGGCGTGAGCGCCTGCGTGAGCCCGGCGCCGAGGCCGGACTGCAGGAAGCCGGCGAGCGTGCCGGCGTCGAGGAAGACGTTGGGCGTCTCGACGATCAGCGGTCCGACGAAGTCGGTCCGTTCCGAATACCACCAGTCGACGGTGCCGTAGAACTTCTTGCCAACCTGTCCCTTCCAGCCCGCTTCCCATTCCGAGGTCAGCGTGGGGCGGATCTGCGCGATGTCACGCACGTCAGAGGCCACGACGTCGCCGAAGCGCGCCGTCGTGGGATTGAGCGTGCGGAGCACCGTGCCCACCTGGGCCGACGTCGGCTGCAGCCCGGCAAGGATCGACATCATGGCGCCGGAAACCGATGGAATCAGCGAGGCCGGCAGGCTGGCGGCGAGACCGGCCTTGATGGCATTCTCCATGCCGCCCGCGGCCGCCGCGGCCACGGCTGCCTTGTAGAACGCGGTGGCCGACGCGGGCACGAACTGGCCGCGTCCGCCCGGGTTGAACGGGGACTTCATGCAGAGGCCGCCCACGCCGCCCACGCAATCGCGGCGGAACTGGAAGCCACTGGTGGGGACGCCCTCGGCGCGCACGGTGAACAACGAGTTGCTCGCGGTCGTGCCGCCCACGTAACCGGCGGCGAGGTCGAGCGACATGTTGTTGGTGGACGGGTCGTCGAACGACTTGTTGTACGACACGCGGAAGCTCTCTGTCTCGCTCGGGTTGTACACGAGCGCCGCGCGCGGCGACCAGTTGCCGTTGGTGAGCTTGCTGTGCTTGTCGTAGCGGATGGCGCCGACGGCATCCCAGTACTTGTTCAGGTGGGTGATGGAGTGCACGTAGCCACCCGTTTCCGTGTAGCTGTCGATGTTCTCGTTGCGGCCGTTGATCGTGCCTTCGGTCTTCGGGTCCGTCGCCAGGTAGTCCGCGCCGTACACGAAGGTCTGGCGGTCGCCGTAGAACGAAATGCTGTGCTGTATCTGCGCCACCTTCTGGTTGGACTTGTCGACGACCGGCTGGCCAGTGCGCAGCAGGAAGGTGTTGCCGGCGTCGCTGGCGTTCTCGAACACCTGGGCGAACAACTTGCCGCGCTTGGCGCGCAGCTGGTACGCGTTGAAGCTCCAGTCCTTCACCTGCGCGGCGCCCAGACCCGTCGGTTCCACGGCGCTGCCAATCAACGAATGTCCGAAGTTGGCGGTGATCTCGGTCTTGGTGTCCGGGCGATAGTCGGCGCGGAAGTCCATCGCGGTGCGCGCGATGTCGAACAAGCGCTGCCGGCCGGCGGCCAGTTCCACGGGGTCATAACTCTTGAAATCCGTGGCGGTCATTCGCTCGGCCGAAACCTTGTAGCCGAACTTCTCGCCCACGGTGCCCGCGTAGCGGCCGGCCACGCGCAGCAGGTTCTGCTCGCCCACATCCACCGTGGCGGTGGCGCCCTTGGAGGTGAACGGCGACTTGGTGATGATATGCATGACGCCGGACGACGCGTTGGGACCGTACAGTGCGGCGGCAGGTCCGAGGACGACTTCAATGCGCTCGATGTCCTCGTTGGTCGTCGGCGTCATGTAGGCGACGTTGACCTTCAGCGACGGGACGAAGCTGAAGCGATTGTCCGTCAGCGTGAGCAGCGAGCCGGAGAAGATATTGTTGAAGCCGCGGGCCACGACGTTCGACTGCACGATGCCGCCGCTGGTGATGTCGATGCCCGGCACGTTGCGCAGCTGCTCCGACGCCGTGGTCGTCACCTGCTCGTTGATCGCCTGCTGGTCGAGGACGACGATGGCCGCCGGCGCCTTGTTGATCTTTTCTTCCGTGGCGATGCCGGTGATGGCCACCGTGTTCAGCTGCGTGGCGTTTTCGCTCAGCTTGACGTTCACCGTCACCGAGGCGCTGGTAACCGCGATGTCGTCGGAGCGGTACGGCTTGAACCCGATGCGGGTCACCTTCAGGCTGTAACTGCCGGCCTTGAGGTTCGCGATACGGAAGGTTCCGTCATCGCCGGACGTCACGACGCCCGCCGTGCGCCGGCCCTCGACGGCCTGCACTGTGGCCGAGACGATGGCCTGTCCGCCCTCGTCCGTGACTTTGCCGACAATGCGTCCGGTCTGCGCCACAGCGGTTCCCGCGACCGCGGCGAATCCGACGGCCGCGAGCAACTTGCCGACGAAACGTCCTACCATATGGCACCTCGTGGAGGATGGAGTTGCGATACTGCTGCCCGACCCCTCAGACGGCCGAGGGGAAAACAGTACATCAATGTCCGCTAAAACTTTGGCCGCGCACCCCCAAACGTCAATAAGCTCCGGCCGACGAGTTTTTCGTCGGGCGGAAGCACGGAAGGGGTATAGAAAAGCCCGGCTGGTGGCCGGGCGAATGACGATCCGCGCTCGACTGGGTTACTCGGAGCCGCCACCCTTTGTAGGGGAATCCCTCAGGACGCGGCGTACCGAGCGCAACTGCAGCGATGACCCCGCGGACGGAACCTTTGTCTCGATGACACGGCGCTGACCGGTACTGGCGTGGATCATCTTCCCGTCGCCGACGTAGATCCCGACGTGTGAAATGCGGTCGCTGCGTGAACGGCCGAACATGAGCAGGTCGCCTGGGAGCAGCGACGAGCTGTCGGCCTTGACGGGACTGCCCTCGCCGGCAATGCGCGCGGCGTTGTGCGGCAGCTTCACGCCAAACGCACTGAGCACGTAGGTCACCAGTCCACTGCAGTCGAAGCCGCGTTCGGGCGACGCCGCCGCGTACCGGTAGCGCTTTCCCAACTGCTCCCTCGCTCGCGCCACCAGCGAATCGGAGGCCGCCATGCGCCTGGCAAACGGACCCTCAGGGTTGGGCCCGTGCGCCAGCAGGGCAGCCAGCGGGCCCGCCCCGTCCTGGGCTGCCGCCGCTGGGGCGGCGACGCCAAGGAGCGCTAGCGCGAGGAGGAGGCGGGTGAGGCGGGGCATCAGGACTTGAAGGTTACCCCCTTGGCACGGCGGATGGAACCGCCACCGCCCACCGTCAGCCGCGGAATACCACTCCGGACTGCCCCGTCTCCGTAATCTCCACCGCGCTCAACCCGGGAAGCGCCTTCTTCAGCGCCCTCCAGATCCAGGCCGCGAGGTGCTCGCTCGTCGGGTTCTCGAGTCCGGGAACATCATTCAGAAACCGGTGGTCCAGCGCCTCGTGCACTGGTGCAAAGGCGCGTTGCACATCGGCGAAGTCGATCACAAAGCCGGTCTGCGGGTGCACCGGCCCCGAGACCGTGAGCCGCACCAGGAACGTGTGTCCGTGGACTCGCGCGCACGGATGTCCCTCGGGGACGCCGGTAAGGCGCCGGCCGGCGGCAATCACAAACTCGCAGTAGGCGTCCAAGCGGGAAGAGTGCGGAGGTGTCATTAACGGATACCGAGCGACTTGTGCGTCTGCAGGCTCAGCCGCCACTGCGGATGCGCCATGCAGTACGCCATGGCGGCACGGGTGTTCTCGTCAAGGGCGGGGGCATCCATGGGTTGCAGCGAGAAGTGGCGGAACTCGAGGTGCCGGAACCGCTCGGGTTCCGCGCCCTCCTGTGGATACACCAGCTTCAGCTCGTCCCCGCCGTGCACGACCAGGGGGGCGCCGGCCTTGGGACTCACGCAGACCCAGTCCAGCCCGCGCGCCAGCGGTCGCGTGCCGTTGGTCTCGACGGCAACCGTGAAGCCGCGCGCGTGCAACGCATCGACGGCCGCCTCGTCGAGTTGCAGCAGGGGCTCGCCGCCGGTGCACACGACGTAGCGCGTGCGTCCGCCCTCGTCGGACGTCGGCCATGCCGCGACCACGGCATCCGCCAATTCATCCGCAGTCTCAAACCTGCCGCCATCGGCGCCTGCGCCCACGAATTCTGTATCGCAGAACCGGCAGATGGCGCCCGCTCGATCCGCCTCGCGCCCGGACCAGAGGTTGCACCCGGCGAAACGGCAAAACACCGCCGGCCGGCCGGCGTGCACGCCCTCACCCTGCAGCGTATAGAAGATTTCGTGGATGGAATACAAGAGACGATGGAAGATAGACGATGGACGATAAACGATGGTCAGTAGCGGACGGCGTAGAACGGACAGCGTACAGGTTACAGCTTCTTTTCCCACACGTATCTCGCTGGATCAACGATGCCCGCCTGTTCGAACCCTCTCAGCCGAAGCGTGCACGCATCGCAGTGCCCGCAGGCCGCTCCATCCGGCGCGGGGTCGTAACAGCTGGTCGTCAGCGCGTAGTCGACGCCCAGCGCCGAGCCCAGTTGCACGATCTCACGCTTGGTCATTCGCATCAGGGGCGCCTGGATCTTCAGTCGGGTCGTTCCCTCGACACCGGTGCGCGTGGCCAGGTTTGCCATGGCCTCGAACGCGGCAACGTACTCCGGACGGCAGTCGGGATACCCGCTGTAGTCGAGCGCGTTCACCCCGATCAGCACATCCTGCGCGCCGAGCACCTCGGCCCACGCGAGGGCGAACGACAGGAAGATCGTGTTGCGTGCCGGCACGTAGGTGATGGGAATGCCGGCGGCCATCGCCAGCTCGTCGCGATCCTTGGGCACGGCGATGTCGCTGGTGAGCGCCGAGCCGCCGAACTGGCGGAGGTCGAAGTCACAGATCACGTGCTGCACGGCTTGCCAGTGCGCGGCAAGGGCGCTGGCGCGGTCGATCTCCAGCAGGTGCCGCTGCCCGTACCGGAAGGAGAGCGCGTGCACGGCGTACCCGGCCCGCGTGGCCCACGCCAGCAGCGTGGCCGAATCGAGCCCGCCGCTGAGCAGCAGCACGGCCTTCGTGCCGGCAGGCACCGTGGGGGCGAGAGGCTCGGTCACGTGGTGCAACCTAAGGCAACCGCGCCGCGCCCGAAACGTCGAAGGCCCTGTGCCGCGTAATTAACGGGCGCTAGCTCTTGCTGCGCAGCCCGGCGACGATCTCCTTGAGGTGCACCGCACTCGCCAGCAGCGTGGCTGCCGCCGACTGCATTTCCTCGCTCGATGCGCTCTGTTCCTCGGTGGATGCGCTCACCTGCTGCGCCGCCGCCGCGTGACCCTCGGCCGTCCGCGCCGCCTGCGTGATGCCGCCGGCCGCGTCCTGCACTGCCGTCAGGTTTCCCTCGGCGGCCTCACTGACGACGATAGAGGCCCGCAGTGCGCGCTCCGCGGCAAAGACGATCGTCGCCAGGGAGTCGTCGAGGCCGCGCGACAGGTTCTCGATCTCGCCCACCTGTGATGCGCTGGCCTGCATCGCCTTGGTCGTGTTCCCCACCTTCGACGTGACCACGGCCGTGAGTTGCACGATGTCGTCGGCCGCCTGCTGCGCCTGCTCGGCGAGCTTGCGCACCTCGTCGGCCACCACGGCAAAGCCGCGGCCGGCCGTCCCGGCGCGCGCGGCCTCGATGGCGGCGTTGAGTGCCAGCAGGTTGGTCTGTTCGGCGATGCGGCTGACCACGCTGACGAACCGGTTGATCGACTCGGCGGTCACGTTGAGTTCCACCACTTCCCTGGACGCGCGCTCCACGGAGTGTCGCACCTCGAGAAGGATGCCCACCGAGCGTTCCACTTCGGTGCGCTTTTCGCGCGCCGCGTGGTCGATCTCGCCGGCGAGGCTCTTCATCTCGGCCGCTCCTTCGCGCACCGCGCTGGCGCGCTCGCGGATGTTGGTGAGCGCGACATCGACGCGGCGCAGTTCGGACACCTGCAGCTCGGCGCCCTCGGTGACCTCGCCCATCGCCGTCGCCGTCTGCGTGGCGGCCAGCGACACCTGCTCGGCGGCCGACGCCAACTGGTGGGCCGACGTCGATACCTCCTCCGCCGTGGCGTTGGCCCCGGCGGCGAGCCGGGCCAGCGACGCCGCGGTGACATTCATGGCGTCCGCCAGGTCCCGGAATTCGCCAGGCATCTCGGCGGTCGTGCGGACATCCAGGTGTCCGTGGCTGATCGCCTTCGCGTGCAAGACGAGGTACTGGAGCGGCGTCGTGATGCTGCGCACCGTGCTGACCACGATGATGACGCCGATGGCGATGGCCCCGAGGATGACGGTCAGCAGGATGTTGCCGCGCCGGCCGCTCTCGCCCCGCAGCAGGCCACCGGCCACGGTCATCTTCTGCGTTCGCATGAGGCTCAGGCGCCGGATGTCACCTAGGAGCGCCGACTCCACGCCGCGCGTTCGCCCGGCGGCGCGCGCGGCGTCGTCGTCGCGTCCGAGATCGCGCAGGCGGGCAGCGAGCGCCATGTCCACCTCGATCTGTGAGAGACGCGCGTCAATCAATGCGAGCAGCGACACCTCCTGGGCGGTCGTTCTCTCGCGCATGTTGAGCTTGCGCTGGGCCTCGTGCGCGGCGGCGCTGAGACTTCCCATCTCGCGCAAGGCCGATGTGTCGCCCTTTTCGATGTACAGCCGCCCGCTGGATATCTCTTCGGCAATGCTGCTGCTGAGCGTGCCCGTGAGTTCGACTTCAGTGTGCTGCGAACGCAGTTCGTCATCGACGGCGATGCCGAGCGACTTGATGGTGTAGCTCCCGACGGCGCCGGCGACGACGAGCAGGGCGACGATGAAACCGAAGCCGAACAGCAAGCGGCTGCGAATGGAGCCGAACTGGAAGGACGCGTCGACCCGGCTCACTGGGACTGCTCCATGATGAGTCGGCCGCGATGCGCCCGGGTCAGCACGATCCCCTTGCCGATGGGGTCCCCGTCGGGCCGGAAGCGAATCGGGCCCGACGCTCCCGCGATGGCCGTGCGCTCGTCGAGCGCGTGCAGCCACCGACGGATGCCGTCGCGGTCGGCGCCGACCGCGGCGAGGGCGCGTGCCAGCGTGACCGTCGCGTCATAGCCGAGCGCGGCATTGCCGTCGGGTTCCGCGTGATACTTCGCGCGGAACGCCTCGACGAACTTCTTCGCCTCGGGGCGCGGGTCTTCCGCGGTGAACGGGGCGCCCACGAGCGCCCCTTCGGACGCCGTCGTGTCGACGATGACGGGCGTCCAGCCGTCACCGCCGATGAACTGCACCTTGAGCTGCTGTCGGCGTGCTTCGCGCAGGATCACCAGGCCCGAGGCGTCGGTGCCGGCGACGAGCACGACATCGGGTCGCGTCCGCTTGAAGTACGTAATGAATGGTTCGGCATCCGAAAGGTTGCCACCGATGGGATCAGCGGAAATCACCTGTCCCTTGTACGCGGCACGGAAGCTGGCCGACAGACCGCGGCCGTAGCCGTCATTCTCATACAGGATGGCAGCGCGCCTGAGTCCGAGTGCGAATGCGGCATTGGCCAGCTGCACGCCGTTGGCCGAGTCGCTGGAGATGACACGGAACGTCCAAGGCGAGATGCCCGTGAGCGCGGGGTTGGTGGCCGTGGTGGCGATGGCCACGAGCCTCCCATCGTACACGCGTGCCGCGGCGAGCATGGCGCCCGAGCTCACGTGCCCGATGACGGCGAGCACCTTCGGATTGTCCACGAACTGCTTGGCGATGCGCGCCGCAACCATGCCGCTGCCGCTGTCATCCTCAAACTGGATCTCGAGCTTCTTCCCCTTGATGCCCCCGGTGGCGTTGACCTCGTCGCGGGCGAGCTCGATGCCGCGCCGGTTCGCGAGGCCGAAGCCTTGCGTCCAGGGACCGGCCGAGCCGAGAAGGAAAGACTGGCCGGAGTTGCCCGGCGAACAACCGAGCGACAGCAGGGACAACAGCGCGACGAGACGCCTCACGACGCTCCTCTGGGAACGGGCAGGTGCTTGGGCCAGTGTGGCCCGGGTGTTCAGTAATGTTACACTCGGGGCGGCTGGGCGAAACCTCGGGTACGCATCCGACGCTCCTGGCGACGCGCCGATGACGAGCGCTCCGCGGCCTCCGGCGGGATGCGGGCAGCGGGCTGCTGCTGTGACAGGCAGTGCAGGGTTCCAAGCCCCCAGACCAGGTCGACGGCGTGGATGCCGACGACCCGCCGGCCGGGCATCAGCTCGGCGAGCGTATTCAGCGCGATCCGGTCCTGCGGATCGTTGAACGTCGGCACGAGCACCGCCTCGTTGCAGATGTAGAAGTTCGCATAGCTCGCCGGCAGCCGCTGTCCTTCCATCATGACGGCGCGCGGAAAGGGGAGCGTGATGACGCGCAGCACCTCGCCGCGCGCATCGCGGGACATCTGCAGGCGATGCAGGTTGTCGAGCGAGCGCGCGTGATTGTCGTCGGCAGGGTCTTTCTCGAGCGCGACCACGACCACGCCCGGTGCGACGAAGCGCGCGATGTCGTCCACGTGGCCGTGCGTGTCGTCGCCCACGCACCCCTCGCCGAGCCAGACGGTGCGCGTGCAGCCGAGTTCGCGCTCGAAGATCCTCTCGTAGTCGGCGCGCCCAAGTCCGGGGTTGCGGTCCTGGACGCCCGACAGCAGCCATTCCTCGGTGACGAGCAGCGTGCCGAGGCCATCGGTCTCGATGCCTCCTCCCTCGAGCACGACGGCTCCCGCTCCATCGGGACGCTGGGGAACGCGGCGCGGGCGCTGCGTCTCGGCGGCCACGAACTCGCCGATCGCGTCGTCGGACGCGTAGTTGTCGTACTTGGCCCAGGCGTTGAAGCCCCAGTCGCACCACTCCAGGTCGCCGGCGTCGTTGAGGACGCCCGTTGGCGCGCTATCCCGCAACCAGACGCGATCATTGGGCACGACGTGAAGATGCACCCGATCGATGACGTGGTGCGCGGCCAGGCAGGCCTCGGCGTCCTCGAGCACGGATTCGTCGTGGCAGAGGATCTTCAGCGGCTCTGACTGGGTGAGCACCCTGGCGATCTCCGCGTATAGCCACGGGATGGGTTCGAACTTGCCGGGCCAGTCGGGTTCGTGATGTGGCCAGGCAATCCAGGTGGCGGCGTGCGGTTCCCATTCAGCGGGGAAGCGGGGCATCAGAAGGACGGTGGGTGGTTGGTAGCTACTAGGTGCTAGGTGCTAGGTGCTAGGTGCTAGGT
>DATCGU010000228.1:0-5617 GCA_036508735.1 Gemmatimonadaceae bacterium
CGCCTGCGGCGAGCCGCCTGATGCCCTCCTGCAGCGCGCCGTCACTCACGCATGCGCCCGAGCAAGGCTTCCGGCAGCCTGGCTTCCACGGCGATCAGCGAGATGACGAGGCCGAGGAGGCGCACGCGCTCGACATCTTCCTCCACGAAGAGCCCGCGCTGGGCGCGGTTCGTGAGGTTGATCACGCCCAGCAGCTGACCGTGACTCAGCAGGGGAAAGGAGATGAAGCTCCCCGTGGTCAGGTATTCGTCGCGCAACAGCGGCTGGGCCTGCGCATCGGACGCGTCCACCACCAGCAGCGGCGTGCGCGTGGCCGCCACGCGGCCAGCGACGCCCTGGCCCACCGTGATGCGCGAGCCCTCGCGCACATGGGGCGCGAGTCCGCGGGACGCGGCCAGGTAAAGCGTGTCGGGTTCGGGCGAACACAGGAAGAGTGAGCAGCGCAACGCCTGCATGTCGTCGCCCACGAGGGCGAGCAGCCCTTCGGCGAGGCGGCGCGGGTCCACCTGTTCGGCGGCCATCGCCAGCACGCGATCCAACAGGTAGATGGTGCGCGTGCGCTGGCGCAGCGTCTCGCTGCGCCGGTGCAATTCAATGTGCGCCTGTTCAAGCTGGCCCACGGCGGCCGTCACCTGGTGTTCGAGGGCCCGGAAGCGCGACGCGCTGCGCCTGGCATCCTCCGCCGCGCGCGCGACCTCGCGCTCGTGTTGCAGCGTCTCCTCGGCACCCCGCTCATGGACCGCATCGCGCGCCTGCGTGAGCTGATACTCGAGGCGGGTCAGCCGGGCCACGTACTCGCCGTGCACGCGCTGGGTGACATCCTCGAGCGTGCGCACCGCCTCGGTACGCGCCTCCCGTTCGGCAAAGCGGCCATACGCGAGTTCGAAGAGCGCCGCCAGGGGCGCGAAGCGCTCGACCAGGCTCGGTCCAAAGACCGCGCGAGTTTCGTACAGCGCGAGCAGCGCGGCGAGTTCGCCGTCGACCCGGATGCCGCGCAG
Source organism: Gemmatimonadaceae bacterium (assembly GCA_036508735.1). Lineage (GTDB taxonomy): Bacteria > Gemmatimonadota > Gemmatimonadetes > Gemmatimonadales > Gemmatimonadaceae > PNKL01. The sequence goes on from DATCGU010000228.1 coordinate 999, forward strand.
CGCCAGCGCCCCGGTCTCGCCCAGCGCCGGCAGGCGCAGCATGCGGGCGAAGGTGTCCGATTCGTCCCCGATGTCGGCAAAGGTGCCGCCCGCCGAAACCCGCTGCACGACATCGGTGGCGAACTGGCGCAGCGCCACATCCAGGGGAAAACGCTCCACCCGTCCCCGGTCCATCAGGTGGCACGCCGTGATCCGTCCCTCGCGCGCATCCGTGGTGAGATACGCCACCACGGCGGACCGGTCGAGGTCGGTCAGCCCTTCCGCCAACGCCACATACGCCGCGTCGAGGTCAGTCGCGGCGGCGAGGGCATGGGACAGCGAGACCAGGGTCTGCTCGGACATCGGGTGGGTTGCGGGCGACCAACGCGGACGATCGTGAACGGCCCAGTGTCCCGGTGAGGACGGTCACGAGGGAGGCCGGAACCGAAACGTCAGGTCTACGTCAAGCAATGTCAATCGGTTGAGTGCATTACGCGTGCTTGAAAGCGCGCGCGCGCCGGGCTATTTTTTCTCCGTATGGTGGGACGCGTCGTTCAGCTCGTGCTGCACTATGACGGCACAGACTTTTCCGGGTGGCAGGTACAGCCGCGCGCGCGTACCGTGCAGGGAACGCTCGAGTCGGTGCTCTCGCGCTTGTGCGGGGGCCCGGTGCGGGTGACGGGAGCTGGTCGAACGGACGCGGGTGTGCATGCCCGCGGCCAGTCGGCAGGAATCGAGGTACCGGCGCACTGGACGCCTGACCGGCTGAGGCACGTGCTCAACGCACAGCTTCCCGGCGACGTCTGGGTGGCGGCGGCGCACGAGATGCAACCGGAGTTTCACGCGCGGTACAGCGCAACCAGCCGGCGGTACAGCTATGCGGTGGGGCTCGACGAGGCAGCCCGCTCGCCCTTTCGGCGGCGCTGGGAATGGCCCGTGCGGCGAGCCGTCGATCGCGAAGCGCTGGCGTGGTGCGCAACCGGGCTCCTCGGGAAGCATCAGTTCTACGGCTTTGCGGTGCGTGGCACGGCGCCGGTGGAGGACAACCATCGTTGCGAGATCCGTCTCGCGCGGTGGCGCGAGGTGTCGGGCGGCCTGGTCTTCGACGTCGAAGCCAACCGTTTCCTGCACCACATGGTGCGGTTCCTCGTCGGCACGATGATCGAGGTGGCCACGCACCAGCGCCCGCGCGAGGAGTTTGCTGCATTGCTCGTCGCCACTGCCAACGACGAGGTGTCGCCGCCGGCGCCTGCCTGCGGTCTCTGCCTCGAACAGGTCACCTATCCCACCGCCCTGTACCCCACCGCCTGATGCGCATCTACCTCGCTTCCGTCGCCCTCGATGATGTTCGCTGGGCATTCGCCGCCGGCCTCATCGACGGGATCGTCGCCACGCCGGCGGTGATCGCCGCCCAGCTGCCCAGCGCCGACCCTCGAGAACTGGTGCAGGAACTCGCGGCGGCCGTACCACTGCCGGTGATCGCCTCGGTGCGTGCCATCGACCGGGATGCGCTGTACAAGGGGGCGCGGGAACTCGCCCGGCTGGGCGAGCAGGTGATCGTGGCGGTGCCGCTGGTGGAGGACGCGCTGCCGGCCATCAAGCGCCTGAGCGCCGAGGGCGTGCGGGTGGCCGCCACGCTGGTGCACAATGCCGCGCAGGCGGTGCTCGCCGCCAAGGCCGGTGCTTCCATGGTGACCATCGCGGTGGATGCCGCGGCCCACGTGGGCGAGGATCCCTCGCTGGCGATCACCGAGGCGCGCATCATCTTCGACCGGTTCGGCCTGGAGTGCGACATCATCGCGGCCGGGCCCGCCAGCGCGCGCGCCTTCACCGACGCGGCCACGGCCGGCGCGGACGGCGCGGTGGTCTCCACGGACGTCCTGCACGCGCTGCTCCAGCATCCGCTCACCGACCGCGGCTTCGACCGCTTCCTGTCGGAAATCAGCCGCCGTCCCAAGCCCCGCCGCGCCCGATGAGCATGCGCCGCCTCACCCCGCTCTGCTTCGCCTTCCTCGTTGCCTGCGAGGGGGTGTCGCCCGGGCGCACGGCCGCGCAGGGCGTCCCGGCGCGCCGCGAGGCCACCACGCAGATTGCCCAGTCGCGACGCACGGCGATCACCGACGCGGTGGCCCGGGTGGCGCCGGCCGTGGTGACGGTGCAGACCGAGACGGTCTTTCGGACGCCGGTGGATCCCTTCGCGTTCTTCTTCGGAAACACCAACACCGGCAACGGCACCCAGACGCGATCGGGCATCGGCTCGGGGTTCATCGTCCAGCCCACTGGCGTCATCGTCACCAACGCCCACGTGATCGCCGGCGCCACCAACGTGAGCGTGGCGCTGCGCGACGGCACGACGTACCCGGCGAAGATCCTTGGCATCGACGAGACGAACGACCTCGCGGTGCTCAAGATTGAGGCAAAGAACCTGCCCACCGCGCCGCTCGGCGGGTCGCACGACCTGCTCATCGGCGAGTGGGCCATCGCCATCGGCAACCCGTACGGCTTCCTGCTGGGCAACTCCGAGCCATCCGTCACCACCGGGGTCATCAGCGCGACCGGGCGCAATCTCGTCGGACAGAGCGAAGGGCAAGGCGTGTACGTCGACATGATCCAGACCGACGCTTCGATCAACCCCGGCAACTCGGGCGGACCACTGGTCAATGGCGCAGGCGAGGTGATCGGTGTCAACAGTTCCATCTACACGCCGACCGGCGGTTCCATCGGCCTCGGCTTCGCCATCCCCATCGACCGGGCCAAGCGCGTCACTGACGACCTGCTGGCGCACGGCACCGTGCGCCGCCCGTGGATCGGCGTGAAGATCGAGCTGCCGCAGCAGAACAACCGCAACGCCCTTCGTGGGGGCGCCGTGATCCGCGCCGTGTCGCCTGGTTCCCCCGCGGCAACCGCCGGCCTCGAGGTCGGTGATGCGCTCGTGCAGTCGCGCGACCGTGCCGTGCGCAACGCCTACGACTGGGAGGCGGAACTGCTCGAGATGCACGTGGGCGAGGACGCCGAGCTGCGCGTGCGACGCGGTACCCGCGAGCGCGTGGTGAAGGTGCGCGTGGCGGACCTCCCCGAGGTGTCGGCGCAGAAGGTGGCGGTGCTCAAGGAGATCGAGCTCCTCACCCTGACACCGGCCATTCGCGCGGAGCGGAACGTCCGCGCCGGGCAGGGCGCGGTGGTCTACAAGGTGTCCGAGCGGGTGGCGGACGAGCTGGGCATCCAGACGGGCGACGTGATCGTGCAGGTGAACCGGACCGCCGTCTCCGGTGCGCAACAGGCGGGGCGCCTGCTCGAGTCGATGACCGGGCGCGGCCCGATCCGCATGATCGTCGAGCGTGGCGGCTTCCTGTTCACCATCGACTTCCAGATCCGATGAGCGAAACTCCCGCCTGGTCATCCCCGCTCGCCGACCGCTACGCGTCGGCTGCCATGCTGCAGCTCTGGTCGCCGCCCTCGCGCTACGGACTGTGGCGGCGCCTGTGGCTGGCGCTCGCCAAGGCCGAGCAGGACCTGGGCGCGGACATCGCCGCCGAGGCGCTGGACCAGATGCGCGAGCACCTCGACGATATCGACTTTCCGGCCGTGGCGGTGTACGAGAAGCGCTTCCGGCACGACGTCATGGCGCATGTGCACGCCTTTGGTGACGTGGCCCCCGCGGCGCGCGGCGTCATTCACCTGGGGGCAACGTCGGCGTTCGTGACCGACAACGCCGATCTCATCCTCATGCGGCGCGGGCTCGAGCTGCTGCGCGCACGGGTGCTCGCGCTCCTCCGCACGCTGGCGGCGTTCGCCGAGCAGTGGAAGGGTGAACCAGCGCTCGGCTACACGCACCTGCAGCCCGCGCAGCCCACCACCGTGGGCAAGCGCGCCACGCTGTGGATGCAGGACCTGGTGCTCGACCTGGCCGACCTCGACCACCGCATCACCACGTTGCCCCTGCGCGGGGTGAAGGGGACCACCGGAACGCAGGCGAGCTTCCTGTCCATCTTCGGCGGCGACCACGCGAAGGTGCGAGAGCTCGACCGGCGCGTCACGCGGGCCATGGGCTTCGCCGCGGCCCTGCCGGTCACCGGGCAAACCTACACACGCAAGCTGGACGCCCACGTGCTCGACGTGCTGGCGGGCATCGCCGCGAGCGCGGCGAAGTTCGCCGGCGACATGCGCATGCTGCAGGCGTTCGGCGAAATCGAGGAACCATTCGAGAAGGAGCAGATCGGCTCGTCAGCCATGGCGTACAAGCGCAACCCCATGCGCAGCGAGCGCATCAACTCCCTCAGCCGGTACGTGCTGTCGCTGGCGCCCAACGCCAACCAGACGCACAGCGTGCAGTATTTCGAACGCACGCTCGACGACTCGGCGAACCGGCGGCTCGCCATCCCCGAGGCATTCCTCGCCACGGACGCGCTGCTGATCCTGATGGAGAACATCGCGCGCGGACTCGAGGTGCATCCCACGCGCATCCGCCGCCGGCTCGCCGATGAACTCCCGTTCATGGCCACCGAGGAACTGATCGTGCGCGCGGTGCAGGCCGGCGCCGACCGCCAGGTGATTCACGAGGTGATTCGCGGGCACAGCATCGCGACGGCCCGCGCCATGAAGGACGAGGGCGTGCCCAACGACCTGCTGGACCGGCTCCC
>DATCGU010000229.1:0-2620 GCA_036508735.1 Gemmatimonadaceae bacterium
CACCACTGGTTGACCGCGGCGGCGAGCCAGACCGCGGCGGTCACGGCGAGAATCGCAGTGAGAAAGGTGAGCAGGAGGTCCGGCCGACCATTTGAGCCGGCGAGCTCGTCTGACGAGACGAGCGGCAGCGCCCTGGGGATACGGCCAGAGGTTGGAGCGTGGCTTGGGCGCTGCCTGCGGACTGGCGTCGGTCGGTCGCCGGCGGTGAGACGTCCGGTGGCGGCTTGGCGCGCAGCGCTGCGGGCCCGCTGGTCGTGGCGCCGCCGAGTCGGCTGGTCGAGGTCGATGTGGTGGGAATGGGTGTTTGTCATGGCTTCCTCACATTCTTACAGGCATAGTGTAAAAAACAGCACCACGACTGCGGCGGTCAAGCGTCTGGGCGGCGCTCGTGGTCACGAAGGGTGTTTCTTCTGCGAACGATGTGTAAAGTTCGCTGCGACGTGATGGCTGGCGAGGCATATGGGTCCGGTCCGAGCGGAGCCGCGCGCTGGTCGGCGTGCTCTGCGCCGGCGACGCTGTCGCCGCACCGCCGACGGCGAGGAGTTCTCGGGCAGCGCCGTCGAGGGGCCTTGGTGGCAATGCGGGGCCGGTCGTGAGCGAGCGGCGGGGACGCGAGAGTCCGCTGCTGGAGGCCCACCGGTTCCTTCGGCGCGGGCCGATCAGCGCGGAGGGCTGGAGTCAGCTGGTGGCGAAGGATCGGGCGTGGGAGCGGTCGTATCGGGGTCGTTGGGCGCACGACAAGGTGGTGCGCTCGACGCATGGCGTGAATTGCACGGGGTCGTGTTCGTGGAATGTGTATGTGAAGGAGGGGATCATCACCTGGGAGTCCCAGGCGGTGGACTACCCGTCGGTGGGGCCCGACATGCCGGAGTACGAGCCGCGTGGCTGTCCGCGGGGGGCGTCGTTCTCGTGGTATACGTATTCGCCGCTGCGCCTGTGCCATCCTTATGTGCGCGGCAGTCTGTTGGAGATGTTCCGTGAGGCGCGCGAGCGGCTCGGGGATCCGGTGGACGCGTGGGCGGAGATTGTGGACGACCCGGAGCGGTCAGGGCGGTACAAGCGTCAGCGTGGCAAGGGCGGGTTCGTGCGCGCTTCGTGGGATGAGGTCACGGAGCTGGTCGCGGCGGCGCATGTTCACACGATCAAGCGCTATGGACCGGATCGGGTGGTGGGGTTCTCGCCGATCCCGGCGATGTCGATGGCGTCCTACGCGGCGGGGACGCGTTTCCTGTCGTTGATCGGCGGGGTGATCCTGTCGTTCTATGACTGGTATGCCGATCTGCCGCCGGCCTCGCCGCAGGCGTTTGGCGATCAGACTGACGTGCCGGAGTCGGCGGATTGGTGGAACGCGAGTTATCTGCTGATCTGGGGCACGAACCTGCCGACGACGCGCACGCCTGACGCGCATTTCATGACCGAGGCTCGTTATCGCGGCCAGAAGGTCGTCGTCGTCTCCCCGGATTACGCCGAGCATACGAAGTTCGCCGATCATTGGCTGCCGGCGCAGCCCGGGACGGATGGGGCGCTCGCGATGGCGATGGGGCACGTGATCCTGAAGGAGTTCTACGTCGATCGTCAGGTGCCCTATTTCGAGCAGTACGCGCAGCGCTTCACTGACCTGCCGTTGCTGGTTACGTTGCGCGAGCGCGGCGACGCGTACGTGCCCGATCGGCTTCTGCGCGCGTCTGACCTGGGCGGGGACGAGGAGCACGCTGAGTGGAAGACGGTGGTGCTGGACAGGCTCACCGGCGAGCCGGTGGTGCCGGGCGGATCGGTCGGCCACCGTTACGCGCCCGGCGACGAGGGGCGCTGGAACCTGCGCTTGGAGGGGGTGGCGCCGGCGCTGACGCTGCTTGACCGTTCGCAGGAGCGTGTCGCGGTGGACCTGCCGCGCTTTGACGTCGGGGAGAGCGAGGGCGGAGGGATTGCGCGCCGCGGCGTGCCGGCGATCCGCGTGGGCGGGCAGCTGGTCACGACGGTGCTCGATCTGACGCTCGCGCAGTACGGCGTCGCGCGCCCCGGGCTGCCGGGGACCTGGCCGGCCGGCTATGACGATGCCGAGCAGCCGTGCACGCCGGCGTGGCAGGAGCAGATCACCACCGTTGACCGCCACCTCGCGGTGCGGGTGGCGCGCGAGTTCGCCCGCAACGCCGAGCAGACCAAGGGGCGGTCGATGATCTGCATGGGCGCGGGGACCAACCACTGGTATCACTCCGACCAGACCTACCGCACGTTTCTCTCGCTGCTGATGCTGTGCGGCTGCGAGGGCGTCAACGGCGGCGGCTGGGCGCACTACGTCGGGCAGGAGAAGGTGCGCCCGTTGACCGGCTGGCAGACGGTCGCGTTCGCGCTGGATTGGGTGCGCCCACCACGCCATCAATCCGGGACACCGTTCTTCTACATGGCGACCGATCAGTGGCGCTATGAGCGCATCCAGCCCGAGCATCTCGCATCCCCGCTGGGGCGCGGGCTGTTAGCGGGGCGCCACATCCTCGACATCAACGCGCTCGGAGCCCGGCTGGGGTGGCTGCCGTCCTATCCGAGTTTTGATCGCAACCCTCACGAGCTCGTGGCGGCGGCCGAGCGCGAGGGGATCGACCCGGCCGAGTACGTGGTTCGC
>DATCGU010000230.1:0-15026 GCA_036508735.1 Gemmatimonadaceae bacterium
TCTTTGCCACGCCGAGCTTCTGCGATCCCGCGCTGCTCGACCAGCCGATGCTCCGTGCGGGCGCCGAGACGGCGGGCATTCCGTGCATCGCGTTCAAGTACGCGGAGAACACGGGGCAGTTCCAGCAGTTTCGCGAACAGGCGGGCACCTTCGCCGACTCAATCAAGTTGTGGGGGGCCGCCTGATGGCCGAAGCGTTGAAGGACCGTTCGATGGTGCTGCAGAAGGAGATGATCGCCAACCACTTCGCGCGGCTTGCCCGGGCACCGGAGACGAAGGAGCCGGTGGTCTACACCTTCGTGCCGGGTAACCTCACCGAGCTCATCCGTTCGTTCGGCGCGCTGCCCGTGCTGCCCGAGATCAACGCGCTGCAGTCGGGCATGCGGAAGCTCTCGGGCGACTACATCGCCGAGGCCGAACGCAGCGGTCACTCCGAGGACGTGTGCACCTACGTGAAGTGCGACATCGGCATGATGCGGCAGGGGAACATCGGCCCCGGGGGCCAGAAGCTCCCGAAGCCCGACCTGCTGCTGCTGTCGTACACGGGGTGCTACACCTTCATGAAGTGGTTCGAGCTGCTGCGCGAGGAATACGATTGCCCGACGGTGATGTTCCACGTGCCGTACCAGGGCGACGGCAAGCTGGAGCCGGAGCACCGCGAGTACATGCTGCGCCAACTGCGCGACACGGTGATTCCCGCGCTGGAAAAGGCGACGGGGCGCAAGTACGACGAGGAGAAGCTGAAGGAGCACCTGCGGCTCTCGGCGATGGCCGAGGACGACCTGGTGGCGGTGCTGCAGGCGGGGAAGCTGCGCCCGAGCCCGATCGACGGCTACTTTGGCACCGTGTACTACGTGGGGCCGATCTTCAGCGCGTTCCGCGGCACGCAGGAAGGGGTGGATTACTACCGCACGCTGCGCGAGGAAGTGGAGGAGCGCGCGGCGCTCGGGCTGGGGCCGATCACGCCCGAGGGATCACTCGTCGGCGAGAAGTACCGGCTGGTGGTGGAGGGGCCGCCCAACTGGACGCACTTCCGCGACTTCTGGAAGATGTTCGCCGACGAGAAGGCGGTGGTCGTGGCGTCGACGTACACGAAGGTCGGCGGCACCTACGACTTCGGCTTCCGGCACGACCCGAATGATCCGCTGGGGACGCTGGCCGACTACTGCAGCGGCTGCTACACGAACCTGAACCTCCCGGCGCGCATCGACATGATCGTCAACTACATCCACGAGTACCAGGCTGACGGCTTCCTGATCAACTCGGTGAAGAGCTGCAACTCATTCTCGGCCGGCCAGCTGATGATCCTGCGCGAGGTGGAGAAGCGCACGGGGATTCCCGGCGCGTTCATCGAGTCGGATCTGGTGGACCCGCGCTACTTCTCGGCGGCCAACATCAAGAACCGGCTGGAGAGCTATTTCCAGATGATCGATGCGCGCCGCGCGTCGAGGTCCGCATGACGTGCGTGGTGGGGATCGACCTCGGCTCGACGACCACCAAGGCCGTCATCCTCGACGAGCACGGCGACGTGCTCGGGCGTGGCATCACGAATTCGCGCTCCAACTACGACCTCGCGGCTGCGGTGGCCAAGACGGAGGCGTTCATCAACGCGCGGTTCGGGCTCATCGAGCAGCAGGTGCAGGCCACCGAGACCGCCGAGGCGGTGTACGTGCTGCGGCGCGCCTTCGTGATGGAGCAACTGCTCCACCAGCTGCGGCGCCTGGAACAGCTGCTGCTCGAGGAAGTGGAGAAGTCGGCGCCGCGGCAGCTGGTGGCGCCCTTCCGCGAGGCGATCGAGGAGATCTGCCGGCGCATCACCGCCGAGGAAGAGACGCGATTCCGAGCGCCGCCGGTGCTGCGCTCCGACTTCTTCCGCGACGCGGTGGGTTCGGCATTCATGCGCATTGCCGAGCAGATTGGCGACCCCGCTGGCGTGAGCTTCGACCGGCTGATCGGCGTGTACGACAAGTGCATCATCCGCGTGGAGAACGAGCCGATGGACCTCGACTTCCGCGACCACATTGGCGACGCGCTGTCGCGGGTGAGCAATCCGCGGCTGGCCGACGCGGTGGAGTTTGCGGTGGCATATGACCTGACGCCGTCCTTTACTGTGGGGACGGGCTACGGCAGGGCGCGCCTGCCGTTTCCCAAGGAACAGATTCGCAGCGAGATCCTGTGCCACGGGCTCGGGGCGCACGCGATGTTCCCGGGGACGCGCACGGTGCTCGACATCGGCGGCCAGGACACCAAGGCCATCCAGGTGGATGGCGACGGAATCGTGACCGGCTTCCAGATGAACGACCGGTGCGCGGCCGGGTGCGGGCGGTATCTCGGCTACATCGCCGACGAGATGAACCTGGGCCTGCACGAACTGGGGCCGCTGGCGGAACTGTCCAAGCGCGCCGTGAAGATCAACTCCACGTGCACCGTGTTCGCCGGCGCGGAGTTGCGCGAGCGGCTGTCGCTGGGCGAGAAGCGCGAGGACATCCTGGCCGGGCTGCACCGGGCCATCGTCATTCGCGCCATGAGCCTGCTGGCGCGCTCGGGGGGCGTGGACCAGGAGTTCACGTTCACCGGCGGCGTGGCCAAGAACCCGGCGGCCGTGCGGGCCATTCGCGAACTCGTGCATGAGAACTACGGCGAGCGCACGCTGAACATCTCGCCGGAGAGCATCTACACGGGCGCGCTGGGTGCGGCGCTCTTCGCCAACCGGATGGTGGCCTGATGATCACGACTGCGGGCATCGACGTGGGAAGCGGCGCCGTGAAGGTGACGGTGTTCCGCACGGACGGCGCGGGCGACGAGCAGCTGCTTGGGCAGGTGTCGACGCGCATCCGGCGCCGCGAGATCGCCAAGGTGGTGGATGAGACGTTCGACGCGGCGGCGGAAGCGGCCGGCGTGGACGAGATCCACTATATCGGCACCACCGGCGAGGGCGGCGAGGTGCCGTACGCCACGGGGCACTTCTACGGCATGACGACCCACGCCCGCGGGGCGCTGTACCTCACGCCCGGCATCGGCGCGGTGCTCGACGTCGGCGCCCTCCACACGCGCGCCGTGGCCATGGACAGCCATGGGCGGGTGAAGGACTACAAGATGACGAGCCAGTGCGCGTCGGGGTCGGGGCAGTTCCTTGAGAACATCGCCCGTTACCTGGGCGTGTCGCACGACGAAATCGGGCAGTTGTCGATACTGTCGACGAAGCCGGAGAAGGTGAGCTCCATTTGCGCCGTGCTCGCCGAGACCGACGTGATCAACATGGTGTCGCGGGGCATCACCACGAGCGACATCCTGCGCGGCGTCCACGAGAGCATGGCCGAGCGGTTCGTCCGCCTGCTGCGTTCGCTGGCCTTCGACGGGCCGGTGTTCGTGAGCGGCGGGCTGGCGTCGGACACCGGCATGCTGGCCGCGTTGCGCGACACGCTCGACAAGAAGAAGGATGTTGCCCGGATGGAGGTGGTGACGCACGAGTCGGCCATCTTCGCCGGGTCGATTGGTGCGGCGCTGTGGGGGGCATACCGGTACCGCAAGCTCAACCAGCACGGCGTGGCGTGGACCGCCGCGGCGAAGGTGGCGTGATGCACGCCGCCGTCGCCTACCACCGGGCGCAGCCATGGTAATGCCGGACTTTGCGTACTTGCGGCCGGGCAGCCTGGCCGAAGCCTGCGCGCTCGCCAGTCGCTATGGCGACGACGCGGCGTTCATTGCAGGCGGCACCGAACTGATCCCCGACTTTCAGCGGGAGCGCGAGTTGGCGCGGCACCTGATTGCCCTGGACGGCATCGGGGAACTGCGCGGCATCGCGGTGGAGCAGGGAGAGGTGCGGATCGGGGCGCTGACCACCGTCGCCGACGTGGCCGCGTCGCCGCTGGTGCGCAACCGGCTGGAGGCGCTGGCCGACGCGGCGCGCGCCATTGGCAGCGCGCAGATACGGAGCCTGGCGACCATCGGCGGCAACTTCTGCCGCGCCGTGGCCTGTGCCGATACGCCGCCTGCGGCCATCGTGGGCGCCGCGCGGGTTCACCTGGCCGGGCCGATGGGCGTGCGCGACCTGGCGGCCGAGGAGTTCTTCGTGGGACCGCGCCGCACGGTGCTGGCGCCGGGCGAGGTGATGGTCGCCATTGCCCTGCCGCCCCAGCGGACCGGTTCGGGGTCGAGCTACCAGCGCTTTTCGCGCCGCAAGGGTTCCAGCCTTGCGGTTGCGGCGGTCGCCGTTCGCCTGACCATGACCAGCGGCAGGGTTACCGGCGCGCGCATTGCGCTCGGCGCGGTGGGGCCGGTACCGCTGCTCGTGGTGCATGCGGCCGAGCTGCTCGAGGGCGAGTTGCCGTCGACGGCGCTGTTCACGAGGGCAGCCGCGCTGTGCGCGGACGAGGCGCTGCCAATCACCGATGTGCGCGGCTCGGCCGACTTTCGGCGCGAACTGGTGCGTGTCCTGGCCCGGCGCGCGCTCGAAGAAGCCGTGGTCCGTGCGGCGGCAGGGAAGCCATGAGAAGCGAAGTCTTGGTCCGTCTCAACGTCAACGGCGAGGATCACACGCTCGCCCTCAAGCCGAACACGACGCTGCTCGCGGCACTGCGCGCGCACCTCGGCCTCACCGGCACCAAGAAGGGATGCGGCACCGGTGACTGCGGCGCCTGCACCGTGCAGGTGGACGGGCAGCCGGTGAACTCGTGCCTGTTGCTGGCGGTAGCCGCCGAGGGCAAGCGGATCACGACGATCGAGGGGCTGTCGCACGACGGCGAACTGCACCCGCTGCAGAAGGCGTTCGTGAAGCACGGCGCCGTGCAGTGCGGCTACTGCACGAGCGGCGCGCTGATGGCGTCGAAGGCCCTCATCGACCGCAACGAGGCGCCGACGAGCGACGAGATCAAGGAGGCGCTGGCCGGCAACCTCTGCCGCTGCGCCACCTACCCGCGGATGCTGAAGGCGGTCGCCGGGTGGAAGGAGTTCGAGGGCGTGCCGCTGGACGCCAAGCCGCACGCGCTCGCCGAGCGCGACCAGCAGCGCGATCACAGCGTGGTCAGCCACGGCGTTACGCGATACGACGCCCCCGACAAGGTGACCGGGCGCGCCAAGTACACCGCGGACATCCAGCTTCCCGATACCGTGGTCGGGAAGATCCTTGGGAGCCCCATCGCTCATGGGCTGATCAAGCGCATCGATGTGTCGAAGGCGCGGGCGCTGAGCGGCGTGCTGGCGGTGATCACCGGTGCCGACGTGCCCGACGCCTGGTATGGCGTGAGCCCGGCGCGCGAGGACGAGCAGATCCTGGCCAAGGAGCGCGTGCGCTACGTGGGCGACGAAATCGCCGCGGTGGCCGCGGTGGACCTCGAAACCGCCGAGCGTGCGCTCAGGCTGATCGAGGTGGAATTCGAGGAGCTGCCGGCGGTGTTCGATCCCGTGTCGGCCATGGCCCCCGGTGCACCAGTCATCCATCCGGAGAAGCCGCGCTACGCGGGGAACATCAACACGCGCGTGGACTGGCACTTTGGCGACGTGTCGCAGGGCTTTGCCGAGGCCGACCTGGTGCGCGAACAGCGCTTCGTCGGCAACCGCACCTACCAGTCGCCCATGGAGCCGCACGCGGCGCTGGCGCGGTGGGAGCACCACGGCGACCGGCTGACGCTCTGGTCATCGACGCAGACGCCGCACTACCTGCATCGCTCGCTGTCGCGCGTGCTCGACATTCCCATGGGGAACATCCGGGTGATCCGCCCGGCGGTCGGCGGCGGCTTTGGCGCCAAGGCCGAGGCGACGCCGCTCGACTTCTGCGCGGCGATCCTCTCCAAGCTGACCGGACGTCCCGTGGCCATGGAGTACAGCCGCGAGGAGATGTACGTGCACTTCCGCGGGCGCCACAAGCAGTACATCGACCTGAAGATCGGCGTGAAGAAGGACGGCACCATCACGGCGGTGGAGCACAACGTGGTGCTCGACGGCGGCGCCTACACGTCGTACGGGGTGATCACGGCGTACTACGCCGGGTCGATGCTGCCGACGCTGTACAAGATTCCCAACTACAAGTACGACGGCACGCGCGTCTACACCAATCTCCCGGCATCGGGGGCGTTCCGCGGCCACGGCGTGCCGCAGCCGCGCTTTGCCTTCGAGTCGCTGCTCGACATGATCGCCGAGGAATTGGGACTCGACGCGTTCGACATCCGGCTGCGCAATGCCATGGAGCCGAACACGCGCACGGGCAACGCGCTGGACGTCTCGTCGTGCGAATTCATCGCGACGCTCAAGAGCGCGCGCGAGACCTCGGGGTGGGCGGCGAAGAAGGGGAAGCTGCCGCCGGGCAAGGGCATCGGCGTGGGCTGCGGCGGGTTCGTGTCGGGCGCGGGATACCCGATCTACCGGTCGGACTTCCCGCACTCCAACGCGATGATCCGCGTGCACGAGGACGGCACCGGCGTGACGCTGCACATCGCCGCGTCCGAAATCGGCCAGGGATCGGATACGGTGCTCGTGCAGATTGCCGCCGAGGCACTGGGCGTGCCTTATGAATGGGTGTGGATGGCCGAGTGTGACACGACGCTGAGCCCGCTCGACCTCGGCTCGTATTCCAGTCGCGTGACGCTGATGGGCGGCAATGCCGTGAAGATGGCCGCGCAGAACGTCACCGCGCAGATCTGCGAAGTGGCCGCCCGTGAACTGGGCTGCGATCCGGGCGCGCTGACAGCGAAGGACGGCCGGGTGTTCGTGAAGGAGCATGACTCGGTGGGCATGGACTGGGCCGCCGCCGCCCGCATCGCGTTCTCGAAGAAGGGCCCCGTGGTGGGCACCGGATGCTACACACCGCCCAAGCACCTGGGCGGCGAGTTCAAGGGCGGCACCGTGGGCACGTCACCCGCCTACAGCTTCTCGACGGCCGTGGCCGAAGTGACCGTGGACCTCGAGACCGGATACGTGACGGTCGATCGCTTCACCGACTACAGTGACGCCGGCACCGTGATCAACCCGGTGACGCTGCATGGACAGGTGGAGGGCGCCATCATCATGGGGCTGGGCGAGACGCTGCTCGAGGACACGATCGTGGGCGCGGGCGGGCGGTTTGCCAACGCCAACCTGCACGACTACCTGATCCCGACCATCAGCGAGACCCCGGAGATTCACACGGCGGCGGTGGAGAGCTACGAACCGCGCGGCCCGTTCGGCGCCAAGGAGATCGGGGAAGGCTCGCTGCTTCCGGTGCTCGGGGCGATCGCCAATGCCATCTACGACGCGTGCGGCGTGCGGGTAACGGAGCTGCCGATCACGCCGGAGAAGATCCTGCGCGGCCTCAAGGAACGTGCGTTGCTCGGCTCGGCCTCGGCCCTCGTGGGCGGAGAGGACGCGTGAACGTGCCCCGCATGCCCAGCACCGCGACGCCAGTGCCGGGGCGCCGGCTGGTGCGCGCGTCCACGCAGAAGAAGCAGGACGAACTGCTGACGAAGGCGGCGTCCCTGATAGCGCGCAAGGGATTCGAGGCCACGTCGATGCGCGACCTCGGCAAGGCGGTGGACGGAAGCCTCGCCGGGCTGTACCACTATTTCGAGACCAAGGAAGACCTGCTCTTCCAGCTGCAGTTCCGGACATTCAGCTCCCTGCTCGAGTCGCAACAGGAAGCGTCGGCGATGCCGGGCACCCCCGAGGAACGCTTCGACCGGCTCGTCACCGGGCACCTCCGGTTCTACGAACAGCACACCAACGAGCTGAAGGCGTGCACGTTCGAGCTCGAGTCGCTCACCGGAGCGCCCTACGAGACGGTGGAGGTGATACGGCGCCAGTACTACCGGCTGATGGCGGCGGCCGTCGCCGACGTCATGGGCGGGCCACGGGCCAAGGGCAAGGAAACGCGGAAGAGCCGCCACGCCACGCTGTTCATCTTCGGCATGCTGAACTGGATCTTCATGTGGTACGACCCGTCGCGACATGGGACGGTGGAGCAGATCGGCAAGGAAATGCGCGACCTGGTGTTGAACGGGCTGCGGCGCACGAAACGAAGCAGCTGATTCCGCCAGCCGCGCCGGCGCTGCGGGATATCGATCGCAAGGAGAGTGTCTGTGCAATTCGAGGACGTCTGGATTCCCTATCGTGGCTACTGGTCCACGCCCTTCTGCCTCTGGCAGGGCAGCCTCGCCACATTGCCTCCCATACCGTTCGCCGCGGAAGTCGCCGCGCGCGCCCTCGCCGAGCGCGGCATCGCGCCCACCGACATCGACGGGCTCTGCCTCGGGACGACGATTTCCAGCAAGGGCTCGTTCTACGGCGCGCCCTGGTTTGCCGGGCTGGCTGGTCTCGGCCATGCCACTGGACCGACGATCAACCAGGCGTGCGCGACGTCGGTGCGCTGCCTGGTGCAGGGTGCACAGGAGCTGAGCACGGGCGCCGCGAGCGTCTTCCTCGCGGAAGCCTGCGACCGCACGAGCAACGGCCCGCACGTCTTCTATCCCAACCCGGCAGGCCCGGGCGGGACGGGCGACTCGGAGAACCTCGTGCTCGACAGCTTTGGCCACGATCCGTGGGCCAAGAACTCGATGCTGCAGACCGCGGAAAACGTCGCCCGCGAGGCGGGCATCACGCGCGAGGCCCAGGAGGAGATCACGCTCCTGCGCTACCGCCAGTACCGCAACGCGACGGTGGATGACAGCGCGTTCCTCAGGCGCTACATGCCCTGGCCGCTCGAGGTCAAGGATGCTCGCGGCAAGAAGGTGGTGGCGACGGTGACCGGCGACGAAGGTGTGCATTCAACGACCGCAGAAGGGCTCGCCGGGCTGCGGCCCGTGATGGAAGGGGGCACGGTGACGTTCGGCACGCAGACGCATCCGGCCGACGGCAACGCGGGCATGCTGCTCGCGGCGGGGCGCGACCGGGCGCGGGCGCTCTCACCGAAGGGCGAGGTAGACGTGCAGTTGCTCGCCTTCGGCCAGGCGCGCGTCAAGAAGGGGTTCATGCCCATGGCCGTGGTGCCGGCGGCCGTGCAGGCGCTCTCGCGCGCGGGGATCAAGGCCGGAGACCTCACCAGCGTCACGTCCCACAATCCATTTGCCGTGAACGACGTGTACCTCGCGCGCGAACTGAAGCTCGACCCCGAACGCATGAACCGCCACGGCTGCTCGCTGGTGTGGGGACACCCGCAGGGACCGACCGGGCTGCGGTCGATCATCGAGCTCATTGAAGACCTGGCCATCGTGGGTGGCGGCTACGGAATGTTCACCGGCTGTGCCGCGGGCGACAGCGCCGCCGCGGTGGTGCTGAAAGTCAGCACGCGCTAATCCATCCGAACCACGAAGAGGACTCCAGTCATGAACTACTTCGCCTCCAGGGAGGCTGCCGGATTCGGCTTCAAGGACCTCCTGTACGAGAAGAAGGATTGGGTGGCCCGCATCACCATCAACCGGCCGGAATCCTTCAACTGCTACACGACGTCGACGCTGCAGGAGCTGATCACCGCCATCGACGATGCGTCCAACGACGACAAGGTGGGCGTGATCGTGCTGACGGGTGCCGGGGAGAAGGCGTTCTGCACGGGCGGCGACGTGAAGGAGTATGCGGGCATCTACACCAAGAGCCCGCACGACTACTTCAAGTACATGGGGTTGTTCGCCAAGTACATCGAGAGCATCCTGCGCAGCGGCAAGGTGACGATTGCGCGCATCAACGGGATCGCCGTGGGCGGCGGCAACGAGACGCAGCTGGCGTGCGACCTGGCGGTGATGGCCGACGACACCTGGCTCGGCCAGGTGGGCACGAGCGTGGGGAGCGTGGCCTGCGGCGGCGCCACGCAGTGGCTGTCGATCACGGTGGGCGACCGCCGGGCGCGCGAGATGCTCTTTCTCAACTCGAAAATTCCCGCGGCCAAGGCGCTCGAGTGGGGGCTGGTGAACCGCGTGGTGCCGCGCGAGAAGCTCGACGAAGAAGTGGCGACGCTCTGCAAGCAGCTGCTCGACAAGTTCCCGGAATGCACGCGGTACACCAAGCAGCAGGTGAACTACTGGAAGGAAGCCGCGTGGCACGCCACGGTCGGGCACGCGCGCGACTGGCTCTCGACGCACTTCACGACGCTCGAGCCGTACGAGGGCATGCAGGCCTTCGTGGAGAAGCGGAAGGTGGACTTCATCGGCCTGCGCCAGAAGGCCGTCGATGACTCGGCCAGCAGCGAGTTCGTGTGGGGGCCGTACGAAAAGGCGTGCGGAAAGTGCGGCGCCAAGGGCATTCCGCGGCAGTTCGAGTTCTGCGGTGGCTGCGGCGCCAAGCTGGTCTAGTGGAACAGGCGATGAAGCGCGACCTGGCGGGGCAGTCGACGCTGGTGACGGGCGCCGGGCGCGGTATCGGCGCGGCGATCGCGCGCGAACTGGCGCGCGAAGGAAGCGACGTGGCGCTGGTGGACCTCGGCGCGTTCGACGACGCCGAACGCCTGGCGGCCGAGCTGCGCGCGCTCGGACGGAAGGCCGTCGCCCTGCGGGCCGACGTCTCCGATTTTGCCGCGGCGGAAGGGGCGGTGGCCGCGGCGGTGCGGGCGCTGGGCCGGCTCGATGGCCTGGTGTGCAATGCGGGCGTGGCGCGCGATCACGCGTCGTGGAAGATGACCGAGGCGGAGTGGGACCAGGTGATCGACGTGAACCTGAAGGGCTGCTTTGCGTTCTGTCGCGCGGCGGCACCGGTGTTCCGCGCGCAGAAGAGCGGCCGGATCGTGACGGTGGCCTCGATCAACGGACTGCGGGGCAAATTCGGCCAGTCGAACTACGCGGCGTCGAAGGCCGGCGTCGTGGGCCTGACCAAGACGCTCGCCAAGGAACTGGGGCCGAGCGGCGTCAACGTGAATTGCGTGGCACCGGGGATCGTGCGCACGGAGATGACGGCCAGCCTGAGCGCCGAGGTGATCGCGAAGTCGGTGGCCGAGTCGGCGCTCGGCAGGATGGGGGAGCCGGAGGAAGTGGCGTCGGTGGTGGCGTTCCTGCTGTCCGACCGCGCGCGGTATGTCACGGGTGAAGTCATCAAGATTGATGGCGGCCAGTACATCTGAGGGGACGGCGATGCCAATGACGACCACGAACGCGGTGCGGTACGAAGTGCGGGAGGATGTGGCCTTCCTCACGATGGACGCGCCGCCCGTCAACGTGCTGAGCGGCGCCATGATGGATGAGCTGCGGAACGGCATCGAGTGGGCCCAGGCGGATCGCGCGCTGAAGGCCGTCGTACTGCAGTCGGCCGGCCGCGCTTTTTGTGCCGGCGCCGATGTCGGTGAGCACCGCCCCGAACAAGCGCCGGCGATGATCGCCGCGTTCAGTCGCCTGTTCGCCGCGTTCGGCACGCTGGAGTTGCCGGTGGTGATGGTGGTGGACGGCGCGGCGCTAGGCGCCGGCTTCGAGCTGGTGATGATGGCGGACATCCTGCTCGCCAGCGACCGCTCGACGTTTGGCCAGCCAGAAATCCGCCTCGGCTTCTTCGCCCCGGTTGGTGTGGCGTGGCTTCCGGCACGCATCGGGCTTGCCCGCGCCATCGAGGTGACGTCCACCGGGCGCACCTACACGGCCGCCGAGATGCAGGCCATGGGACTCGTCTCGCGCGTGGTGGGCGAGGCCGAGCTTCCCTCGGCGCTGGACAAGGTGCTGGGCGACCTGCGCAAGGCGAGCCCGCTGGTGCTGCGGATGAACGTGCGCATGGCCCGGTCGCTGCATGGACGTTCGTTCGAGGAGGCGCGGGTGGAGGCGGAACGGGTGTTCCTGGGTGAGCTGATGGCCACGGAGGACGTGCGCGAGGGCATCGCGTCGTTCTTCGAGAAGCGCCGTCCGGCATGGAAGAACCGGTGAGCCGCGCCCAGGCGCGGCAGGAGGGATGGCGATGCGGATCCTGATCGTCGGAGCCGGGGCGTTGGGCGGGCTCGTGGGGGCATACCTCACGCGCGCGGGCGAGGATGTCACCCTGCTCGAGGTGAACCACGCGCGCGCCCGGCTGCTGGCCGACGCCGGTCTGCACATCACGCGAGTGGGACAGGACGAAACGACCATCCGGGTGCACGTCGTCACCACGCTGGAAGGCGTCGAGCCGTTCGACCTCGTCTTCGTCGCCGTCAAGACGTACCAGACCGGGGACGCCGTGCGCGCGGCGCTCGGGGCGAGCAACGCCAGGACACTGTTCTTCTCACTCCAGAACGGCATCGGGAACGCCGAGACCATCAGTGCGCTGGTGGGCGAGGAACGCGTGCTCTGCGGTGTGACGTACCACAGCATCGAGCATGCCGGGCCCGGGCGCCTGAGATATCGCGCGGGCATCAAGCCCATCCAGATCGCCGCGCTGCGCGGCGGGGCGACACCCGAAGCGGAGGTCATCGGCGAGGCGTTTCGTCGCGCCGGATTCGAGACCAACGTCGTGGCCAACGTGGACCACGCGCTATGGGGCAAGCTGCTCCACAACGCGGTAGTGAACCCGACGTCGGCCATCACGGGACTCACCTGCCGCGAGCTGCTCGCCGATGAAGACCTGATGGGGTTCATGCGCGACTTGTGCGCCGAGATCATCGCGGTGATGCGCGTGCGCGGCGTGCCGATCATGGACGAGGAGGATCCGTTCCGACCGATCATCGGATCGCTCAAGGCGCTGGGGAAGAACCGGCCGTCCATGTGGCAGGACCTGGCGCGCGGCACGCGCACCGAGGTCGACGCGCTCAACGGGGCCATCGTGCGCGAAGCGGAACGCCTGGGCCTGAAGGTGCCGCACAACGCGGCGCTCGTGCGCTTCATCCATTCGCGCGAGCGACAGAAGTTCCTGCGCAAGCAGGAGATCGTACAGCGCCTCGGCCTCGACCGCGCCCGCGCGGCTGGTGAGGAGGCGCCGCGGCCGCGGCTGCGCGCGCTGGCACCGCGCGATGCGGACGCCGGGATGCCGGCGGGCGGGCCGCCGCTGGAGAGCACGCAGCGGCTGAAGGCGCTGATGCACTCGTACTACGTGGATCTTGCCGCCGCCGCCAACGACCCCGATCGCCTGGTGGCGGCCTGCTCGGGGCTGGCGCCGGTGGAAATCCTGCGCGCGCTCGACATCATGCCGTACTTCCCCGAGAACCACGCAGCAATGATTGCCGCGGGGCGCCGGGCGGGCCCGTACATCGCGCGTGCCGCCGCCGAGGGCTTCTCGCAATTCGTCAGCTCGGCGATGCGCACCGACATCGGGGCCCTGCTCACGGGCACCAGCCCGCTCACCGATATCCATGGAATTGCCGGACCGCCGTCGCCCGACCTGGTGCTGTACAGCACCAACACCGGCCACGAATTGGTGCGGTGGTTCCAGTATTACGGTTCGCAATTCGGCGTGCCGGTGATGGGGCTGCACCCACCCCCGGCGCTCGACGTGCTGGAGCGGATCGACGTGGACGCCGCGGTGCACCAGTTGCTGCGCCTGCAGCGGCGGCTGGAGGAGTCCACCGGTCGCACGCTCGACATGGACCGGTTGGGCGAGGTGGTCGGATACACGGCGCAGGCGGCGGATCTGTGGAACGACATCCTGGGCCTGGCGCGTGCCGTGCCGGCCCCGATCACCTTCTTCGACACGCTCATCCACGTGGCCCCGATGATCCTGATGCGGGGGACGCCCGAGGCGGTGGACTACTACGTCCAGCTCAAGGCGGAGGTGGAGGACCGGGTGGCACAGGGTGTGTCGGCCGTGCCCAACGAGTCGCACCGGCTGTACTGGGATGGCCCGCCCATCTGGTGCGCGCTGCGTCCGCTGGCGAGGCTGTTCGCCGAAGCGGGGGCGTCGATCGTGGCGTCGACGTTCTGCTCGGAGTTTGCGCTGCGCGGACTCGACGCGGACGATCCGCTGGAGAGCATGGCGGTGGCGTACACCGGGATCTTCGACAACCGGTCGGAGGACTTCCGGATGGCATACCTCGCCCAGCAGTTCGAACAGTACGCCGTGGATGCCGCGATCTATCACGACTGCCGCACCACACCAGAAACGAGTCATGTGCGATACGGCCCGGCGGCGCAGATACAGCACCTGACGGGCGTGCCGGGGCTGGTGATCGAAGCCGACTCCCACGACCTGCGCCTGTTCTCGACGGAACGGCTGCAGGAGCAGTTTGCGGATTTCCTCGAACGACGCGTCGAGCGGCGCGTTGAACGGTTCGTCGAGCGGCGCGTGGAGCGGTCGTCGGCCCGGTCGGCCACCGGCAACGTGCGGTCACGCAAAGGATCGGACAAATGACAGAGCCGCAGCTGAGGATCGCCGCTGGTGTGGACGTCGGCACGGAGTGCGTCAAGGCGGCCATTGTCTCCGAGGACGGCTTGGTGATCGGCCGCGCCGTGATGCCGACGCGCGGGTACTTCCAGACGTGCGTGTACGAGGTGCTGGCCGCCGCGCTCGACGACGCCCAGCGCAAGGAAGAGGAGCTTGCCGGCCTCGGCTCCACGGGCTTCGGCATGGACTGCGTGCCGAAGGCGACGCACACGGCCACGGAAGCGGCGTGCCACGCGCTCGGCGCGTTCCAGCACGTGCAGCACGCCATGACGCTGGTGAACATCGGCGGACGCGACCCGCACGTCATCACGGTCGACGGCGAAGGTCGGCGCACGGCGGCGCGCGGCGCACGGCGGTGCGCACTCGGCATCGGCAGCTTCCTGATGTTCACCGCCCGCCACCTCGACGTGAGCCCGACGCGGCTGCAGGAACTGGCGTCGGCGGCGCACAACGGACCGGTGCGGGTGAGCAGCTACTGCTCCGTCTTCTCCGCCTCGGAGGTGCTCGAGCGCCTGCGCGAGGGGGCGTCGCGCGAAGAGATCGCCCTCGGCTGCATGCACTCGATCGCCGAGCGCATCATCGAGATCGGCGGATTCGAAGACCCGGTGGTGATCTGTGGCGGAGTGGTGGAGTACTTTCCCGGTGTGCTCGCTGCGCTCGAGGCGCAGTCGGGCGTGAAGGTTCGCACAGTGCCCGATCCCATCTTCACGGCCGCGCTTGGCGCGGCGCTGAGGGTGTTCAGTCCTTCTTTGGAGGCGTGATGGCGGCGGCACGGGTGGAACTGGAGAGCGCGACGACACTGCGCGA
>DATCGU010000231.1:0-4571 GCA_036508735.1 Gemmatimonadaceae bacterium
CCCGCGAGCCGCGCCGCCAAGTCGAGTGTCGTTGCCGCGCGCTTGCGCGCGCGCTGCACCCGCAACTGGAGTGCACCGGCCACCCCCGAGCGCTGTCCGCCGGCGCCGAGCAGCACGAACGCCGCGTCGCTCGCCCGGGCGAGCCGCACCAGGCGGTCCGCCAGCGCGCGCGGCAGTGCCTGCGCGCCATCGAGCACCACGAGGCCGAACGCGCCGCTGCGCAGCAGCACGTCGGCGCACCACGCGCCGCGCGCCGCTTCGGGTGGACGCACCACCCACAGCCCTTCGTGCGCGCCGAGCGCGGCCCAGTCACGCGGCGCGAGCGTGCGCGCGGCGTCGACATACGCCACCCACCATCCCGCGCCGAGCGCCGCGGCGACGAACTGTCGGGCGAGCGTCGTCACGCCACTGCCCGGCGCGCCGGTGATCTCGGTGAGCCGCCCGCGAGGCAAGCCGCCGCCGGGGAGTGCGGCGTCGAGGGCGGCCATGCCGGTGGCGAGCCCGGGCGTCGTGGGGCGCGTGCCCTCGACGATGTCGGCGAGTTGCTGGCGCAGGGCGGCAATGGACACGGGCAACACCAGGAGGTTACGGGCTTTGTAATTACCGAATAAACACCGAAGATGCAAGGGCCCGTCAACTCTGCGCCGGGTACAAAGTTGAACCGCGGACCTCACGCTTATCAGCCCCATCTCGTTCGACCACCGATTCCGACATCGGACGACATCGATGTCGTTCTATGTCTGAAAACGTACGCGCGCCCGTTGCGGATGCCGTGCGATGTCGGAATCGATAGTGAGCCGAAGTCGGAGTGAATGGACACACCAATGGACACACCCGCCTCGGTCCACTTCCACTTAGTTGGTCACGCACACGGCTGCCGGTCCGAAGCCACGCGTGGCCCGCAACCCCGGCGACGGAGAAGTGCGAGGGACGTGGCGGATAGTGCGGGACTACTCCGATCGCGTGATACCGGCTGCGGCCAACGGGCCCCAATATTCCAATACCCCCGCCGCGCTTTCACTCCTCACTTCTCTCGAGTCCGTCATGACCACGAGGCACGCACCCCTGCAGTCCGCGCTCCCCGAGCCTGGCACAAGCCCCGTGCCGCCGGAGACCGAGCCGCACCACGACGTCACGTCACCGGCCTTCGACCACGCCAACGACCGGATGAAGCTCGCGGCCGAGCCGAATGACGGGCAGCCGCTCTCGCATCGCGACCGTGGAAAGGCTGGCCGCAAAGGATAGGCTCGGAGCGGGCGCGCACTCGTCCCGACGGAGCACGAGGCACAGCTGGTGACTGGTGCGCCGGTGATGGGTGTACCCGATACGTGGCGCGACGCGATGGACACTCTCATGGACACGCGCTGCTCGTTCGCCGCCCCAAACGCCAAACCCCGCACCGGCACCAAGCCGTTGCGGGGTTTGCCGTTTCTTCCGGATGGGCCATCGAGGAGTTGAACCTCGGACCTCACGCTTATCAGGACCCCGTAAGCGCACGCGATTTGTGCGCGGAAGTATGAACCAGTCTGCCCTATACGAACATCCTGCGCAGTGTCGCGTCTCCAACTGCGCGAAGTGCGCACCTCTCGGAACGTCCTGCGCGCGCGAATGGACACCACGACCGACGTTTCGACAGCGCCCAACGTGATCGAAATGCGGTGCGTAGGGATGATGGGAGTCCTCACGCCTGAGGTTCGCGGATAATGCGTGACCGCGAACTGCTTCGGGGCGAGAGGGCTTCTGCCCCCTCCGCTCCCAGTGTTTCACACCTCTCACTGTCCTCCATCATCCCCTAGGAAAATGCAACACCTCGCGATAGACACCGGTAACACCGGTTTCATGTTGCTGTGCTCGAGCCTCGTCATGCTCATGACGCCGGGGCTCGCGTTCTTTTATGGCGGCCTCGTCGGGCGGAAGAACGTGCTCGCCATCATGATCCAAAGTTTCGTGTCCATGGGCTGGACCACGGTGGTCTGGTGGCTTGTGGGCTTCTCCCTCTGTTTCAGCGGCGACCTCAAGAGTGGGACTGACTTCGCCGGCATTGTCGGCAACTTCGACTACGCATTCCTCCGCGGCATCACACTCGACACGCCGGCGCCGATCAACCCGACGATCCCGATGTTCGTGTTCTTCGGCTACCAGATGATGTTCGCGATCATCACGCCGGCGCTGATCACCGGCGCCTTCGCCAATCGCGTCAGGTTTGGGGCGTACATGCTCTTTCTGACGGCGTGGCTGCTCCTCGTGTACTGCCCATTCGTGCACATGGTCTGGGGCGGCGGGATCCTAGCCCAATGGGGCGTGCTCGACTTCGCCGGCGGGATCGTGGTGCACAACATCGCGGGCATCGCGGCGCTCGCGAGCGTGCTCTATGTCGGACGCCGCAAGGTGGCGGACCATGGACCGCATTCGATTCCGCTCGTCGCGCTCGGCACCGGCCTCCTCTGGTTCGGATGGTACGGCTTCAATGCAGGCAGTGAGTTCCGCGTCGATTCGGTGACGGCGGTCGCTTTCGTGAATACCGACCTCGCTGCGAGCTTCGCCGGCGTCGCGTGGCTCGCAATCGACTGGATGGTCACGAAGAAGCCTAAGTTCCTCGGCCTTCTCACCGGCGCGGTGGCCGGGCTTGCGACGATCACGCCGGCGGCTGGATACGTCTCGCCTGCCGCGGCCTGCCTGATCGGGATCTTGGCGGGCGTCGTGTGCTATTACGCGGTGGCGCTCAAGAACAAGCTCCAGTGGGACGACGCGCTCGACGTGTGGGGCGTGCACGGCGTGGGTGGGTTCATTGGCATCCTGTTCTGTGGCGTGTTTGCGACGAAGGCCTTCAATCCGGCCGGCGCTGACGGACTGCTCGCCGGGAACTCGCACTTCTTCTTCATTGAACTGATGGCGGTGGTGATCTCATCGGTGTGGGCCTTCATCTTCACGTACGGCATGCTCTGGCTGATCGACCGTGTCACGACGGTGAAGGTTGATGAGCAGGGTGAGGCGGCTGGACTGGATTCGTCGCTTCATGGGGAACTGGCGTACCTCGAGACGTGACATGAGGTTCCGTCACGTGCTGGCACTCGCGGGGGCCTGCGTCGCCGCCTTCGCGAGTGCGGTGAGCGGGCAGGGCAGCGTGGTGTTCAACGGGTACGCGTCGGGGAGCTACTCCCTCAACGCCAATCACCCTGCCTCAGGCATGAATCAGCTGCGCGTCTTCGATTTCTCAGATCGCCAGTTGAAACTGGACTTGGTGGAACTGGTCGTGCAGCGCATCGTCTCAAAGCCTGGAGCGTTCGGGTTCCGGGTCGACGCCGATGCCGGGCAGTCAATGCCGCGCATCACGGCGGCGGCCGGACTGTTCCGCGACGAAAACGGCAAGGCGGGGAACTTCGACCTCCGGCAGGTCTTCGTTTCATACATTGTGCCCGTCGGCACCGGCCTGCGCCTCGACGCCGGGAAGTTCGTCACGCATATCGGACTCGACGTGATTGATGGCGTCGATGGATACAACGGCAATGCGACGCGCGGCTTCCTCTTCGGTTTCGGCGAGCCTTACACCCATACCGGCGTCAAGGCGACCTATGCCCTGAGCAACACGCTCAATGCCATGGTGCAGGTCTGCCGCGGCTGGGACGATGTCCGCGACAACAACCACGCCAGTTCATTCGGCGGGCAACTGGCGTTCACGCCGTCGGACAGCCTCACGCTGGCGGTGAACGTGATGGTCGGGCCGGAGCGGGACGGCAATACCACCGACGCGCGGACGCTCCTGAACGTGGTGGGAACCTGGAAAGCCTCGCCGTCCTGGACCTTCGGCATGGACGCCGTGCTCGGGACCGACGAGGACGCGGGGGGTCCCAACAGCGATGGACAGTGGACGGGCGTTGCGGTCAATGCGCGACGGCGCGTCACGGAGTCATTCGCCGTGATCGTTCGCGGGGAGCTGTTCGACGATCGGCGCGGCGATCGCACGGGGGCAGCGCAAACGCTCGGCGCACTCACCTTCACACCCGAGCTCACGATCACGCGCAACCTTCTCCTGCGTGCTGATCTTCGCATCGATCACTCGACCGCGAACGTCTTCGAGCGAGGAGCCACCGAGGTAACGTCACAGCCGACGATGCTCGTGAGTGCTGTCGTCCATTTCTAGATTCGCGAGGCTGGGTCGCGGCGGCGCCGGCCGCGACCAGTCAGGGAGTGGCAGTCCGCAGGTGCGCGATGCTTGCTGACTACCGTACAAGTACTCCGATCAGCACTCGCGTCATGCGAAACACCCGACCCCGCACCGGCGCGAAGCCGTTGCGGGGTCGGTTGTTACATCCACATGGGCCATCGAGGAGTTCTACCTCGGACCTCACGCTTATCAGGCGTGAGGTCCGCAGATACGATCTTGACATTATGTGTACTAGCACACATAGTACACAGTCATGCTACCGTTTCCCGTTATGCTGGTCCCCGGCGAATCACCCTACCGGCAGGTCGTCTACGCGGCGACCAAGGCCATCGTCTCCGGTGACCTCGCTGCCGGAGCGGTCTTCCCGTCCGTTCGGGAGCTAAGTCAGGCGCTGAAGATCAACCCC
>DATCGU010000232.1:0-11226 GCA_036508735.1 Gemmatimonadaceae bacterium
TGGGACGGCTCGCCTTCAGCTTTCGCGACCGCGTGGACATCGAACCCATTCACTACGTCTACTCGGAAGGCTGGATCTACGGGCGCACCAGCCCGGGCACCAAGCTGCGCGCCTTGACGTACGACCGCCTGGTCGCGTTCGAGGTGGATGAAGTCGACGCCCTCTTCAGCTGGCGCAGCGTCGTGGTCAAGGGCACGCTGTTCGTGCTGGCCCCTGAGGACGACGGCCCGTTGAGCCGTGTGTGGGAGCAGGCCGTGTTCCAGCTGCAGCGCATCGTGCCTGCGGCGTTCACGGCGGCTGATCCCACTCCGGAGCGGACGATCATCTTCCGCATCCAGGCCGACCAGATCACCGGGCGGCAGGCCATCTCGTAGGGCGGCCGCTCACTGGGGCGCGCGACCGTACTTCCTGAGCACCGCGCGCACCTTGTCCAGCGGGATGGCTTCCACCGTGCGTCCGTTGCCGGTCACCGTCGTGGCCTGGAACAGCGAGTTGTAGATGGCCTCCTCGGTGGCCTCCACGACGGCCTCGAAGACTCCCGACATCTCCTCGTTGGCCAGTTCCGTCGTCTGCAGGCGCGTGGCATTGACGGCGCGACGGACCTCCCTGGCGGTCGAGAACGCAATCACGTAGTCGCCGCTCCCGTTCGACGCCGAAGAGCCGGTGCGCCCCAGTCCCATGATCGCACGCGAGGCCACGCGCTTGAGGTTGCGGTCGCTCAGCGGCGCGTCGGTGGCCACCACCATCATGATCGACCCGTCGCCGCCGTCCTTCGATGACGCGTCCTTGAACGCATACTGCCCGAGCTCCTGCCCAACCGGCGCGCCCGCCACCTGCAGCACGCCCCCGAAATTGCTCTGCACCAGCACGCCAACGGTGTAGCCGCCCAGCGAAGCCGGCAGCACCCGCGACGACGTGCCAATGCCACCCTTCCAGCCAAACGCCACCGTGCCGTGCCCGGCGCCCACGCTTCCCTCGGCCACGGGACCGCTCGTCGCGCCCTCCAGTGCCTGGCGCACTTGCGCCGCGGTGATCGGGCGCGAGCGGATGTCGTTCAGCTGCGCGTCGTTGGTCTCGCCGACGATCGGGTTGATCGAGCGCACGCGCTCCATCCCCGGCTGCTGCAGCTGCCACTCCACCATCGCGTCGGCGGCCTTCCAGACGCAGAGCGTGCAGGTGAGCAGGATCGGCGTCTCGAGCTCGCCCAGTTCGTTCGCCTGCGTGGCGCCAATGAGCTTGCCGAAGCCATTGCCCACCCAGATGGCCGCCGGCACGCGCTCGAGGTAGGCGTTGCCCTCATGGGGTATGATTGCCGTCACCCCGGTGCGCACGCCGGCACCCTCGGTCACCGTCACGTGCCCCACGCGCACGCCGGCGACATCGGTGATGGCGTTGTTGGCACCCGGAACGAAGACTCCCGGGGCAACGCCGAGGTCGCGCGCTCGTGCACGCTGGGCATCGAGGGATGAGGTGGCGGCGGAAAGAAGCGTCATGGCGAGGGCGAAGGTGCGCATAGTGAGTATCTTCTCGAAATACGGTTCTACTGCGGAACGAACGATCACACCGATAACCGCCGATACATACGGAAACTGCCACAAACAGAAGGAAATATTCAACGGCCCCATCCGTTTTGATCCCCTGAATCTGCAAGATCGGCCGTTCTGCAGTCGGTCCCTCAAGGCGTCCCGACAGGACTGGAAACTGGTGCGCCGGACGCCAATCGTCTATCGTCAGGGGCGGCCGCTACCGTCCACCGTCCACCGTCCACCGTCTATCGTCTCGCATGCCCCTGCTCCCGCTCTTCGGCCACCAGACGCTTCGCGACGGCTTTGCCGAGCGCTGGCGCGCCGGACAATTGCCGGCGTCCATCCTCCTGCATGGCCCGGCGGGCGTAGGCAAGCAGCGGCTTGCCCTCTGGCTGGGACAGATGCTGATGTGCACCGGTGATAACGCTCCCTGCGGTGAATGTCAGGGGTGCCGATACGCGCTCGCTGGCCAGCATCCCGACCTGCACTGGATCTTTCCCCGTCCGCGCCTCAAGGACGATCCCGGGCCCGACGAGGCCAGCGAGGATCTGGAGCAGGCCATCGCCGATCGCGTCCGGGATCATGGACTGTACAAGCGCCCCGGAGGCAGCGAGGGGATCTACCTCTACATCGGTCGCCTGCTCGTGCAGCAGGCGTCGCTCACGCCAGCCATGGCGCGCTGCAAGATGTTCGTCATCGGCGACGCCGAGCGCATGGTGCCGCAGGCATCGAGCCCCGAAGCCGCCAACGCCTTCCTCAAGCTTCTCGAGGAGCCGCCGGCCAGCACGACCTTCATACTCACCTCCAGCGAACCGGCGTCGCTGCTCCCCACCATTCGCTCGCGCGTCGTCTCGTTCCGCGTGCCGCGAGTCGCGCACGACGACATGCGCCGCTTCCTCGCCGAGCCGGCCGTGCGTGAGCGGCTGGGCCCCGGCAGTACCGACGAGGAGCGCGAACGGCTGGCCGACGGCGCGCCCGGCAGGCTATTGGGCCACGAGGAGCAGGCGGCCACCTTCACGCGGGCGCGGGCCTTCCTCGAAGCGGCGCACGGCGGCCGCGAGAAATGGCTGCGCACCGCTTTCGCCCAGGGCGGCAAGGGGGCCCGGGGCGCCTTCTCCGACGTGCTCGACGCCGTCAGCGTGCTGCTGCACGAGAGAGCGCGCACCGCGGCGGCGGCCGGGCGCGACCAGTCGGCGCTGGCCGCCGCGCGCGCCGTACGCGCCGTGGAGGAAGCCAAGCTCGCGACGCTGCAAAACGTCTCGCCGCAACTGCTCAGCGCCCGCCTCCTGCGCCAGATCGCCGAGCTGGGCGCATGAGCGACCTCTCCCACGTGAACCGTGCCGGCGAGGCCTCCATGGTGGATGTCACGGCCAAGCCGGCCAGTGCGCGCGTCGCCCGCGCCGAAGGACACATTCGCATGTCCGCCGACGCGTTGCGTGCCATTCGTGACAACTCGCTCGCCAAGGGCGACGTGCTCGCCGTGGCGCGCATCGCCGGCATCCAGGCGGGCAAGCGCACGGCCGATCTCATTCCGCTGTGTCATCCGCTGCCGCTGTCCGACCTTCAGGTGCGCTTTTCGCTCGACGACGCCCTCCCCGGCGTGCGGTGCGAAGCCGTGGCGCGCACCGTGGCGGCCACCGGGGTGGAGATGGAAGCCATCACCGCCGTTGCCGTGGCGCTCGTGACCATCTACGACATGGCCAAAAGCATCGACAAGGGAATGCAGATTGACGGCGTGCGACTGCTCGAGAAGAGTGGCGGCAAGTCGGGCACGTGGCGCGCTCCCGGCCCCCCCGGCCCCCCCGGCCCCCCCGGCCCCCCGGGCGGGGAGCCGGCGCCCTAGCGCTTCGCTGGTCCGGCGGCGGGTTTCTTGGCCGCCGGCTTTGCTTTGCCCGACTTCTTCGCTGCGCCCGACTTCGCCGCCGGCTTCTTCGCGCCCGACTTCACGCCGGGCTTCGAAGCCCTCGACTTGGCCGAGCCCGTACGCGCGTGCCGCACGGCGGAGGTGCGCCGGCGCACCGAATACTTCTCGATGGACGGATTGGGTACGTCGCGCGCCAGCATCACCACGTCGTGTCGCGGCACGAGAATCACCTGCCCGGCGCGCAACGCGCCACTCTTGAGCTTCGCGACCTTGGGATTGAACCAGCCGAGCTGCTTGGCCGTGAGGTCGTGCTTGCGGCCAATCGACGCCATTGACTGTCCCTTCCTGCTCTCCAAGCGAGTGAGCGCGAGACGCTCGGCCGGCTCGAGCGCATCGAAGCGCGCCGCGAAGCCGGCCCCACTGCCCACGGGTACCCGCACCCACAGCCAGTCCTTGGGCGGCGTCATGCCGCGCAGCAGGGCCGGGTTCAACTCGGCGACCTCCGTCGGTGCCACGCCCACGGCGTTCGCCACGGCGGCCAGCGGAGTCCCTCCCGGGGCGCGCACCGAGTCGTACGCATACGGCGCCAGCGAGTCCACCGTCACCCCGTAACGCCCCGGCTGCTCGCCCACCAGCGCGGCGGCGATGATCTTGGGCACGTAATCACGCGTCTCGGGACGCAGGTAGCTCTTCTCGGCGAGGGCGAAGAAACGGTCCTCGCCTTCCACGCCGTCCATCGAATCCGCGTAACGCGCGAGGCCGCGCGACACCCGCCCCGAGCCCCCGTTGTACGCCGCTGCCGCGAGATACAGCGAGCCGAACTGGTTGCGCAGGCCGGTCAGCAGCCGCGCGGCAGCCTCCGTCGAACGCACCGGGTCGCGGCGTTCGTCCATCCACCAGTCCACGCGCAGCCCCATGCCCCGCGCCGTGCCGGCCATGAATTGCCAGACGCCGACGGCCGCGGCGCGCGAATAGGCATGCGGGTTGAACCAGCTTTCCACGAGCGCCAGGTACGTGAGGTTTTCCGGCAGTCCCACGCGGCGCAGCCGCTCGCGAATCATCGGCCCGTAGCGTGTCTGTCGCTGAAGAGCGGTGGAAAAGACGTCCTTGGCGCGCCCGCTGAAGATCCGCACGTAGTCTTCCACGCGCGCCAGCGTTTCGTAGGAGCGCACGTCGATGTCCCAGACTGGCCCACGGGGGGCCCCCGGGGCCCCCGCGATCACCGCCGCGGCAGTGACCGGCGGCGCGCTGTCGCCGAACACGAGCACCGTTTCGGTGGAGACATCGGCCGCCGTGACCTTGGCAGGCAGATCGGAACTGGTCGTATCGCTGCTTCGTCGTGACACCGTGGGCGTCGTGTCGCTTGCCACGTCGCGACGTAGCCGTTCCGCCGCCGCGGTCCGTCCGTCAACATCGCTTCCCCTGCCGATCACCACCGTCGGCACCGGTACCGGCACCGGTACCGGTACCGGCGCAGGCCTCACTGGTGCGCGCGCACAAGCTCCCGAGAGCACGGCGAGTGCGACGATGCACGGGAGGGAAAGTGGGTGGCGGGGCACAACCCTAACCTACCCACCGGCCCTCTCGGCAGGTATACTCGCCCCATGCGCCCTCTCATTGGTCCTGCCCTTCTCGTGGCGGCCGCCTGCGGCCTCCGCGCCCCCAAATCCGCGCCCACCCCCTCCCCGGCGGCGTTCGCCCAGCTGCGCGCCTCCGTCGAACGCCGCATCAGTGCCGTGCCCGGCGCCGAAGCGGGCGTCTGGCTCCTGGACCTCGCCACCGGCGAGACGCTCGCCGTCAACGCCGGCACGCGGTTCCACGCCGCCAGCACCATGAAGGTGCCGGTGATGATCGAACTCTTCCGGCGCCACGACGCCGGTGCACTGCGGCTCGACAGCGCCATCGTCCTGCGCAATGCATTCAAGTCCATCGTGGACGGTTCGCCCTATACGCTCGACGCGCGCGACGATTCCGATTCCTCACTGTACCTGCGGACTGGCCAGCGCGTGACGCTCCGCGAGCTCAACGAGCACATGATCACCCGGTCGAGCAACTTGGCCACCAATGCCGTCATCGAGCTGCTCGGCGCCGACCGGGTTGACGCCACCGCGCACGCGCTCGGCGCCACCACCATGCAGGTGCGGCGAGGTGTGGAGGACGGCAAGGCGTTCAGCGCCGGCCTCAACAACACGACGTCGGCGCGCGATCTCGGCGTGCTGATGGCGGCGCTGGCGCGGGATCAGGCGGCATCGAAGGCATCGTGCGAAACGATGCGCGCCATCCTGCTCCGGCAGGAGTTCAACGACGAGATCCCGGCGGGCCTGCCCAAGGGAACGCCGGTGGCGCACAAGACGGGATGGATCACGGCCACGACGCACGACGCCGCCATCGTCTACCCGCCAGGCCGGCCGCCGTACGTGCTCGTGGTGCTCACCAGGGCGATTCCCCAGCGCGAGGTGGCCCAGCGTCTCATGGCCGACATCTCACGCGACGTCTGGCAGACCCTCACCCGCCCCTAGCGCGCCGCGGGCAGCACCAGGAAGAACGTGCTTCCCTCACCGACGACGCTCTCCACCCACACGTGGCCACCGTGGGCCTCCACGATGCCGCGCACGATGGCCAGCCCGAGCCCCGAACCGCTCTTGTTCGCCTCGCGCCGCCGCGTGTAGTAGCGCTCGAAGATGCGGGGCAGGATGTCCGCCGGGATGCCGATACCCGTGTCGCGCACGCTGATCATCACCGCGTCACCCCGCGGCGCCGCCTTCACCGTCACGCAACCGCCGCGCTCGGTGTACTTCAGGCTGTTGCCCAGCAGGTTGGTGAGCACTTGCACCAGGCGCGCGGCATCGCCGTGCACCGCCGGCACGCCATCGGCGATCTCCATGCTCAGGGCCACGCCGCGTTCGTCGGCCTGCGGAGCCACCATGGCCAGCGCCTGTGACAGGATGGGTTCTAGCATTTCGGTGCGCCGCTCGATCGAGAACTTCCCGACCTCGATGGTGGAAACATCGAGCAGGTCGCGCAGCAGCCGCGACATCCAGTCGGCCGAATTGCCGATGGCCTGCACCAGCTGACGCTGCTCCGTGGCGTCTGACGGTGGCGACTGCAGCAGCGCGGCCGAGCACAGGCGAATCGCGGCCAGCGGATTGCCCAGGTCGTGCGACACGACGCTCAGCACGTCCTCGCGGGCCTGCGACGCACGGCGTGCCATGGTGTACAGCCGCGCGTTGTCCAGCGCGTAGGCGGCGCGATGTGCCAGTTCCTGCGCCAGCCCCACCTGCGCCGGCGTGAAGGTGGAACCGGTCAGGCGGTACAGGGTCATGGCCCCCAGCACCTGGTCGCGCACCACGAGCGGCACGAAGAGCGCCGCGCGAATCTTCAGCGCCCGCAGTTGCGCCAGATCCGCGACGCTGTCCGTGTGGGCCTCGAGCCAGTCATCGCTGACCGCGGTCACCGTCTCCGCCCTGCCGGTGCGCATCACGTCGATGGCGCGCGACGGATTGTCCCACGACAGCACGCCCAGCGACATCGCCTCGAGGACATCCTGCACTGACGGGTCGTCGCTCCGGCTGGTCTCGCGCTGCCAGACGCCGTCCACCCCCTCCACGTCCACCACGCACGCCTCGGCGAGATACGGCACCGGCACGCTGGCAAGGCTCTGGAGCGTGCGCGTCACGTCCAGCGATGTTCCCAGTGCGCCGGTGGACTCTACCAGGAAACGCTCGTTTCGCGCCCGCAGCGTTCGGTCGGTGACGTCGCGAAGCACCACGGTGTACACGACGCCGTCACGCGTCTCCAGCCGGGAAATCGAACCCTCGGCCGGGAACTCCTCGCCGTTCTTGCGCAGGCCGAAGATCTCGCTCCGTTCGCTCATGCAACGCGCATGGTGGGCACCGCTCCCGAATCCGGCCACGAGATCGCCGTGCGTATGCCGATATCGGTCGGGGATCAGGTCGGTGAGCGGACGCCCCACCACTTCCTCGGGCAGATAGCCGAAGATCTGCGAGGCACCGTGATTGAAGTGCAGTATCTGCTGCGACGATGACACCACGACGATGGCGTCAACCGCCACATCGAGGATGCTCTCGAACAACGCCTCGGAAGTGGCGATGGTGGCGACGGCGTCAGACACTGCGTTTCCGCGCTCGGCGAGTCGGGGGCTGGGTTCCATTGGGGGCGTGGGACTTTTCCTTACATAATCTACGTCACTCGCTGCGGACGTGGTAGCGCTCCCGGGACAGCGGAGGTTCCCCCACGCGGCTTGGGAACCTTACCCGACTGTGAGATGACATTCCAAACCCTATGCTGCAATCCGGGACACCTGGGAGTAGCTCATGTCCGTCAGCGCCGAATTGTCCGGCATCACTTCGTCCGCCATCCACCAACTGGATCCCGAGCACCTGTTCCGCGGGCATCTCCTGCTGGCGTCGGACGGCTCGGTCAGCGCCGACGGCGCCGTTGCTTTGGTGACGGCACTGCGCCGGCAGGGACCGCTCAAGCTGGAGGTGCTGGCCGTCTTCGAACCGGCGCCCATGCCGGTGCCGAGCCTCGATCCCTCGCTGGCCGCCATGACCACAATGGCCGGCGACGAGGTTTTGCGCGCCGAGTTCTTTTCCCGCGTTGATCGCCAGCTCGAACGCGCCTTCACCGGGCTGCCGCCGGTTCCGATGCAGCATGCGGAGGGCTCACCGGTGCGCTGCATCGTCGAGACCGCGCAGCGTTCCCAGGCCGACCTCGTAATCACCGGGCTGCGCGTGCATACCCTGCTCGACCGGCTCGTCGGCGATGAGACGGCGCTTCGGGTGACCCGCGGCACCGACCGGCCGGTCTTCGCCGTCGCCCCCACGCTAACGCAGCCGCCGCGCCGTGCCGTGGTGGGCATCGATTTCTCGCGGGCCTCGCTGCGCGCGGCGCACGCCGCGGCCGGGATGCTGGTTGACGGCGGCACGCTGACGCTTCTCCATGCCCGCCCCAGCCTCGACGCTGCCACGGCCGCAGCCGACGGTCTCGATGTGCCGTATGCTCGAGGGGTGACCGCCGCGCTCGACGGTCTGCGCACCGCCATCATCTCCAATCATCCGCACATCACGGTGGAGGTAGAGCGGCGTGACGGCGATCCGGCCGAGTCCGTGCTGAACTTCGCCGTCGCCAGTACCGCGGATTTCATGGCCGTCGGTCGGCACAGGCGCAATGCCATTTCGCACGCCATACTTGGCAGCGTCGCCACCACCCTGCTGCGCAAGGCGCAGCTGTCGGTGCTCGTGCTCCCGCCGATGAAAGAGGACAGCCAGTAACAGTTGGCGGTTGGCGGTTGGCGGTTGGCGGTTTGCTGCCAACTGCCAACCGCCGGCCGCCAACTTTCGTGCTAGTTCTCAGGTGTCAGCAATCCGAGCCGTAGCGCCAGTTGCACGTACTCGTGCCGGTGCGAGAGCCCAAGCTTGTCCTGGATGCGCTGCTTGTACGTGTCCACCGTCTTGGGGCTGATGAACAGCTTCTCCCCGATCTCCGGGGCGCTGAACCCCTGCGCGGTATGGCGCAGGACGTCGCGCTCGCGCTCGGTGAGCTTCTCGAAGCGCTGGCGCTCGGCATGCAGCGGATCCTTGCGGGTATAGCCCTTGGCCAGGATGCGCGCCGCATCGGGGCGCACGTACACCTCGCCACGCGCCACCGTACGCACCGCGTCCAGCAGGTCCCGGTCGGCGGCCGTCTTCAGCACGTAGCCGGCGGCCCCCGCCTCGAGCATCGTCACCAGGTAGTCCTCTTCGGCGTGCATCGTCAGCGTCAGCACCCGCGAGGGAAGCCCCTTGGCCACGATCTGGCGCGTCACCGCCATGCCGTCCGTGTCACCCAGCGAAATATCCATCACGATCACGTCTGGCTTCAGACGCTCGGCCAGGGCGAGCGCTTCGGCGCCGGACCCCGCCTCTCCCACCACGTGCACGTCCTTCGCCGCGCCAAGCACCGCCTTGACGCCGGCACGCACCACCGCGTGGTCGTCCACCAGCAAAACGCGAATCAGGTCACCGCTCATCGTCCGTCCTCGGCATCGAGCGCCACCGTGGCAACGACGCGTGTGCCGTCGCCCGGGAGGCTCTCCAGTGTAAAAACCCCATTCACCAACGCCACGCGTTCGCGCATCGAGAAGAGCCCGAAGCCGCCGCGTTCCTTCTCTTCCACGTCCATCCCCCGGCCGTCGTCGCGCACGGCCAGCCGCACCCGTCCGCCCTCCGTGGTCAGGAGCAGTTCCACGCGCGCCGGCGACGCGTGCCGGGCGGCGTTGGCTACCGCCTCGCGCGCGACATCGTACAGCACGCTCGCCACGTGACGGGGAATCGCCGCATCGGCACCGCTCGTGTCGGCCGTCGTCGAGACTCCCCGTTCCGAGGTCCGGCGCGCCAGGTGCTGGAGCGCCGGCGCCAGCCCAAGATCGTCGAGCACGCGCGGGTGCAGCGTCTCCGAGAGCACACGCACCTGCTCCATGACGTGCTGCGCCATCTCGCGCATGTGCTCGAGCTGGGCCTGCGCCTCGGGGTCCTTGGTCGCGCGCGCCATGGCGGAAAGTTCGAGCGTCAGGCCAGCCAGCCACTGGGCCGACGATTCGTGCAGTTCTCGCCCCACGCGCGCCCGTTCGCCATCGCCGACGGTGATGGCATGCAGCGCGAGCCGGCGCATGCGCGCGCGGTCGTGGTGCATGCCGTCCAGCAGGAGGTTGATGGCCGAACGCACACGGCCCAGGTCCTGATCTTCCGTCTGCGTCGACCGGGCGCGCACTGACAGGTCGCCGGCCCAGACGCGCTGTGCCGTGCGCTCCAACTCGCGCAGCGGGCGCAGCGCCACGGTAACCAGGATGATGTTCGCCACGAGGCTGAAGCCGACCGCGCACACCGCCACCCACAGGCTCTGCTTGAGCGTTTCACCCGGGTTGTGCGCAATGAACAGCGCCAGCAGCGCAATGAGGGCCACCAGCAGGTTCGCCCCCAGCAGCTTGCCGGAAAGCGGCACGCGCATGATGCGATCCACGACCCCACTGTGCGGCGCACTCATCGGCACAGTCGTGGGCATGGCGGTGGACGCGCTCGTGGACGCGCTCGTGGACGCGCTCATGGACGCGCTCGTGGACGCGCTCGCCGCCACGCCACCCGACACACCGGTGGGCGCATTCGCACCGTTCCCCCGCGCTCTCAGCGGGGTCATGGTCGTGTCGTGGATTTCCTGAGAGAACGGCATGGCTCTGTAGCTTATCGGGGAACACCCCGCACCAGCCATAAGGGGCTGTCGGATTTTCCCTGAAGGAATTCCCGACTCATTTTCAGGCTTTCCCCTGCGACCATTCGCCATAACCGAACCGCCTAGCACCTAACAGCTAGCACCTAGCCTTTTGTTCAGTGACCCGGGTGGGGATCGAACCCACGACCTGGCGGTTAAAAGCCGCATGCTCTACCGACTGAGCTACCGGGTCAGGCGGCGTCGCACTGCGTGCCGCACACCGCAAGATAATACCCCTCGCGACCGTTCGGACGGTATGTTGGTGCCGTGCCACGCCGCCTCAGACGCCTCGGTCCGGTACTCCCAGCCCTCGCGGCCGCCGTCTTCGGCATCGTCCGCCTCCCCGAGCTCACGCGCAGTCCCCTCTGGTTCGACGAGCTCTTCTCGCTCGACGTGGCCAGCCTGCCCTTTGGCGAGTCGATGCGCCGCATCATCGCCGACCACACCAACCCCCCGCTCTTCTACGTCCTGCTGAAGGGCTGGGTGGCCCTCGGCGGCGATGGTGACCTGTGGGCGCGGTTGCTGCCCTGCCTTTTCGCGTTGCTGCTGGGCCCGGCGCTGGTATGGCTA
>DATCGU010000233.1:0-3480 GCA_036508735.1 Gemmatimonadaceae bacterium
CGGTGCTTCCTCACTCGGTACCGTCAGTCCCCTCGAAAAGGGATGTTCGTCCCGAGCAACAGTGGTTTACACTCCGAAAAGCTTCATCCCACACGCGGCGTCGCTGCGTCAGACTTTCGTCCATTGCGCAATATTCCCCACTGCTGCCTCCCGTAGGAGTCTGGGCCGTGTCGCAGTCCCAATGTGGCTGGCCATCCTCTCAGACCAGCTACCCGTCGTCGCCTTGGTGAGCCGTTACCTCACCAACTAGCTGATAGGCCGCGAGCTCCTCGATTTCCCCCGGAGGTTTCCTCATCGGGGAATGCCCCCCAATGAGCGTATGCGGTATTACCCGGTCGTTGGACCGGCTATCCCCCAGAAATCGGCAGATTGCTCACGTGTTACGCACCCGTTCGCCGGTTACCCGTATTGCTACAGGCCCCCGTGACTTGCATGTGTTAGGCACGCCGCCAGCGTTCGTCCTGAGCCAGGATCAAACTCTCCAATGAGTGTTTGTCAGCTCTTTTCCGAAACGCTGTTTCACGCTGTAGTGAAACAGCGTGTTCAGAATCACTTGAAAAATAGGTTCGGGTCAATCTCTCCCCGGGTCCCCGAACGGGCCCGGATCATAGAGATCGCCTCGCACACCCTTATGTGATCTCATCTCAATTTTCAAACAACTTGAATCGCGTTTCCGCGATAGCCTCTTACTATACCAATGGGTGTCTCCCGTGTCAACCTCAAGCCGCAACATTCCGCGAACTTTCTTGCCTGCCGACACGAACGGGCCCGCGAAGGCCCGGTGGCTCCACCCAACTGGAACCGTGCGGTTCCGAAGAGGATAGTTAGTATAGCACACGGCAACGCCGCGTGCAACCCCATCCCCTCTCACAACAGCCGCATCGGCAGAACCGATGCGCTTGGCGCATGCACCCGGTAGGAGTCGAACCTACAACCTGCAGATTAAGAGTCTGTTGCTCTGCCAGTTGAGCTACGGGTGCCTCTGGTCCCCCACCTCCCCTACCCAGCATCAACCCTCCGCCAACCCATCACCTTCGCAAGGCGCGCCAGGAGGGAATCGAACCCCCGACCCACAGCTTAGAAGGCTGTTGCTCTATCCAACTGAGCTACTGGCGCTTCTTCAAGAAGTCCCAAGTGCGACTCCTCGCTGCATCGCACCATATCGGAGCACACAATCGGGGCGGCCGGATTCGAACCGGCGACCTCCTGCTCCCAAAGCAGGCGCGATACCGGGCTACGCTACGCCCCGCGAAGAATCGCAAAGTATCCAGACGACACCACAAGATCAACTCCCTGCGCAAACTATTTTCAGCAATGCGCGCACCGCGCGTGCACGATGACTCACGCGCGCCTTCTCCTCACGACTCACCAGGCCGAACGACGCTCCCAATTCCTCGCTGAAGAAGAGCGGATCGTACCCGAACCCCTCCACTCCTGCCGCGGCCTCGAGGATGCGCCCCGCGGTCTCGCCGTGCGTCGTCAGCTCCCGACCGCCGTCAACCCACGCCGCCGCGCACACGTACCGCGCAGCGCGCGAGGCGGCCCCATCGAGCGCCTTCAGCAGGCGCGCGTTGTTCGCCGCATCCAGTGCCGCCCCCGACAACTCCGGACGACCGCTCCACCGTTTGCTGTGCACACCCGGCGCGCCGCCGAGGGCGTCGACGACGAGTCCACTGTCATCCGACAGCGTCGGCAGTCCGCTGCACGCGTGAAAATGCCGCGCCTTCGCCAGCGCGTTCTCCGAGAACGTCGCGGCCACCTCGAGCCCATCCTCCTCGGCCGGACGCTCGGGAATGCCGGCCATTTCGAGATCCACCGGTTCCCACCCATGCTCCTCCAGCAACGGCGCCAGTTCGCGCAACTTCCCGCGACTGCGCGTCGCCACCAGCACGCGTCCGTGCCGGTTCACGCCAGGCCGAGGGCGCGCCGCTGGTGCAAGTCGAGCTCGACGATGGCCGAGCCGGCCAGCGCCAGCAACGCATCGAGCTGCGCGCGGTCGAATGTGCCGCGTTCGCCGGTGCCCTGCACTTCCACGAACAACCCGGCACTGCTCATCACGACGTTCATGTCCACCTCGGCCCGCACATCCTCCTCGTACGCGAGGTCGGTGCAGGGCCTGCCGTCGATGACGCCCACGCTCACCGCAGCCACCCGGCGCTTCACCGGCGACGCCTCGAGATGCCCCTCCCGCACCAGCCAGTCGAACGCATCGACCACCGCCACGCAGGCGCCGGTGATGGCCGCGGTGCGCGTGCCGCCGTCAGCCTGCAGCACGTCGCAGTCCACCTTGATGGTCCACTCGCCCCAGGCAAAGTCGTCGAGCATCGCGCGCACGGAGCGCCCGATGAGCCGCTGGATCTCCTGCGTGCGACCGCCCAGTTGGCCACGCTCGCGCGCCGAGCGGGTGTGCGTGGCACGCGGCAGCATGGAGTATTCGGCGGTGATCCAGCCCTCGCCCCGCCCCTTCTTCCACCCGGGCACGCCCTTTTCCACCGACGCCGCGCACAGCACGCGCGTATTGCCGAACGCACTCAGGCAACTGCCCTCGGCGTACGGCACGGCCTGCCGCTGCAGTACCACGGGACGCAGCGCGGAGGGCGCGCGTCCATCCTGTCGAAGCTCAGCCACCAGATCCTCGCAACTTGTTGATGATGCCGGTGGTCGACTGCCCCGGCGTGAGTGGAATGATCACGACGCGGCCGCCGCGTGCGCGCACGTCGCTGGCGCCCACGACATTCTCCGACGTGTAGTCACCGCCCTTCACGATGACGTCGGGCTGCAGATACCGCACCAGTTCGCCCGGCGTGTCCTCGCCGAAGACCACCACGGCATCGACGCACTCGAGCGCGGCCAGCACGTAGGCGCGCTCGGCCTCCGTGTTCACCGGCCGCGCGGGCCCCTTGAGGCGCCGCACCGAGTCGTCGCTGTTGAGCCCCACCAGCAGGTGCGCGCCCTGCGCTCGCGCGCCGGTGAGCACGTCAACATGCCCGGGATGCAGCAGGTCGAAGACACCGTTGGTGAAGACGAGCGGCCCGGCGAGCGTGCGCCGCCAGGCTTGGGCGTCCTCCCAGGTGCGGATCTTGTCCGCCGGGGGCCGCGGACTCAATACGACCACTCGATGTGCGGCGCGAGCAGCAGTTCCTTGCTGTAGAACGGGAGCACGATGTTCTCGTAGTACTCGGCCCATATGTACACGTGCCCGCTGGACCGCTTCATCCGCACCTGCTTGGCGCCCTCGGGAAGCCCGAGCGAGTCGGCAAACAGTGTGAGGCGCTTCTTGATGACACCGTCGGTCCGGCTGGCGGCGAAGCGCGCCTCCTGCCGCATCCGATCGCGATACTGGAAATAGTCCCAGTACACCTGTCCGATGCCGACGGCAAAGTAGCCGACCGTTGCCAGCAGCAGCAGCGTCACCAGGCAGCCGACCTGCCCGAGTCCGCGTCGAGTTCGTGTCACCATTGCGACTGCGCTCCCTCGATG
>DATCGU010000234.1:0-5173 GCA_036508735.1 Gemmatimonadaceae bacterium
CTCGGCCAGCCGGCGGGAGATACGCGCCGGGTCGCCGATGTATACCCACTGTACGTCCCGCAGGTAGCGTCGCGAGACGCGCCGCACATCGTCGCCGGTGACCGCACGCAGGTCGGCCATGAACCGAACGGCCAGGTGCCAGTCGCCCTTGTACAGCTGCGAGCGCGCCAGGAAGTCCGCTTGCGCGGTACTCGTCTCGTTGTCGAGGAAATACTCGGTAAGAAACTGCTGGATGAGCGGCGCCAGTGCTTGCGTCGGAATGGTGACATCCTGCATCAGACGCACCTGGTCACGCATGATCTTCAGCGTCGAGTCCGGCAGCGTGGTCGTGACATACAGTCCGCCCGACACGAGCGCGCGGTCGTGGTAGGGCGCCGCCACGCTGTACGTGAGGTTGTTCTTTGAACGGATCTCGCTGAACAGCTGCCCCGACAACACGGCAGAGGCCACGCGGAGCGCCACCGCGTCCTTGTCGTTCGCCCGCGGCCCCCGATAGATGCCACTCAGGTAGTTGGTCGGCAGCACCCTGGGAATGACGGTGAGCGACGACGCGCGGGCCGGTAGCGTGTCGGGCATCGTCCAGGCGTACGTGCCCGCCGGCAATGTTCCAAGCGACGACGCCACCATTCGCTCGAGCTTCGCGCGGGACACGTTGCCCACGACCACGAGCAGCAGGCGCGACTTCACCAGTTGTTCCTGCCTCCACCGCAGCAGCGATTCATGGGTTATCGTCGCCAGCGAAGCCTCGTTTCCCATGGGCGACAGCCCGTAAGGATGACCACGAAAGGCGATGCTGTCGACGGAACGCTCGATGAGCGGATCCGGGTGTTCATCTACCTGGCGCAGTCCGCTTAGGGCCTGGTTGCGGATGAAGTCGATTTCCGTGGGGTCGAGCCGCGGCCGCAGCAACCGGTCGGCAAAGATGTTCCACACTGAGTCGAGCACCTCGGTCGTCGTGCGAATGCCGAACAGCGTCCAGTCGTCGTTCGCGTCGAGGGTTATCGAGCTTCCCGTCCGCGCCATGCTCCGGCGCAACGCATCCTTGGGATAACGCTCCGTGCCCTGTTCGCTCGCCGCCAGGTAAAAGGGCTCCGTTCCGGCCGTTTCGCGTGTCGCATTGCGCACGCCACCCAGCAAGTAAAGGTTCACCACCACCAGGTTGGCTGTGCCCTGCCGATGAATCACCTGGATGCCATTGAGACTGTAGCTCGTGGTGGACGTGTCGTTTGCCGCGAGGACTTGCTGAGCGGCGCCGGGCGGGAGGGTGCTCCGAACTTGCTGCGCTCCAGCCGGTACGGCCATCGCGAGGACGGCAAGCATGAACGGTGCGCGCATCAGCGGCTCCCTTCCGGCACGGAACGCTGGCGGGCGGGCGTCGAAGGCGGGGAGGGCCGTGCAGCCGGCACCCCCCAGTGCGACAGTTCGTCCTCCGTGAGCTTCAGTTGCGCGCGTGCCTCGGCTGACAGGAGCACACCGACCACGTGCGGCTTGTCGATGATGTACTTGCGCGCATAGTCCTGCAACTGAACCGGCGTGCGGCGCGCCATTTCGTCCACGTACTTCAGGTAGTACTCCAGTCCGGAGACGCTCCACCAGAAGCCAATTGTGTGCGAGAACTCCGAACTGCGCTCCAGTCCGAACGCGGATGACACGGCCCGCTGTGCCTTGGCCGCGTTCAGTTCCTCG
The DNA here is from genome assembly GCA_036508735.1 of Gemmatimonadaceae bacterium. Classification (GTDB taxonomy): domain Bacteria; phylum Gemmatimonadota; class Gemmatimonadetes; order Gemmatimonadales; family Gemmatimonadaceae; genus PNKL01. Next base: position 1,687 of record DATCGU010000234.1, read on the forward strand.
ATGCTGAAGTACCCGGGTTTCACGGCTTCGCGCAGTTCGGCATCGAGTGCCTTGAGCGCCGTACGCAGCTTGTCGGGATTAGCCTGGCCACTGATCGTGATCGGGCCCACGTTGTTGAGCGTGTAGTAGTTCACGATCATATCCTCCCAGAGGCCGCTGTCCACCAACTTCCTTTGGAAGCGTGATGCAGGGGCATTGAGGAGGTCGCTGAAGACGTCGGCAACAAAGGTAGCGTCTTCGTCCTTCCGTACGCTGGGTCCGTGCCACTGAATCTGCACCGTGGCGGTGTTCACCGCCTCCTCACGGATGTAGCCGACAGTCCCGGCCAGCGGTGGAATGGGTGGCACCGGGGCGGTGGTGAACGGATCGGACCCCCGTTTCCATGGCCCGAGAATGCGTGTGGCCTGGGCAAGGGCCGCATCGGGGTTCACGTCGCCGGCGATGATCAGCAGTGAATTATTGGGCAGGTAGTAGAGGTCCTTGATCGCCCGCATCTTGGCGGGTGTCGTTGCGCGGATGACGTCGCGGTCACCAATGGTGTTCTTGCGACTGAATTGGGTGGTCCAGAGCCGCTGTCCCATTTCCTGGTCGAAGCGGAAGAACGGACTCGATTCGTTCTGGTCGTATTCACCGATCACCACTTCGCGCTCTCTTGCCAACTCCTCCGGCAAGAACTTCGGTGACAGCAGCGCCGCCGCAAGAAAGTCGAGGCCGGCGGCAATCGAGTCGGACGGGAGGGTGAGGTAGTAGTTCACCAGCTCCTCGCGCGTGGACGCATTGAACACGGCGCCCAGCTGCGACGCGCGCTCAATGGTCTGCTCCGGCTCGGGATACCGGTCGTTCGCCTTGAAGAACATGTGCTCGTACAGGTGCGCGAGCCCGGCAAACTCCGGTGTCTGGGTGAACGCACCGTTTCGCACCACCACCTCGAGCGTCACCAGCGGCACACCGTGGTTCTCCACCACCACGACCTCGAGTCCATTGGGAAGCACCGAGCGACGAATGACCTTTTCGAGGTCGGCACGCTGCGCACCCAGCGGCACCGGCAGCAGCGCAGCCAGCGGTACCGCCAGCGTGACTGCGAGCGCCATGAGTCGTATGCCGCTGGCGGAGCGCGCGAGCCGTCGTATGATTCGTGATCGCATCTTCAATGTCGGAGAATAGTCTGCCTACCCCTGCTGCCCTCGTCGACGCACTGTCCCCTGCGCTTGGCCGCGAACACCTGCGAACCTCGGTTCCGCTCGCCCCGCACACAACGTTCAAGATAGGCGGTCCGGCAGACGTCCTGTACGATGCCACGTCTTGCGACGAACTCGCTACTGCCGTAGCCACCGCCCGGCAGCTTGGCATTCCCTGTTTCGTCCTCGGTCTGGGTGCCAATATCCTGGTTGGCGACCTCGGCTATCGTGGGCTGGTCATTCGTAACGTCGCGACACACGTGAAGTTCCACGACGGCGGGGTGGTCCGGGCCGAATCGGGAACCGTGATTGGCGAACTCATTCCCCAGGTCGTGGGCCGTGGACTGTCTGGGCTGGAGCACTACATCGGCATTCCGAGCACGGTCGGTGGCGCCGTCTGGCAGAACCTGCACTTCCTGTCGCCGGCGCCGGAACGCGCCCGGACGATGTTCATTTCCGAGGTGGTACGCGACGTCGAGCTACTCAATGCCGCCGGCAACCGACGCCTGGTCGACCGTGACGGAATGCATTTCGGCTACGACACCAGCATCCTGCACGGCAGCGGGCATGTGGCGCTGGCCGTGACCTTTGCCCTCGAGCCCGGGGATACGGCGGTCATGCACCGTGTCATGCAGGAGAACCTGTCGTGGCGCGGCTCGCGGCATCCGTGGCTCGAATATCACCCAAGCGCCGGAAGCATCTTCAAGAAGATCGAAGGGGTTGGCGCCGGCCGGCTCATCGACCAGTGCGGCCTCAAGGGGTTCCGCATGGGCGGTGCGCAGATCTCGCATATCCACGCCAACATCATGGTGAATCTTGGCGGTGCCACGGCCGCCGACGTGCATGCGCTCATTGCGCACGCGCAACACACGGTGGAGGAGAGATTTGGGCAACGGTTGGAGCCCGAGATCGGGTTCATCGGGCAATGATAGCCGACAGACGACGGTACCGCGGAGCCTTCCGTTGTCGCGACTGGAACCGCGACTGGAACCGCGGCTAGAGTCCCCGTCCCAGTGTCAGGAGCAGTCGCGCTCGCGCGCCAACGTTGAGAGGCCGGGCGACGAGCAGGGCCACCGCCCCGCCGAAGAAGCGAACGCCGCCTGTAAGCGTGGTTCGCACCCGATCGCTCGGTCGTGAAACCAACGCCTGGAGCGCTAACGCTGTCGTGTCGGAAGTGGTGTTGAGGCCTGCCAGCGCCGTGCGCGCCGCATCATTCGTGGCCGTGGTCCACCCGGCCTGCACACCGAAAACGAGCGCAGGGGACGGACTGGGCAACCAGAATTGATGGGACAGGCGAATCGGCGCTGCCCACGCGTTCAAGCTATATATCGCCGTGCCGCGGAACAGCGCGGCGCGATCCCCGGCGTATTCCTTGTAGCGATATCCGGGAAGCGCCTGCGAGTTGCCCAGTTCGAACAACTGTTGCGGCGGAATGACGCTGCCAAACACCTGGCCCACCTCTCCACGGCCAAGCACCGTGAAACGTCCGCGAATCCATCGGGCCGTCAAGCGCAGCTCGACCCGCTGATAGTTGAGCTCCCCGTCCCCGCGTTCATAATACAGTCGACCACCAACCCCGATGCGCAGCAGCTCACGGCTGAGGTCGGGACGCCAGCTCGCGGTCAGGCTGGTGCGGGCGTAGCGACCATCCAGCGACCCGCGATTGGGGCGAAACAGCTTTCGTCCGAATGGCGAGTACGGCATGGACACCTGGGCCTTCCGGTCGTCCGCGACGCCCACATCCAGGCGCACCTGGCCAGCGAACCGGTCGGGGAGAAGTCGCGCCGCCGACAGGCTGGCAAACCGCCGGTCGACATAGTCATGGTCGTCTATGCCAAACAACGCGCTCGTCGCGTTGCCCGTATCGACTGACGCCCGAAAATCATTAGTAATGTCGAGCGAACGTCCAACGCGAAGGCCCCAGCGCATTCGGGACTGCTGATACTCCGCAATAGCGCGTCCACGCGCCGCGCGCTCTTGCCAGGCATAACCAGCGAGGGCGTGCAGCGTAAGCCCCGGCACCTGGTCGCGAAATTGCCGCGTGACGCCAATGCCGGTCCACAATCCCTCGATGCGGTTGACATGCGCCACGTCATATAACCGTTCAGGACGCAACGTCGTGCGCGGGGGACCGGTGGAGCGCCACCGATCCGGGGCGATGTCGTCGAAGTCCGTGGCGGCCACGGCGAGGCTCAGGGTCCCCATTTCAGTGCGCCACGCAGTGAATCGACGCATGGAATCAGGGGACACAAACGACAGCCGAGGCCCGAACTGCCGCAGTGTATCGACCAGCAGTGTATCGACCAGGG
>DATCGU010000235.1:0-11987 GCA_036508735.1 Gemmatimonadaceae bacterium
CGATGGCCGGGAGCAGCGAGTCTTCCTGCTCCATGGCGCCGAACGACCGCTCGAGCCCCAGGATGCCGGCCACGAAGGCGCCCTGCGACAACGCCTCGCGATACGCGGCCACGGCCTCGCGGTACTTCGACGCGTTCTCGAGGTCCACGGCGCGCTGCAGCGCGCGCTCCGGCGCCTGCGCCTGCGCACCGAGCGCGCACGGCGCGGCGAGTGCGAGTGCGAGGCCGAACAGCCACGCGCGCAACGTCGTCACGCTACGGCCTCGCGGGAGCAGGCGCGCCCTTGTCCAGCGTCTGCCGTCTGCCGTCCACCGTCTCGTTGAGCCGGCGAAAGTAGTCGAGCACCGCACGCCGCTCCTCCGGCGCGAGCCCCTGCAGTTCCTCCCACGTCGGCGAGCGGTACCTCAGCGCATCGCGCCCGCGCGCGCTGCCGTCGGGCGGCGCGAACGGTGACACCTTGTCACCGGGCTTCGATTCGCGCGGCCCCTGCTCGTCCCGCTCCTCCTGCTGCAGCAGCCGGCCGGCGTCGAGCATCTTGCGAAACAGCCGCTGCTGGCGGTCGAGCGTGCTGGCGTCCGGCGCCCCCGCCTCGAGCGCCTGTGCCAGCGTGCGTGCCTCGCGCGCCAACTCACGGGTCTTTCCCGAGGCGTCGAGGTCCTGCACGTCGTCGAGCGCCTTGGCCACGGCGCGCTGCTGCCTGGCGAGCACGCGCGCCTTGTCCCTCGCGGAGGGATCCATGTTCTGGCGTCCCTGGCTGGGCGTGGGGAAGAGGCTGGCCATCTGCGCGTTCACCTCGCCCTGCTGCTGCGCGAGCTTCTGCAGCTCGGCGATCATCTCGGGAACGCCGGAGCCCGACTGTGCCCCCTCCACGCGCTCGCGGTCGCGCGCCAACGCGCTCGCCGCCTGCCGCAGGGCCTGCGCCGCCTCGTTCATCGAATTGGCCTGCCCCTGATTGCCTTGGCCCTGCTGCTGGTTGTTGGCGTCCCGCATGGCCTGGTCGACCTTCTGCTGCGCGTCCTTCATGGCCTGCTGCGCGCCGGGCGACACCATGGCCGACTTCTTCGCCTGCTCCTGCAGTCGCTCGCCGGCCTTCTGCACGCCCTGCTGCAGCGCCGACTGCTGCCCCCGCAGGTCACCTTTTTGTCCCCCCGTACCCTTCTCTCCCTCCCGAGCCTGCTGCGCCAGCTGCTCCTGCTGGCGCGCCAGCTGCATCATCTCCTGCACCGCCTTGTCCAGCGAGCCGGTGACATCGTTCTTCCACGCCCCCACCTGCTGCTCGCGCGCCTCCGCCAGCGACTTGGCGGCCTGCTGCATGGACTGCGCCGCCTCTTTGGAGGCCTGCGCTCGTCCCTGCTGTCCCTGCGCCCCCTGGGGCTGCGCGGCCGCACGCTGCATCGCCTCGCGCGACGCGGCCGCCTGGTTGGCGGCATCGTCCGCCTTCCGCGCCCCCGCGTTAGCCCGCTCGCGTTCGAGCCGCTGCTGCAGCTGCGCGATCTCCTTGGCCAGGTCGCCGGTCCGCTGCGCCAGGTCCCTGGCTCGCTGGCCCTCGGACGCACCGGAGTCGGCAAACTGCTGCTGCTTGCGGGCCATCGACGCCGCGTCGGCCGTGAGCGTCTTCATCTGTCCCTCGAGCGCGGCGCGCTTCAGCATCTCCGCACTCTTCTCCAGCGCGTCGCGAAGGCGTTTCTGCTGCTCGGCGAGGTCGGCCATCGATTGCCGCGTGCGGTCCTGCGAGAGATCCTGCGCCGCCCCCTCCAGCTTCCTCATCGCCGCCTGCAGCTCCGGCGTGAGCGCCTCGCGCAGCAGCTTCTGCGCCTCGCGCAACTGCGCCTGCAGCGAGCTGTCCAGGCCGCCGGCCGCCCTCAGCTTCTCCTCCAGCTGCCGCGTGGCATCCTGCACGTCCTGCGACCGCTCGGCCAGCTCCCGCTGTTCCCGGGCCAGGGCCTTGGCCTTCTCGGCTGCATCGTATGTCATCGCACCTGGCGCCTTCTTGTCGCCGGGCTTTGACACGTCGTTCGGCGTTCTCGCGTTCGCGGCCTCGCTGGTCTTCTGCTCCAGCTGCTGCTGCGCCCTGGCCGCCGCCACGGCCTTGCTGACGAGCGAGTCGGCGGCCGCGCGCGCGTCGCGCCGCTGATCCTCGAGCCCTGGCACCCTGAGCATCAGCTCACGGCTCCGGCCCACGTGCCCCCACGGCGAGTCGTCATGCGCCGTGGCCTGCAGGTGCACCACGTCGCCTGCCTGCAGCGCCAGCGCCGCCAGGTCCACCGCCGTCGCACCGAGGAAGGACGGCGCCCCGCCGTCGAACATCCGCTGTGCCAGCGGCGCCGACGTGCGCCCGTCTCCAAGCTGCTTCCACACCGAGAGCGTCACGTCGCGCAGCACGCGGTCATCCACCGCGGCCACGGCCACGCGCACGGTTCCCGTGGGCGCCACGTTCGTGTCGGCGCCCGGCGACAGGAAGTCCACCTGCGGCGCCGAGTCGGCCACCACCTCCACCTGCAGCGCGACCGGAAGATCGACGATCGGCTTCGCCGCCCCCTCCGCCCTCCACACCAGCACGCCGCCGACGCGCGGCGTGAACGCCCCGGCAAAGCCGCGCCCGGTCACGGTCAGCGGCACGCGCTCCGCAGCGTTGCCGAGGGAAATGCCGAGCAGCGGCTCCGACGCCCGCCCGCTGATTGTCAGCTTCGTGCCCTGCGGCACGCGCATGGGCGCCTCGGGTGCAAGCGTCTCGTCGGCACGCGCGAGGTATGCCGGATAGCGCGCCTTCACCGTGACGTCACCGACAAACGATCGTTCGGCAAGCCGCAGCCGTACCGTGTCGCTTTCGGCGCGGCCATCGGTGGCCAGCAGCGTCAGGTCGGCATCGAGCGGACCCACGCGCCACGCCGCCATGCCCGCGCGCACCGAGAGCACTCTATCGCGCCACGCACCACCAGTGGCGCGCTGCCGGACGGTGATCGTGCGTCGTCCGGTCGCGTGCACCTGCAGCACCGCGGTGTCGCCGCGCAGCAGGCCGGCCGGGGGATCGTCAAAGCTGAGGCCGGGAAGCAACGTGCCTGCCCATGCCGAAGCCGGGTGCAGGAGCGCACGCCAGCCATCGGCGTGCGACCCGGCGCTCACGAGGCTGGCACTCAGCAGCGCCACCATGCCGATGATGGTGGCGCCGACCTGCCGGCGCGCCGTGCGCCGGAGGCGCGGCGCCAGCGTGCCCCCGCCAAGCCGCGCGCCCAGCAACGCGTCGGCCCGCGCGACGAACGGTCCGCCCTGGGGCGCCACTTCCAGCAGGGTGCGCGCCGCGCCATCGCGCAGCCCGCGTTCACGCTCGATCGCGCCCGCAACTTCCAGCGGTGTCCGCTGGGCCAGCAGCCGGCGGCGCTGCAATCGCCACACCGCCCAGCCGATGACCAGCGCCGCCACCCACGTCACGAAGGGCGCCAGTCGCGGCAGGGCCAGCCAGCGCAGGTGACCCAGCAAGAGGGCCCCGAGGGTCACCGCGCCCAGCGCGACGCCGGCCACCCGCAGCGTGAGCGTCAGCCGCGCGAGCCGCGACACGAGCTCGTGCTCGTGCTGGAGGCGTTCGACCGTCGTCACGCGCCGGGGCGGCTGGTCACCGCGTAGACGAAGAGGTTCACGCCCATCTTCAGCGCCTTTTCGTGCAACTCCGGCGGATCGTCCTTGTACGTCCCGACGTCTTCCCAGCCGTTGCCGAGATCGCTCGAGTAGCTGTAGAAGACGGCCAGCCGGTCACCGATGAAGATGCCGAGGCCACGTGCCGGCTTGCCGTCGTGCTCGTGGATCTTGGGAAGGCCCTGGGGAAAATCGTACACCGCGTGGTACACCGCGTGGCGCAGCGGCACGTCCACGAGGTCACGGTCGGGAAAGACCCGCTTGAGTTCGCGGCGGAACGAGTCGTCCAGCCCGTAGTTGTCGTCGGCGTGCAGGAAGCCGCCGCGCGTCAGGTACTCGCGCAGTCGCGGGACCTCGGCATCGGTGAGGTGAATGTTGCCGTGGCCGGTGAGGTGCAGGAACGGCAGGTCCCACAGGCGCTCATCCATGAGCGTGACCCGCCACTCCCGGCTGTCGACATCGAGCGTGGTGCGCGCCCGGATGGCGGCGATCAGGTTGGGCAGGCTCGACGGATTCGCGTACCAGTCGCCACCGCCGTCATACTGCAGTCGCGCCACGGCCAGCCGCGGCAGTTGCCACGGCAGTTGCCGCGCCGCCGCCGGAGGCGGCAGCGGACGGGCCGCGCCGGCGAGCAGCGGCAGCGCGAGAACGAGAATCCGTGGGAGGCGCATCAGTCTCGATCGTGAGCCAGGCGATAGGCAAGGTTGCGCGGTGCTCCCGCGTCTTCCATGAGAACGCGCACCACATCCCTGGCGCTCAGTCCATCCGCGCGCAGTTCCGCTGCCCGCGTGCGCAGGGCGTCCTCGTCGATCGACGGGGTCTCTCCTCCCTGCACGACAATCACCACTTCCCCGCGCGGCGCCGTTGCCGTGTAATACACGGCCAGCTCGAGCACCGTTCCGCGCCGGAACTCCTCGAAGCGCTTGGTGAGCTCACGCGCCACCACCGCCGATCGGTCACCAGCGCCCGCCGCGGCCAGTTCGCTGAGGGTGTCGCCCACCCGCGACGGCGCCTCGTAGAGCACGGCGGTGTGTCGCAGGGCGGCGATGTCACCCAGCAGGGAGCGCCTCTCGGGTCCCTTGCGCGGCACGAATCCGAAGAAGGTGAACCGGTCGGCCGGAAGCGCCGCGCCCACCAGCGCCGCCAGCAGCGCCGACGCGCCGGGGATGGGCACCACCGCTATGCCGCTCGCGGCGGCGGCATGCACCAGGCGAGCCCCCGGGTCGCTCAGCAGTGGCGTGCCCGCGTCGCTGACCAGCGCCAGCCGCGCCCCCATCTGCAGGCGGCTCACGAGGCCTGGCGTGGTGGCCGCCTCGTTGTGCTCGTGATATGCCTCGAGCGCTGTGTGCACGTCGAAATGGTGCAGCAGCGCGCGGGTGTGCCTCGTGTCCTCGGCGAGGATGGCGTCGACGGCGCGCAGCGTCTCCACGGCGCGCGTGCTCAGGTCTCCCAGGTTCCCGATGGGCGTGCTGACGACGTACAGCGTGCCGGCACCATCTACCACCGAATGGTCCATGGCAAGGCGTCGAAAAGTCCCGCCGCCTGGAAGAGGTGCCGGCGAGCGCGGGCCATCTCGGCGATGATCCGCTCGGGCGACTGGCCGGCAGGCATGGGCACGTGCAAGAGGGTCTCGTGCAGCCAGGATGCCATGGCCGCCGCCAGCGCCGGCCGGTCCGCCACCGGGTCGCGCGGGTTCGGCACCAGCATGGAGAACCTCTCGAGCGACGGGTGCTTGGCCATGAGCAGCTGGCGCGCCTGCTCGGCCACGCCAAAGGCGCCGGCGGCCCCGCCGTCCACCAGTCGCTGCACCACACTGCCCACCAGTTCGCGATACGCGGCGATGAGCGCCGGCTCCGCCTGGTTGGCGAGCGCCGGCGGCACGTCGAAATGGCGCACGGTGCCACCGCGCTGGAACGCACGCTCCAGCAGGTAGCGCACCTGCGCCAGTTCGTCGCCCGAGAGCGGTTCGTCCACATAGTAGCCGCGCAGCGGCCTGCCGTGCTGGAAGATCACGTAGTTCACGCCAGCGTCGTACACCACCTCCACCACGCCATCGAACAGCGTCGCCACGAGGTTGGCGAGCAGCGCCTGCGTGTCGGCACGCGGCATCTCCGGCGGCCAGGCAATCTCCGGGAACAACTGCGTCGCAAACATCACCGCCAGCTGTTCGTCCTCCGCCTCATGAAAGCAGATTTCGCCATACTCGGCGGCGCTCGGCACCTTCCCCACGGCCTCACTGATCGCCACCGCGCGCCACCGTTGCCCGTCCGGCGTGCCGGTGGCGTTCACCACTTCGCCCTCTTCCATGTAAAGCACGAGGAGCTCGTCGGGGAGCCAGATGCCGACGTAACCGAACACCCGCGCCGCACGATCGCGCTTGGCGTCGGTCAGCAGGTTGTTGAGGTGCACGTAGGCCAGCCGCGTACGCGGCAGGAGTTCCCGGACCTTCGGATACCGGAGATAGGCGGCGACAGGCATGGAAAAGGAGGGCGCGGCCCGACTACGCCGTGTGCTGCTGGAACTTGGCGACCAGCGCCGCCTTCGGCACGGCACCGATCACCTGGTCCACCACCTTGCCGTCCTTGAAGAACAGCAGCGTCGGGATGGATCGCACGTTGAAGCGCGTCGACGTCTTCTGATTCATGTCGACGTCGAGCTTGGTCACCTTCACCTTGCCCGCGTACTCCACCGACAGCTGCTCGAGGATCGGCGCGATCATGCGGCACGGACCGCACCACGTCGCCCAGAAGTCCACCACCGCCACGCCCGGGTGCTTCTCGACTTCCTGCTCGAAGTCGGCATCCGTCACCGTCACCAGGTTGCCCGCCATGTGCCTCGCCTCCGCTGCGATGGTGCCGCCCACCGATCGCGCTCGATAATGTTAGTCGCCCACCCTGCCGCTGGAGCGCCGTTCCAATGACCCAGTCCACCCGTCGTGGCACCCGCATTGCCCACATCGGCATTGCCGTGCGCAACCTCGACGCCATTTTGCCCTTCTACCGCGACGTCCTCGGCCTGCCCGAGGCGCCGCTGGACGATGCCGACGGCGCCCGCATTGCCGGGGTCGCTGCCGGAGACTCGCTCGTCGAACTGCTCGAGGCCCAGGTCGACGAGTCGCCGATCGCGCGATTCGTCGACAGGAAGGGCCCAGGCATTCACCACCTCTGCTTCTACGTCGATGACCTCGACGCGACGATCGCCAGGGCGAAGGCTGCCGGGGTCACTCTCATCGATGAACAACCGCGCGTCGGCGCCGAGGGAAAGCGGATCGCCTTCCTGCACCCGAAATCCACGGGCGGCGTCCTGGTTGAGCTGTCTGAATACTAATCGGGGCGGCAAGGCCTCGGTTCCACCGTGGCTCGCCGCCCTGAAAGATCACTTCCCCATCGTCACGATTTCGGCTACGGCGCCGTCGTGCTGCAGAATCCGTTGTTGCGCAGCTGGTCGATGTCGAAATTCTCCACGTACCAGCGCTCGCTCGGGCCCATGACGACGGTGAACGTCGGGGACGCTGAGCGAGCGCCGGCCGTCAGCTGCACGGGAAGCTTCAGCCGGCCACCCTCTCCCGGCCCCGATGTCCCGATGGTGGACTTCTCGTGCGCGAGACACTGCATCATTATGAACTCGCGACGCTCCAGCTCCTTCTTGTTCATCGACTTTCCCGCCGGGCCTTTCTCGGTGCCCCACACGGCGGCCATCGCAGGCAGGTCCCGGCGCTTGGCACCGTCGAGGAACTGCCGGATTGCCGCGGTGGGTGATTCGGCGCCAGAGCCTGAGCCCGCACCCGGCAGGCTCGCGCAGGCGGCGATGAGTGGAAGCAGCAGCAAGGCGACTCGTTTCACTCGGCACTCCGCGGATAGGACTGCCGCGAACTCTAGCGAGGGATACAAATGGCAGCAACCCATGACGCACCAGCGGGCCCGGCGTACCTGCGGCTCTGCCTCAACATCGACCACGTGGCGACACTGCGCCAGGCACGCCGCACCGATGAACCCGACCCGGCGCAGGCGGCGGTAATGTGCGAGGCCGCGGGCGTCGACGGCATCACGGCGCACCTGCGGGAAGATCGCCGCCACATCCAGGACGCCGACTTGGCGGCGCTGGTGCAGGTCATCCGTACGCCGCTCAACCTGGAGATGGCCTGCACCGGCGAGATGCTGGACATCGCCGAGCGGCTTCGCCCGCATCAGGTGACGCTCGTACCCGAACGGCGCGAGGAGGTGACCACGGAAGGCGGGCTCGACGTGATGCGCGAGCCGGAGCGGCTCCGCGATGCCCTGGCGCGCCTCGCGGCCGCCGGAATCCGCACGTCGCTCTTCATCGACCCCGACCCGCGCATGATCGCTCAGTCACAGGCCCTCGGCGCGGCCGCCATCGAGCTGCACACCGGGCGGTACGCTCACGCGCCGTCCGACCCGGCCACGTTGCGTGCCCTGCGCGACGGCGCCCGCCACGGGCGGCTGCTCGGACTCGCCGTGCACGCCGGTCATGGACTCACCGTGCGCAACGTCGCGCCGGTCGCCGCCATGGCCGACATCGAGGAACTGAACATCGGCCATTCCATCATCAGCCGGGCGGTATTCGTCGGGATCGAAGCAGCCGTGCGTGAGATGAGGGAGGCGATGCGCACCGCGAGGGAAAGGAAGCTGTAAGCTGTACGCTATACGCTATACGCTGTCCGCTGTCCGCCGTATGCCGTCCGCGCTCTTCATCGGACGGCGTATAACGTACAGCGTAAAGCGTACGGCTTCTTTTGCAGTGAGCACTCCGTTACCCGCCGCCTCACAGCCCGTCTATATGAGATGGCAGCATTGCCCCCCCATTCCCTCTCCCGTACTTTGCAGTCGCGATGAGTAGCGGCCTCCTGGATTTCTTCACGCTCGAAGCGTCCGAGTACGTCGAACATCTCGACGGCCTCGTGTCCAGGGCTGCCGGTCACCCGCCCGAGCTGGAGGGCTTCATCCGCAGCGCCCGCGCCCTGCGCGGCAGCGCCACGATGGCCAAGGTGGGCGGCGTGGCCGATGTCGCCGTCGCCCTCGAGCGCGTGGCTCGCGGCCTGCAGTCCGGCGCGGTGGCGTGGAACGAGGCCTTGCGCGGCGCCTGCGTGGCCACCATCGACGACCTGAAGATCCTCATTCGCGGCATACGCAGTTGGGGCGACAGTGAAACCGCCCGTGCCGCGACGCGGACACGCGAGCTTGCCGGCTTCGCGCCGGCGGACGCCGGCGGCGGATTCGCCGCGCCCAACGCCTCGGCGTTCCTCGCCACCGAGGCCACCGCCATTGCCCAACGGCTTGCCGAGTTTGCCGAGAATCCCGTGGGACCCGCGGCATTTTCCGCCACGCTGCAGCGCGTGCGCGGACTGCGTGGCATCGCCCTGCTCAAGGATCTGCCGCCGCTGCCCGAGATCGTGGACGCACTCGACCAGGCCGTCAAGTCATTCGAGATGGGCGGCGCGGTCACGCCGGCGCTGCGCACGCTCTTTTCGGCGGCCGCTGTCGTGCTCGCCGAGGGGAGCAACGCCCTCATGCGCGGCGACCGCCCGTCCACGACGTCGGCGTCGCTCGTCGCGTTCGCGGCGGCCGCGGCCGCGTTCGGTGGCGGTGGCCTGCAGGGTGATGACGTTGTCCCCATCAGTTCCCTCTTTCCCGACGACGGTGCCCCCGGCCTGGTGAGCGCCGCTGCCAGTCCGCCCAGCACGACCGCTGCGCGCTTTCGGCTGGAGGTGGTGAGTCACTGCGAACACCTGCGCAAGTTGGTGGGCGACGCGGCGCGCGCGGTCGATGCGGCCACCCGCGAACGCCTGGGCCGCGAGCTGGGCGCCGCCACGCATGCGCTGTCGCGCATGGCGGCGAGCTTCGGCGAACAGCCCCTTGCCGCGTTCTTTGCGGGACAGCGCGAGCAGGCAGCCCTGTTGGGTCGCACCGCGCTCGAGGCGCTCGACCGTGCGTGCCAGTTGCTCGCCGCGACGAGCCCCGACAGCACGGCAGAGATCCTGCGCCGGTTGGCAGCGGGTTCGGCCCCCGCACCCGTTCCAATGCACGCCAGTGCGCCGCTTCCGCTGCACGGGGACATGGTGGACATCGGCACCCTGGCGCCCGCCGGCACCTCCTCGCTCGTGCGCGCCGGTCCCCCGGGTTCCCCGGGCCCGGCCACGTCCGGCGATGTGTTGCATGACCTGCTCGAGCGTGGCATCGTCGGGCTCAGCGGCCTCGAGGACGAACCACTCGCCGAGCCCCTGGCGATGGCCGACGACGTCACCGTCCCCATCGAGGACCTCGTCTATCGCGGCCGCGACGCGCTCGAGCGTGCCATCGAACTCCGCGATGTCATTCGCCAGGACGGCGGAACTCCCGACGCTGCGATGCTCGCCGAGCTGTTCGACCTGCTCGAGCTCGCCGCCACGACGGACTAGTCCATGAAATTGGGCTGGCGGGGTGCGCTTGGCATCGGCGTCAGCGCGCTCCTGCTCTGGTGGGCGCTCAAGGACATTCGCTTCGGCGACGTCGTCACGACGTTGCGCGGCAGCAACCTGCTGCTCTGGGCGCTGTGCACCATCGCCTCGCAGCTCATCTTCCCGTTGCGGGCGCGCCGCTGGCGCACGATACTCGACCCCGTGGCGCCGAGCCTGCCGTTTGGCCCGCTCTGGCGCGCCACCGCCATCGGGATGATGGCCAACAACGTGCTCCCCGCCCGCGCCGGTGAATTGGTGCGTGTCTTCGTGCTGGTGCGCGAGCGCCGGGACGTGCCGTGGTCGGCCGCGCTCGCCTCGCTCGCGGTGGATCGCCTGTTCGACGCATTGTGCGTGCTGCTGCTGCTCGTGGTGGCGATGCTCGCCCCCGACTTTCCCTCCGGCTTCTCCATCGCCGGCAAGCCGGTGCAGACGATCGCCGTGGCGATGGCCGGCGTGGTGGTGATGGCGTTCGCCGGACTCTTCGCCATCGCCAAGTGGCCCCACGCCATGGAGTCGCTCGTGGTGCGCATCACCGGCGCGGTGGTGCCGCGCTTGAAGGATCGCATCGGCACGCTGGTCCATGCGCTGGCCGCCGGTCTTGTGGTGGTGCGCGAGCCCTCGCGCTTTCTCGCGACGTTCGCATGGGCCATGGCGCTCTGGCTCATGAACGCCCTCGCGTTCTGGTTCGGGTTCAGGGCCGTCGGCATCGTCGCGCCGTTCACCGCCGCCCTCTTCGTGCAGGGCATCATCGTCATCGGTGTCGCCGTGCCGTCGTCCCCCGGCTTCGTGGGCGTCTTCGAGACGGCGGCCAAGCTCGCCCTCCCCGTCTACGGTGTCGACCCCGCACGGGCCGTCACCTGGGCCCTCGGGTTCCACGTGCTGTCGTACATCCCTATCACGCTCATCGGCGGCTGGTACTTTCTGCGCATGGGACTGCACGTCGGCGATCTCCAGCAGGAAGAGGAGGCCGCGGCGCGGAGTGACGCCGGACCGAGCGCCACCACGGGAGCTGCGGCGGCACCATGAGCGCCACCGCGCGAGTGGCGGCACAGGCCAAGCTGAACCTCACGCTGCGGGTGCTCGCGCGCGAAGCCGGCGGGTTCCACCAGATCGAGACCGTCTTCCAGCGCCTCGCCCTCGCCGATCTGGTGACGGTGCGCGCCGCCAGCGGACGCTCGCTCGACACACGCTGGATGGGCCCGGGCAGCGCACCCAACCTCGGGGCGGCGGAACAGAACCTCGCATGGCGCGCCGCGGAGGCCTATGCCGCGGTTGCCGGATGGCCCGGCGGCTTCGCCATCGAGATCGAGAAGCAGGTTCCCGTGGGGGGCGGGCTCGGCGGCGGCAGCGCCGACGCCGCCGCCGTGTTGCGCGCGCTCGATGCGCTCGCGGTGAAGCCGCTGGGAGGCGCTGGCTTGGTCGACATTGCAGCCCGGTTGGGCGCCGATGTCGCCTTTCTCGCATCGCCGTCCGAACTGGCCCTCGCCTGGGGACGCGGCGAGCGCATGCTCGACTTGCCGCCGCTGAGCGCCGCCCCCGTGCTGCTCATCGTTCCCGACTTCAGCATCAACACGGCGTGGGCGTACGGGGAGCTGGCCCGCCAGCGCGCGGCGAGTCCCCTCGCACCCGGGGCCGCGTGGCGCTCGCCCCGCTCCCTGGGCGGCTGGGGCGCCGTGGCGGCTGATGCGGTAAACGACTTCGAGGCCGTGGTCTTCACCCATCATCCCGCGCTGGCTGCGGTGAAGACGCAGCTCGCAGCCCTGCCACACACGCTGTTGGCGATGATGAGCGGCTCAGGTTCCACGCTGTTCGCGGTGCAGACGGGCGCGGCCGGCCGCATCGGTGCGTTGGCGCTGCCGGCGGGGTGGACCACGCTGCTCACCAGCACGGCGGCACAGCAACCG
>DATCGU010000236.1:0-2678 GCA_036508735.1 Gemmatimonadaceae bacterium
GTTCCCGCCGCTCATCACGCACCTGCGCATTTCCATCGGCACGATGGAAGAGATGAAGAAGGCGACGGAGGTGCTCAAGCGGGTGCTGGCTTGAGATGACGGATTCCGGATTCCGGATTTGGAATTCGGATCGTGAATTCGGATGGGGATTCACGATGGGAGCCCGTGCTTCATCGTGAATCCCCATCGGTATCGGTATCCGAAATCCACTCCGGAATCCGGAATCCGAATTCGCCGTTGTGCTTGTCGTCCGAACCCGCTAGACTAGTAGTTGCTTCAGGCCCCGGTGGGCGCGAGCCCACCAACTCCGCCAGGACCGAAAGGTAGCAACGGCACGTGGTGTCTCACATCGCATCGTAAGGCCTGGAGCACTCTCGCGGGGGGTATTCGCTGATGCAGCGGATGCCCCCCGCGAGTCGTTCACCGCTCCGCGCGTACGACGGTCCTTAGCCTCGGCCGCCGGCGTTCGCCGGCCTCCATCCATCGATGGGCGACGCCGAACACGCCGTGCACCGCCTCACGGTCGTGCAACTCCACGGCCGCGCGCAGTGCACCGAGGGTCGCCTGGCAGGCGTCCAGCGCATCGAGCGCCGCGGCCGCATTGTCGTCGAGGATGGCCGACCACATTCCGGCGTCGGAACCCGCCAGACGCGTCATGTCCCTGCCCCCCGCACCCAGGCGCTGGTGAGCGATTCCACGGGCCGCCAGGGTTCCCGAGAGGGCGAGCGATAGCAGCTGCGGCAGGTGACTGGTGAATGCCACCTCAGCGTCGTGCGTGCTGGCGTCGCGAACCACCGGCCGGGCGCCCACGCCGCGCCACAACGCTCGCGCGCGACGCCACACCGCCGGTGGAACCGATGCGTCGCCGCACAGGTCCACGCGCGCGCCCGAGAAGAGTCCCCTCCGCGATGCCGACCATCCGGCGCGATGGTCGCCGGCCATGGGGTGAGAGCCGACGAAACTGTGCGCCAAGCCTAGGGCCCGGGCCTGCGCGACGATTCGCCGCTTCGTGCTGCCGACATCCGTGATGAGCGTGGCGCCGTCGAGATGCGGCCGCGCACGCTCCAGCAGTGCCGGCGCCACGTCGACCGGGACCGCCAGCACGACCGTGCGTGCCCCGGAAAGCCGCGCGAGGTCATCCCCGATGATCTCGGCAATGACGCTGGCGCGTCGCGCGCGGCGCAGCGTCGAGGCATCCGCATCGTACCCCCACACAGTAGCGCCGCCCGCCGCGAGATCGCGAGCCAGCGACCCGCCCATGAGGCCCAGCCCGAGCACGGCAAACGGGCCCTCGGCGGTCACGGTGTCTCCTCCTGTTGTGCGCGGCGGCTCATGGCGACGACGTGCCAGAAGATCTGCCGCACGTCCTCCTCGGGAAGGCCGGCATCGCGCGCCAGTTGCGCTGCCGACGCCACCACGCGCGCCTCGCGTCGCGCGTCGAGCGTGGCCAGTCCGCGCGCGCGCTTGTGCGCGCCGACCCGGCGTGCCACCTCCATGCGGCGGGCCAGCAGGGTCACACATTCCGCGTCTATCGCCTCAAGGCGCTGGCGCAGCTCGGTGAGAGTGGGCGCAGTCATGAGGCGACCCTCGTGCCGAGCGGTTCCGTTCCCCTGCACTCCACTGTGCCTGTTCCTCGCATCGTGCGCCCGGCCGCGCGCGCAAAGAGCTCCAGGCTACCCATCATCTTCCCGAACTGCTCGAGCGTCAGAGACTGATCGCCGTCGGAGAGCGCCTCAGCAGGGCAGGGATGCACTTCGACGATGAGGCCGTCGGCGCCGGCGGCGATGGCGGCAAAGGCCAGGGGTGCCACGAGGTCGGCACGGCCGGCCGCGTGGCTGGGGTCGACAAACACCGGCAGGTGTGTCTCCCGTTTCAGCACCGGGATCGCCCCTACGTCGAGGGTGTTGCGCGTCGCCGTCTCAAACGTTCGGATGCCGCGCTCGCACAGGATCACCGCGTTGTTGCCGCGCGCCATGATGTGCTCGGCAGCGAGCAGGAGTTCCGTGATCGTGCCCGAAAGTCCGCGCTTGAGCAGCACCGGGCGCCGCACGCGACCCACCTCGGCCAGCAGCGGGTAGTTCTGCATGTTGCGTGCACCGATCTGGAGCACGTCCGCGTGTTCGGCCACCAGGTCCACGTGCCGAGGGTCCATGACCTCGGTGACCACGGGAAGTCCGGTTGCCTCGCGCGCCTCGGCCAGCATGGCGAGACCCTGGGCGCCAAGTCCCTGGAATCCCCACGGTGACGTGCGCGGCTTGAAGGCGCCGCCGCGCAACATCGTTGCGCCATGCGCGCGCACGCCGTGTGCGGCTGCCAGCAGCATTTCCCGCCCTTCCACCGAGCACGGACCGGCCGCCACCACGATCGCCTCGTCGCCGATGCACGTGCCGGCCGCGTCACCGAGCGGCACGATCGTGGACGCCGTGCGGAACGCGCGGGACGCCAGGCGGTAGGGCGTCTGCACCGGTACCACCGACGCGACGCCGGGCCAGGCGCGCACGGTGCCAGCGTCGAGTGTCGACGTGTCGCCCACGCAGCCAACGATCACCCGGTCGGTGCCCCGCGAGATGTGGGTGCGGACGCCGTGTCCTTCGAGGTGTTCGCGCAGCGCGTCAAGCTTGGGTTCGGTGATGCCTGGTTCGGTGATGATGATCACGGGGCCTCCGGCGGCCGGGGGC
>DATCGU010000237.1:0-9259 GCA_036508735.1 Gemmatimonadaceae bacterium
AGCGCCGCCGCCACGTACTCGGTGGTGGCGAACCCCTGGTTGAACGTGTGCGCCTTCCGGATCTTCGCCACCAGCTCCGCGGGCATCGGGGTGCCAGTCTGGTAGTGCTTGGCGTAGTTCTGCAGCACGCTTGGATACAACGCCCAGTGCTCGTTGAACTGCGACGGGAACTCCACGAAGTCGGTCGTCGTGTTGGTGCCCGCGATGCGCGGGTATTCCACGTGCGTGAGCATGGCGTGCAGCGCGTGGCCGAATTCATGGAACATGGTCGACGCATCGTCGAACGTGAGCAGGGCGGGCTGCCCGGCGGCCGGCTTGGTGAAGTTCGCAACGTTGTACACCACCGGTTTCTGATTGAACAGCCCGGCGCCGTCCAGGAACGCGCCCTCCCACGCTCCGCCGCTCTTGTTGTCGCGCTTGAAGTAGTCGGCATAGAAGAGTGCCAGCGAGCTGCCGTCGGCGTCGAATACCTCGAACACGCGCACGTCGGGGTGATACGCCGGGATGTCCTTCCGTTCCTTGAACGTGAGCCCGTAGAGCTGGTTCGCGGCAAAGAACACTCCATCCTTGAGCACGCGGTCGAGCTCGAAGTATGGCTTGATCTGCGACTGGTCCAGCGCGTACTCGGCCTTGCGCACCTGCTCGGCGTAGTACTGCCAGTCCCAGGGCTGGAGCTTGAAGCCGCCCTTCTGCGCGTCGATCAGCGCCTGCATCTTGGCAGCCTCGCCGCGCGCCTTGGCCGTGGCCGCGGGCACGACCCCGGTCAGGAGCTTGATGGCCGCCTCCGGCGTGTGCGCCATCTGGTCGTCCTCGACGTACGCGGCGATCGTCGGGAAGCCGAGCAGTTTGGCACGGTCGGCGCGGAGTTGTGCGAGACGCTTGATGATGGCGCGCGTATCGTTGCTGTCGCCCAGTTCCGCGCGAGTAGTGGACGCCTTGAACAGCCGCTCGCGTACCGCGCGGTTCTTCAGCGACGCCTGCACCGGCTGCTGCGTGGTGTTCTGGAGCGGGAGCACCCACTTGCCATCGAGCTTGCGTTGCTTGGCCGCGTCGGCCGCCGAGGCGATCTCGGCATCGCTCAGCCCGTCGAGCTCCGTCTTGTCGCTGATGACCAGTCCGCCCGCCTTCGTGGCGGCGAGGAGGTGGTTCTTGAAGTTCGTCGAGAGTGTCGCCTCCTCCGTATTGAGCACGCGCAGCTTGGCCTTGTCGGCATCGGAGAGCGCGGCGCCGGCGCGCACGAAATCGTGATAGTAGCGTTGGACGAGGAAGATCTGAACGGCGTCGAGCTTGAGGTCGGCGCGGCGGTCGTAGACGCTCTTCACGCGCTTGAAGAGCGTGTCGTTCAGGTGAATGGCATCGGTGTGCGCGGCGAGGAGCGGCGTCATCTCCTCCTCGACCTTCTGCAGCGTGTCGTTGGTGTTCGCCTGCGTCAGCGCGAAGAACGTGTTCGAGGCGCGATAGAGGAGGCGGCCGGACCGCTCGAGGGCGATGATGGTGTTGTCGAAGGTGGGTGCGGAGGTGTCCGCGGCGATCGCGTGGACCTCAGTGAGCTGGACGCGCATCCCTTCGGAGAGGGCGGGATGGTAGTCGGCGTCCTTGATCTTGTCGAAGGGTGGCGCCTCGAAAGGGAGCGTGCTGGCGGTGGCAAACGGGTTGGCGGGGGTGAACGGGGCGTTTGCCTGGGTGCCACCCGAGGAGCCGCTGTTGCAGGCGAGCATGGAGAGCGAGAGGGCGAAGGCGAAAAGGCGATGGGAAGGCATGGGAGTGTGCGCGGGAGAAGCGATGGCGAAAACGGGAGAGAAGCCTGGGCAGGACGGAATCACCTGTTAAGGTGTGGGGCGCGGAGTGGTGTGGGAAGGCCTCTGCATTGCGAGGCGGGCTCCACTGACGCAACGTACTCGCCGGGGCCGTCGTCAGGCGGCCACCGCACACGAACGGGGGGGCCACATGCTTCGCTATGTACAGGTCTCGGGCGCGTTCTTCGGCTTGCTTGCCGCCCTGCAGCTCATCCGCACGGTCATGCGATTGCCCATCCAGGTCGGCGAGGTCACCGTGCCGGTGTGGGCGTCCGCTTGCGCCTTCGTCATCGCCTCGGGCTTCTCGATCTGGGCCTTTCGGTCGGCCAGGCTGGGCAGCGGGGAGCAAGGGTGACACCACTGTCATGACGCACCGCGCGACGCCGCCTATGGCTTCGGCGGCCCCTTCTGGTCGCCGACCTCATCGTGCAGCGCGCGCATCGCCGGCGTCTCAAGGTCGTCGAACTGCCCCTTCCGGGCCGCCCAGACGAACGCCGCCACCGCGATGAAGACGATGAGCAGCGCCAGCGGGAGGATGATGTACAGAACGGTCACCGCGCAGCCTCTGCGACAGGAATACTCGACAATGCCAAGGCGGCGCCACGCGGCGCAACCGCAGCGTCAAACGTACGGCCGCGCCAGCTTGTCAGCACCACGCTCAGCGAACTGATGGGCATGAGCACGGCGGCGATGAGCGGGTCGAGTAGGCCGAGCAATGCCAGCGTGGCACCCAGCACGTTGTAGGCAATGGAGAACAGGATGTTGTTGCGGATTACCAGCATGGTGCGCCGCGACCCCTCCACCAACTCCACCAGCGGAGCGAGCCCCGGCCGCGCCAGGTACACATCGGCCGCACTCATCGACGCCTCGGCGCCACCGTGCACTCCCACGCCGACGGTGGCCGCCGCAATCGCCGCCGCATCGTTGACGCCATCCCCGACCATCAGCACCGTGCCGCGCGCACGTGCCTCCTCGACACGGCGAAGCTTGTCCTCGGGTGACGCGCCGCCGGTGGCGTCGGCGAGGTCGATGCCCAGCAGTTGCGCCGTGCCGCGCACCACCGCGGGGTGATCGCCGCTGAGGAGCGCCACACGCCAGCCAAGTGCGCGCAGTCGATCGATCGACACGCGCGCGTCACTGCGCACCGGGTCGCCAAAGCCGGCGCGCGCCACCACCGAGCCGTTCACCGCAATCCACACTGGCGTCAGCCCTTCCTCGGCGTAGGCCTCGATGCGCACGTCGGGAGCCTGGTCCTGCGCGCCGATGCGTCGCGCGACGAACACCGGCGACCCGACGATCACGTGCACTCCGCCGACATCTCCCTCGATACCCCCACCGGCCGTCTGCCGGACGTTGGCGGCATCGAGCGTGCCGATGACGGGCCACGCCTGCTGCACCGCAATGGCGATGGGGTGGTTGCTGCCACGCTCGAGCGCGGCCACCAGCGGCTTCACCTGCTCGGCGCCCTCCCACCGCACCAGGCGCACGCGCCCTTCGGTGACGGTGCCGGTCTTGTCGAGCAAGATCAGCCCGGGACGGTTGAGCGCCTCGATGGCGTCGCCCCCCTTGATGAGGATGCCGGCCTTCGCTGCGCGCCCTATGGCCACGGTGATGGCCAGCGGCGTGGCGAGCCCCAGCGCGCACGGGCAGGTGACCACCAGCAGGGCGATGGCGTTGTCGAGCGCATGCGCGGGATCGTGCCGCAAGCCGTACACGTATGCCACGACGGCGAGCACGAGTACGACGGCCACGAACCAGCCGGCAATCGCGTTGGCCAGCTGGACCACCGGCGCGCGCCGGCGCGTGCTTTCCTCCATGCGCCGCAGCAGGGCGCCCAGGCGGCTCATCTCGCCGGAACGCGTCACCTTCACCATCAGCGGGCCGGTGAGGTTCACCGTGCCGGCATACACCGGCGATCCAATATCGACACCCTCGGGACGCGTCTCGCCGGTCAGCAACGAGCAGTCGGTGGCCGAACGTCCCGCGGTCACGTCGCCGTCTGCGGCGAAGGTCTCGCCGGCGCGCACGGTCATCACCATGCCCGGGAGCAACGCCTCCACCGGCAGCTCGCGTTCTCCGCTCTCGTCAATGACACGCGCCGCATTGGGCGCCAGCGAGCCGAGCAGCTCGGCGGCATCGGCCGCCGCGCGCTGGCCGCGGTTCTGCAGGAAGCGTCCGCTCAGCAGCAGGAAGACCAGTATGCTGACCGCATCGAAGTAGATGGGCCCGGTGCCGGTGATCGTGTTCACGGCACCACGCGAGAAGCCAGCCAGCAGCGCGACGGCGATGGGAAGGTCGATGTGGAGCCGGCGGGTGCGCAGCGAGGCGAGGGCACCACGGAAGAACAGCCACCCAGGCCCGAACAGCGCGGGAATGGTGAGCAGCAGCGAGACGAGGCGGAAATAGCGCTCCCACTCGATGTCCATGCCGGTGAACCATCCACTGTACAGCGCGAGCGCCAGCAGCATGATGTTGGCGGCCAGCGCCCCGGCGATGCCGATGCGCATGAGCATCGCGCGGTCTTCCTTGCGCCGCATCGTCTCGGCGGCCACGCCACGGAACGGGTGCGGCGCGTAGCCGAGCACGTCGAGCTGCTGTGCGATGGCCGAGAGCGACACCACCACGGGATCCCACTCGACGTGGGCGCGGGCGCGGCGAATGTCGAGGTCGGCGCGCACCACGCCGGTGAGCAGCAGCGGCACGCGCTCCACCAGCCAGACGCACGACGAGCAGTGCACACCCTCGAGGTAGAGTTCCACTTCACACAGCCCGCCGCGCAGCGGCTTCACGTAGAGCGATCGAAACGCCTCGTGGTCGAACTCTTCATAGCGCTTGCCGGTGGGGCGCACCGGTGTGTCGCGCTTCTCGCCGAACGCGTAGTACTGGCCGAGTCCGTGCTCATGCAGAATGGCGTATGCCGTACGGCAGCCCGTGCAGCAGAACTGCCGTTCGGACGCGGCGTCCACCAATGTTGCGGGCACGTCGAGCCCGCAATGATCGCAGGCAAGAGGACGCGGGCTGGCTGCTGCGCTACGGACGGTGCTCATGCGGCACCTGAGCGGGTTTGGGCATAGCCGGCACGGCGTGGCGTGCGTGCATCGCCACCTTTGTCGGGTCGAGGTGCAAGCGCCCGGTAAGCGACATCACGCCGACGGCGACGATGGCGATGGCGCTGATCGTCGGCAGCTTGGCGCGCAGCGGTCCGGCCAGCCGCCGCACGCCCACACCGAGCGTGAGCATCAGGGGCAGCGTGCCTGCCCAGAAGACCGTCATCAGCGCCAGGGCGCCGCGCACGGTGCCGGTGCCGGCCGCCGTGAGGACGAACGCATACAGCCAGCCGCACGGCAGGAGCGTGGTGAGCAGTCCGACGGTGAGAGCGCGCGCGATGGGCGGGAAGTCGCGCACATCGCGCAGCCGGGCGGCCATCCAGCGTTGCGCGCCGCCGAGTGGCGCGAGCGCCGGCAACTCGACGCCACGCTGGGCGAGCAGCGTGACGACGCCCCACGTGATCATCAGGACACCGGCCACGATGGCGGCCGCGCGCGTGACGCCGACGCCCGTGCCCACCTGCTCGACGCCGGCGCCGAGCGCGCCGGCGAAGGCGCCGAGCACGAGGTACGACACCAGGCGGCCGAAGTTGTATGCCAGGTGACCCCACCAACCGCTGCGGACGTCGGCGCCGGCGTAGAAGCAGACGAATGGACTGCACATTCCCGCGCAGTGTGCCGAGCCGAGGAGGCTAGCGACGAAGACGGTGGCGGCGAGCGCGAGCACTAGCGGATGGGTGGCAGGTCGAGACGTTGCCCGGTGACGAACCGTTCGGTGCCGCGCACGATCTCGACATCCACGTCCCACAGGCCGCGACGAACCATCGGCAGGGTCGCCACGTAGTGGTCGCCGTCCTCGCGGAAAATGGCGCTGAGCGGCGAGTTGCCGCGCGCCACGTGCCGCGCGGTGAGTCGCACGGTGGCGCCGCGCACCGGCGCACCCGTGGAATCCACCAGCGATGCCGTCAGCGTTTCCTCCCCTGCCGCGGAGGAGACGGCGTCGAGCGCGAGGCGCCATCCCATGCGTTCGCTGCGCCGGCGCAACGCCTGGTCGGCATCGAATCGCACGGCCTTCTGGTAGTAGTCGGTCTCCACCGAGACCGACGGGTCGTCGTTGGCGAGGAACGCCATGTAGACATTGACGCCGACGGTCACCGCCAGGACGACGGCGACCCCGATGGGCCATTGCATGCCCTTCTTCACTTGTGCTCTTCCTTCATCCGCCGCTGGGCGCCGCGTTCGTCGTCTTCCCGGCTCATCGGGCCGGCCAGCCGGTACGGGAACTCGGCGCTGTACGCTGCGCCGTCGGTGACACGAACGGTCACTGTCCGTATACCCTCCTCGAACACCTCGTGGGGGAGGGTCACGAAGAGCGGCATGGTTTCGGTGCGCCCGGGTTGCACGGACATCGGGCTCAGCGGTGCGATGAGCGTGAGGTGTTCGGCGCCGGTCACCTCGACGGCATAGGCGTGCGCCGCGCCCGACCGGTTGGCCACGCGGATGCGCAACTCATTGGTGACCGAGCCGTCGGGTTGCACGATGAAAGGCGCGCCGGTGGGGCCGAGCAGGGTGACGTCGGCCGCATCCTTGAAGGTCAGCTGCCAGAGGAAGCTGCCGAAGAAGAGCGCGAAGGCCGCGGGGTACAGCACCGTGCGGGCACGCAGGAATTTCTTGCCGTTGCCCGCCAGCGCGGCGCGCGACGTGTAGCGAATGAGGCCTTCGCTCGTGCCGACCTTTCGCATCACCGCGTCGCAGGCGTCCATGCACTGGGTGCAGTGGATGCACTCCATCTGCAGGCCGTTGCGGATGTCGATGCCCACCGGGCAAGTGGTGACGCATGCCTCGCAGTCCACGCAGTCACCCTTGCCGGTGCGGTCCTTGTGCTTGCCGCGCGGCTCGCCGCGCACGTAGTCGTAGGCGACGATCAGCGAGTCGTTGTCGAGCAGCGCCGACTGCCACCGGCCGTACGGGCAGGCCACCGCGCACGTCTGCTCGCGGAAGTACGCGAAGTCGAGCAGAATGGCGATGGTCGTCATCGTGACGATCCCGAAGCCCACCGGGTGCGCACCGGGGCTACCGAAGACCCAGTGCTGCACCTGGTCCCAGCTGACGAAGTACGCCAGGAAGGTGTGCGCGAGGACCGAGGCGATGACCAGGTAGACGACGTACTTGGCGAAGCGCCGCGGATGGAACGTCTCGTTCGCGCGGTCAATCTGCATGGAGCCGCGATATCCGCCCTCGAAGAACCGCTCGATGGGGCGGAAGACGAATTCCATGTACACCGTCTGCGGGCAGGCCCAGCCGCACCAGACGCGGCCGAACAGCGCGGTCGCCAGGAAGATGGCGATGACGCCGCTGACGGCGAGCAGCATCAGCAGCAGCGTGTCGGTGGGCAGGAATGTGGTGCCGAAGAACGTGAACTCGCGCCGCTGCAGGTCGAGCAGAATGGACGGCTTCCCGTTGAGGAAGACATGCGGGATGGCGAGGTAGATGGCGATCAGCACCCACGCGACGACGGTGCGCCGGTTGAGCCACGTGCCGGATGCGGGCTTGGGCCGAATCCAGCGGCGCGTGCCGTCTTCATTGAGGGTCGGCAAGACCCGACCCGGTGCGACTGGTGCTATGGAAGACACGGTACGCGCGTCGGCGCGCGAGGTTTGGAGTAACGGAGGGAATTGGCCAGTTCCATTCGGTACCGGGAAATCTAGCAACTCTCGGAACCGTTTGTTGGTCCTGCACTTGGCGGAAGCGTTCGGCGATACCGCGACAGCATCACGCCCAGTCACGCGCGGCTGGCCATGAGGCAGGATCTGCTCCCTCGACGAAAGCCTCTCGCCTCGCGCGTACCTGTGACCGCGAGGGCGTTCGAGGTCCTGAGGACGGCACGTTGCGGCCGAGGACCCGCAGGAACACTCGCTTCAAACTCCTGGGCATCCCACTCACGTTAGACAGATCAGTTCCACCCACCTAACACCTCACCGCCTGATCGACGGTCATCCGCACAAAACAGGCTGGTGCAATGACCTGCTGTGCTCGATATTCGCAAATCACGGCGCGTTTGATGGGCGGACGGTCGCGGCCTAACCGTCGCAAGAAGGAACTAACAAGTCGTATAATCGTCGTTAGGGCGACCACGACGCTTTGCGTCCGGGACATATGATAGAAGTTGGAGCAACCGACTTTCGATTCGACGTGCCGGCGATGCCGCGTGAGGAGTTTCGCGTTTACTCAACGCAACTCTTCGATGAGTGGGATGAAAGTCTAGGCACCGACTTTGCGCTTAAGGAGTACTCGCTCCGGCTCGAGGTTGAGGAAGGATCAGTCGTCGGGCTGGCCTTTATCGGCGCGACCCTCGGAGCGCTCTATTACGGCATCGCGAGCTATCCCTCGTTTGTCGAAGGACTGCAGAAGATTCAAAGCCATGTACGCACGGCAGGCGATCATCTCGTTTTGCGAGCCGCGGAGCCGTTCACGCGGCTGAACCTCAAGCCTCGAATCACGCGGCGCAGCGGAGTTCCGGGACAGCTTCAGCGGCTGTTGTTGCGCGTTAAGCGCCGAGAGATTGACGTAGAGGTCGCGATGCGTGAGGCTGAGCGGTTGCTTGGCGCCGAAGCAGCGGCGTCGCCCGACTTCATGCGTGCCTTAGCAGGCAGCCTCATGCAGGTACGCCGCAATCCTGAGCAGCTTTTCCTCCCAATGGAGCTACCAGAGGAGGTGGATGCACGAGCAGGAAGGGAGAGGCCCTCACGAGCGAAGACCCCCAAAGAATCTCCACCTCACTTGCAGCACCTGAAAATCGAGGTGTGGCGCGACACACGGACCGGCAAGCGCAGGGTCCGAATTACAGAACTTTGAGCTCGGCGCCCTAACGGCGGTTGGTGCAGATGACCGCGTTAGGGAAGCAGGTGGGCGGCCTCGTCCTATCGTACGTTTCGGTACTGCGCGGCCGCCCACCTGCATTCAATGGAAGCGGCCACAGCACAACCTGTCGTTAGACCGCACTCACTCCTAGCAGCGTATGGACGAACTTGCGCTCGCGCATCAGCTAATTCACGAGCGTACAGTGGCCGCTTCACTGCGCGTCGCGCATTGCGCTCTCCCGATAGTGCGAGAAGATGCTCGTCGGCGCCCCGAAGTGATCGCGTCGTCGGTACTCGTGACCTTCCCGCCTCGTCATTTTCTCCTGACCGCGGAACACGCAATATCGTCGGACTCTCGTTCGGCGACGTACGTTCCCATCGGTTCGAAATTGCTGAAGCTGTCCGGCGCCTTCATCGGCACGATGCCAGCAGATCCCGGCGCGAAGGATCTGGACGTCGCATTTCTCCCGCTGAGCGAGTCGCTTGTTGCGGACATCGGCACTGAGCGATTCCTGACGAAGGACAACATCTCGCCTTGGAACGCACCGAGACCGGG
>DATCGU010000238.1:0-9407 GCA_036508735.1 Gemmatimonadaceae bacterium
GCAGCGCCGGATTGGCGATCAGGTTGCCATCGGCGTTGTATGCCAGCGCGTGCAGCGGCGCGGCGCGGCCCAGCGAGTCACGCAGCGTGTCGCCGGCCACGACCGACGGATAGGGCAAAGTGTCGAACGCGAGGGAGACGATCGCATTGGGTGCCGTGCCGACGTTGGTACAGGATCCCATCGCTGCCACAGCGACGAATGCCGCTGCCACCCACCGCGGCGCCCGCCTCATTCCGGTGGCCGGTTGAACCGGTCGGCCAGCCGTGTGGCGAGGTTGACGTAGGCCTGGCTGGCCGGATCCGAGGCATTGCGCACGACCGCCGGCTGGCCGGCGGCGAAGGACTCGGCGAGGGCCACGGAGCGCGGTATCACGATGTCGAATACCATGCCGGCCGGAAGATGTTCCCTGACGTACGCCACCGTGCGCTCGCACGACGGGTTGCCCGCTTCGACCATCGTCAGCAGGATGCCGTCGAGCGTGAGCCCCGGATTGGACTTCACCACGTCCTGGATGCTGCGCAGTATCTGTGGCGTCGTCTGCAGCGCCAGCGGCTCCGCCTGCAGCGGCACGATCACGCGGTCGCTGCTCAGCAGCACCCGGCGGGCGATCGGCCCCAGCCCGGGTGGCGTGTCGACCACGACGATGTCGCACCGCTCGCTCGCCGCCTGCAGCATGCGCGGCAGCAGGTCGCTGGCGGCCACATGCGACTGGTAGTCGCTGTGGTCGGCCCCGTCGGTCACGGTGCCCACGAGCATCACGCGCAACCATGGCATGGCGGTGGGCAGGATCACCTCGCGCAGCGTGCGCGCTCCGCGCATGTAGTCGGCAAAGCCGCGCGTATCTGCGCCCTTGCGCAGGCCGATGCCGTAGCGCACCGAGCCCTGCGGGTCGACATCCACGAGCAGCGTCTTGAGGCCGCGCCGCGCGAACGCCGCCGCGAGGTTCACCGCGGTGGTAGTCTTGCCGACGCCGCCCTTCTGGCTCACGATCGAGAGAACCTTTCCCACCTAGCCCTCGCTCGAACCGGCCGGCGCTTCGCCGGTGGTCGGGTTCCGCAGTTGTTCGAGCGTCGATTCGGCATGCCGCACCCAGCGTTCCGATTCGGCGCCATCCGGCGGGCTGGCCAGGAAGGCCTCGAGGTGCTTTTCCGCCTCGCCGGCATCGCCCCGCTTGATGAGCAGGAACGCGAGGCCGTAGTGCGCCCCCGATTGCGACGGGTCGATCTCGAGCGCCCGACGGTAGGCGCGGATCGCCTCCTCCAGCCGCCCGGTGCGCGAGTACGCGATCGCCATGTTCTGCAGCACGCGCAGGTCGTCCGGCATGTCGCGCAGGGCCAGCCGGTACGACGTGATGGCCGCGTCATAGTCACCCTGACGCTCCAGCAGCAGCGCCTCGTTCAGGTAATCGAGGCGCTGCGGTCTGGCTCGGGTTTCGGACTTGCCGCCCAGGAGGCGGCTCAGCCAGGACATAGGCGCGGCGGGGTTCGCTGGATGAGAAAGGAGGCGGCCAGCGCGCATTCGCTGGGAGAGCCAACTATAGACGCGCGGCAGGCGTTCTACGGCACAACCTATGCGCTGCCCGCAGGAGGAGCAACCGCGCTTCCGCCCGCGCGGGGGCCGGGGTAGCTTCACGCCAGACGCTCTGTGCGCTCATCCCCCGGTCCCCCGGAGAAGCCATGTCACCCCGCAAGACCGTCGTGGACCCTGCCAAGGGCGTTCTGCACGTCGAGTGGCCGCTGTTCGGTGAGCTCTCCCGCGCCCTCGCGCTCAAGGTGGCCCGGGATTTCGTCCCCGAAGTCGTCGTCGGCGTGGCCACCGCCGGCGTCGTGCCCGGCTGCGTCGTGGCCGCCATCCTCGACCGGGAGTTCCACTCGATCCTGGTGAGCCGGCGCTTCGGCAGCGACCGCGTGCGCGAGACTCCCGCCGTGCTCGGCGGCGCCCCGGGGCAGGTGCGCGGCAAGCGCGTCCTCCTGGTCGATGAGACCTGCGACAGCGGCGTGACCCTGCGCCTCGCCAAGGCCGCCCTCATCAACGCGGGCGCCATCGACGTGCGCACCGCCGTGAGTTTCCGCTGCGGTCCGTACGAACCGGACTTCTACGCCCTGGCCACCGAGAGCACCATCGTGCTGCCGTGGGACCGCGAGATCCTGCATAACGGCGAACTGGTGCCGAACCCGAAGTACGAGGCGGTGTATCTCGACGATCCCGGCGGATACTAGAGAGCGCGAGAGCGCGAGACGCCCGGCTGGGCATCTCGCGCTCTTCTGCTCTCGCGCTCTCTACGCCAGCTCCTGCACCGCCTCCAGGTACGTCCGCCCTTCCGTCATCCGCTGGTACACCTGCCCAATGACCTCGGCGCTCCCCAGCAGGAACCGGCAGCGGGACGAGCCGTTCGACCGGCATTCCACCTCGTAGCAGGCCAGCGGCGTCTCAGCCACGCGCCCAAAGAAGTCGGCCAGCAGACCCATGGTGTAATAGCAGGCGGGGAAGCCGATGTTCAGCGTCGGATCGGCTTCTGCCCAGTCGGTGCTGTCGAGCGTGATGACGACGTCGCTCAGGTTGCCCATCTCCAGCGTACCCCAGCCGATGTCGCAGAAGAACTCCGCGGCCAGGCCCTGGAACTCGGCGAAGCCCACCGAATCGGCGTCTCCGCCGCGCGAGGCGAGCCACTCGCGGAACGACGAGAACACGGCGTCGCCCCCGGCATAGCCGGCTTCCTGCAGGTACGTGGCATAGCCGCCGCCAAGGTCGCGCATCAGCGCGCCGCGCAGGGCGGCCAGGGACTGGCGCGGAAGCGCGACAAGCGGCGTCGAGGCGAGCGCGAATGTGTTGGCCATGTCCATCAAAGAAGGGGTCAGCGCCCGATGCGGCGCAAGAGCTCGGCCTCGTCGATCACCTCGACTCCCAGCGCCCGCGCCTTGTCGAGCTTGCCGCCCGCCTCGGCACCGGCAACGACGAAGTCGGTGTTCTTCGACACCGAGTCGGTGGCCTTGCCACCCGCACGCTCCACCAGCTCCCTGGCCTCGGCGCGGGCAAGGGTCGGCAACGTCCCGGTGATGACGATCTTCTTCCCCAGCAGGGCACCCTCTGCCTCGGCGCGCTTCGGTTCGTTCGAATTCACGCCGTGCCGCTGCAGGGCCCTCACGAGGACGCGGTTCTCCGGCGTCGCGAACCAGCCGGTCACCGATGCAACGATTGAAGGGCCGATGCCGTGAATCCCCTCAATCTCCTCCTCGGTCGCATCCTTCAGCGCGTCCATCGTCCCGAACCGGCGCGCCAGCAGCTTGGCCGTCTCCTCGCCGACGTCCGGGATTCCCAGCCCGAACAGCAGGCGCGACAGCGGCTGGCCCTTGGACGCCGCAATGGCGCTCACCAGTTGCTCGGCGCTCCTTTCGCCCAGTCGGGGAAGCGCCGCGAGCACCTCCTCGGTCAGCTCGTACAGCGACGCGGGGTCGCTAATGAGGCCCGCTTCGATCAACTGCCGCACGCGCTGTTCCGACAGCCCGCGAATGTCCATCGCCGCGCGCGCCGTGAAGTGGATCAGTTCCTCGAGGTGCCGAGCCGGGCAGGTCTCGTTGGGGCAGCGCACTGCCACCTCACCCTCCGAGCGCACCACCGCCGTGCCGCAGACGGGACAGCGCGTGGGCGCCCTGAACTTCTTCGGGGGGTTCGCGGCATCACGCCGGTCGGGAACCGGGCCCAGCACCTGCGGAATGACCTCGCCCGCCCGCTTCACCTGCACCACGTCACCGATGCGGAGGTCCTTCTCGGCAATGAGGTCGAAGTTGTGCAGCGTGGCGTAGGTCACCGTGGTGCCGCCGATCTCCACCGGGTCGAGCATAGCGCGTGGCGTGAGCGCACCGCTGCGCCCCACCTGGATCTCGATGTCCAGGAGCCGGGTTTCCGCGATGTCGGGGGCGAACTTGCGGGCGATCGCCCAGCGCGGCTCGCGCCCGCCGGCCGTTGAGCCGAGGTCGGCCTGTGTGGCGAGCGCGTTCACCTTCACCACGCCGCCGTCGATGGCGAAGGCCAGCGTGGCGCGGTGCGTGGCCTCGAGCGCGTGCGCCCACGCGTGCACCTCGGCGAGCGTCCGGCACCGCTGGCGGTGTGGCGCCACGGGTACTCCCCAGCCCACGAGCGTCTCGAGGAGGTCCCACTGCGTGGCAAACGGCAGCGTCGTCGTGCCCGGTACGGCGAAGGCATACCCGAAGAAGCGCAGCGGGCGCCTGGCCGTGACCGTGGGGTCCTTTTGCCGCAGGGCGCCGGCCGCCGAGTTGCGCGGGTTGGCGAACACCGGCTCGAGCGCGGCCGCGCGCTCGACATTCATCTTCTCGAAGCCGTCGAAGGTCATGTAGACCTCGCCGCGAATCTCGATGAGCGACGGCCACCCGGCGCCCTTCAGCCGCAGCGGGATGTCGCGGATGGTGCGCACGTTGGCGGTGACGTCCTCGCCCACGCTTCCGTTGCCGCGCGTGGCGCCGGTGACGAGCACGCCGTCGCGATAGGTCAGGCTGATGGCCGCGCCGTCGATCTTCAGCTCGCAGCAGAAGCCGGAGCGATCGAAGTCACCGCCCACGACGTCGCGCGCGCTGGCCCCCCACGCCTCGAGTTCCTCGTCACTGAATGCATTGTTCAGCGACCCCATGGGCACCAGGTGGGCGTACTTCGCGAGATGCGACTCGCCCACCTCGGCGCCCACGCGTCGGGTGGGCGAGTCGGCCGTGCGCAGCTCGGGGTGCTCGCGCTCGATCGCCTGCAGCTCACGGAACAGCTTGTCGTACTCGGCGTCGCTCAGGGACGGCCGGTCGAGCACGTAGTACTCGTGCGACGCCCGTTCGAGCGCCTCGCGCAATGACGCCGCGCGCGCGGCCGGCTCCGCCGCCGGCGTGCTCACGCGCGCGGCGCCTCGGGACGGGGTGCCGTCACCTGGCTATACCGCGGCGTCCTTGCCGGCGGGGGCGTCGGCCAGCCCGCCCTGGAGCAGGAAGTTCTCCACGAAGAACAGGCCGTGCTCGCCGGCGCGCTTCACCATCCGCAGCAGCGTGTCCATCGACGCCATCTCCTCGCGCTGTTCGTTCACGAACCACTCGAGCGCGTTCTTGCTGCCGTGGTCCTTGTCCGAAATCGCCTGGTCCATCAGCGCGTTGATCTGCCCGGTGACCCGGATTTCCGAGTCCAGCGCCAGCTTCACCGCCTCGGCGGCGCTTTTGAAGCCCGTCTTGGGCGCCGGGATCGCCGGGACCATCACGTCGGCGCCGGCGTCGAGCACGAGCCTGACGAACCGCATGGCGTGGTCGCGCTCCTCCAGCGACTGCTTGTAGAAGTGCTGGGCGAGCGCCGGCAGCCCTTCCTGATCGAAGAACGCGGCAACGGCGATGTACTGGTGCGAGGCGCCCAGTTCGTTGCCCACCTGCGCGTTGATGGCGGCGTTCAGTTTCTTGCTGATCATGGTGCGTTGACTCGGTGAAGGTTCAGCCCTTGGCCTCTTCGGCCACGACGTTCAGTGCGACTTCCACGAGGCGCTCCAGCTCCTCGTCCGACGCCTTGGGCAGAAGCGTCTCGGCCCACATGTGATCCTGCGATCCGGCATAGCGATCGAGCAGGCGGCGCAGGAAGGCCACCAGCGCGATCCGCTCGAGGTCGGCCCGGCGCGACGCGCTGTGCTCCGATTCCGACGACCGCAGCAGCGCCTCGAACCGGTGTGCGTTGCGCAGGGCCTTGGCCGTGAGCTCGGCGACCACCTGCGTGAACCGCACGTCGGCGTCGGAGAACGGCAGGGCGTCGCGTTCCGTGCGGAGAAAAATCGCCCCGATCACGTCCTTGCGCCACTGGATGGGCACCACGATGATCGACCGCACGTTGCGGGCGTCCAGCGCCGTGCGCACGTTGCGGTACGCCGGGTCGTTCACCGCATCGGGAATGAACACCGTCTCGCCGCTGGCGAAGGCCCTCTTCAGTTCGGGGTAACGGTCGAGGTCGACCACGAGGTTCCGGATCGACGGGTCCTCGTAGCTTGCCACCAGCCGCACGCCCTCGTCCCGCTCGCCGGCAAGGAATATCGAGCAACGGTCGAGGCCGAACATCTTCCCCAGCTTTCCGGCGATCGCCTGCAGGATGTCCACGAAGTGCAGGGAACTCGAGATCTCCTGCAGGATGTCGACGGTGGCAATGAGGTGTTCCTTCTCACGCGTCAGCTCCCGCACCCGGGCCTGAAGCCGGTTGATTTCCTCGCCGGCGTCGACCGGGTTCACGTTCGGAATGGTCACAGCTTCCTCCGCTCGGCGGATGCCTGCAGCTTGTAATGTGGGTCGTTGAAGTCGGTGGTGGCGGCGCGGGCAATCCAGTCGAACTGCGCGCGCGCTCCCGCCGTGTTGCCCCGGTCCCGCAGGACCCTTCCCAGGTCCAGGTGGTGCACGATCCGGTTGGGCTCGGCGGCCACCGCCCGCACAAGATACCGCTCCGCCTGGTCCCAGCTGGCTTCCGAAAAGACCTCACCACCCAGGAATGTCCGGGCGATGAACCGCAGGAAGGCGGGCAGGCGCATGACCTCGGCGTTCCACATGCCCATGATGTGCAGCGCGCCGGGGTGTTCAGGGGCGATGGCCAGTGCGGCCAGCGCCTCGCTGCGCACGATCTTGCCGTAGTTGATGCGTTCGCGCGAGCTGACGGCCATCGCGGCCCGTCCGGTGGCCTCGGCAAGGACAAAGTGCCCGTCCGCGCCGCGGGGGTTCACGGATACCGCCGCCTGCGCGTGCGTGCGTCCCCGCGTGAAGAATGCCGTTCGTGCCACGGCGTCGGGCTCGAACTCCCCCAGGTCCACGGCGCTGCGTGACGCTTTGCACAGTGCGTCGTAGTTCAACGGGCTGGCGGCGATGGCCAGTTCGTATTCACGCAGCGCTCCCAGGGCGTCGCGGGCGACGAACAGGCGGTCGCCGGCGGCCATATG
The DNA here is from genome assembly GCA_036508735.1 of Gemmatimonadaceae bacterium. Taxonomy (GTDB): domain Bacteria; phylum Gemmatimonadota; class Gemmatimonadetes; order Gemmatimonadales; family Gemmatimonadaceae; genus PNKL01. The sequence goes on from DATCGU010000238.1 coordinate 6,947, forward strand.
ATCGGTGACGCCCTGCGCGCTCGTGGGGGTCGTCACCGCGAGCGCCATCACGAGCACCTGAGTCACCCAACCCGTCCACTTCTTCAAGGCTGAACGCCTCCTGATAAATTCCTGTGCCCGTGTCCCGTGCCCCAGGGACACGAGGGGAACGTATGGGATGCGTCGCTGCACGGTCAATGCACCTCATCGATTTGATTACCCGCAAGCGCGACGGTGGCCGCATCAGCCCCGACGAGTGGCGCACCTTCGCCGTGGACTATGCCGCCGGCACCGTCCCCGACTACCAGGTGTCCGCCCTGCTGATGGCCATCTTCTTCCAGGGCCTCGACGACGAAGAGACGTACGCGCTCACCGAGGCGATGCTGGACAGCGGCGAGCGCCTGGACCTCTCCCATCTTCACCGGCCGGCCATCGACAAGCACTCCACGGGAGGGGTTGGCGACAAGGTGTCCCTCGTCCTGGCACCGCTCATAGCGGCCTGTGGCGTGCCGGTGCCCATGATGAGCGGGCGAGGACTCGGGCATACGGGAGGCACGCTCGACAAGCTCGAGTCGATTCCCGGCTTCAATACCCGGCTGACGCTGGCCGACGCACGCGCCCAGGTGGAGCGGATCGGCTGTGCGCTCATGGGCCAGACCGGCGAGATCGCCCCGGCCGACAAGAAGCTCTATGCGCTGCGCGACGTCACCGCGACCGTGGAGGTCATCCCGCTGATTGCCGCGTCGATCATGAGCAAGAAGCTCGCCGAGGGGCTGAGCGGTCTCGTGCTCGACGTGAAGACGGGCGCCGGCGCCTTCCTGCCGGAGACCGAACGCGCCCTCGAGTTGGCGCGGAAGATGATCGCCATCGGCGAGCGTCGCGGTTGCCCGGTGGTTGCGCTCCTGACCTCGATGGACCATCCGCTCGGCGTGGCCTGCGGCAACGCGATCGAGGTCGAGGAGAGCATTGACGTGCTGCGCGGTGGCGGACCGGCCGACACGCGCGAGGTGACGCTGGCGCTCGGCGCCGAGATGCTCGTGCTCGGCAAGGTGGCCGCCGACGTAGGCGAGGCGCGCTCGGTGCTCGAGAACGCGCTCAACACGGGCCTCGCGCTGGACAAGTTCCGGAAGATCATCAAGGCGCAAGGCGGTGATCCCCGGGTCGTCGACGCGCCGGCTGAGGTGCTCCCGAAGGCCGGCGAGACGGTGATGTTTTTCTCGCATCGTTCCGGCTACATCCGGCGGGTCGAGCCGCGGGTCGTCGGACGCGGCATCATCGCCCTGGGCGGTGGCCGCAGGACCATGGAAGACACCATCGATCCGTCCGTGGGATTCCGCATCCTCGTCAAGCCGGGCACGCACATCATGCGCGGCCAGCCGCTCGCCGCGGTCTTCGCCCGTGATGTGGCGGGCACCGAGGTCGGCCTGGCGTGCCTGAAGGAGGCCATTGTCATCGGGGACGAGGAACCGACGCTGCCGCCGCTCGTCTCGCACCGGGTGACGGCGCGCGGGGTGGAGACGCTGTAGAGCAAGATTCCGGATGCCGGATTCCGGATCGTGATCGGGGATACCGAACTCGGATGGCGATTGACGATTGCCCATCCATCACATCGATTTCGCCCGTTGTCGTCCCATCGCTGATCCCCATCCGAATTCGGTATCCTGGATCACAATCCGGAATCCGAAATCCGAATTCTCCCGTAGGGAGCCCATGCGTCCACTCCTCCTCTCCCTCGTCGCGGCAGCCTCCCTTTCCGCCCAGGCTGCTCCCAGCGACTCCGCGGTTCGCGCCGTCATCAGGGAACGCGTCGACGCCGGCCGGTTTGCCGGGATCGCCGTCGGCTTCGTCTCGCGCGACAACCAGCGCCGCGTCATTGCCTACGGTCCTGGCGCCGGCGTGCAGCCGTTCGACGGCAACACCGTCTTCGAGATCGGCTCCATCACCAAGACGTTCACGGCGTCCATCCTCGCCGACATGGTGAAGAAGGGCGAGGTGGCGCTCGATGATCCGGTGGCGAAGTACCTGCCGCCGGGCACCGTCATTCCCGAGCGTGACGGCAAGAAGATCACGCTGCTCGATCTGGCCACGCAGAGCTCCGGGCTGCCGGGGATGCCCGACAACTTCAAGTCGAAGGACAAGGCCAACCCGTACGCCGACTATACGGTCGCGCAGATGTATGAGTTCCTCGGGCGCTACAAACTGCCGCGCGGCATCGGCGAGAAGTACGAGTACTCCAACCTTGGCGTCGGGCTGCTCGGCCAGGCGCTGAGCCAGCGTGCTGGCAGGGACTACGAAGCGGTCGTCACCGACCGGGTCTTGAAGCCGCTCGGCATGAAGGACACGCGCATTACCCTGACGAAGTCCATGCAGTCGCGCCTCGCACCCGGGCATGCCATCGATGGCACACCCGCGAAGAACTGGGACCTTCCCACCTTCGCCGGCGCCGGCGCCCTGCGCTCGACCGTCAGCGACATGCTGACCT
>DATCGU010000239.1:0-3968 GCA_036508735.1 Gemmatimonadaceae bacterium
ATCAGACTGGGGAGAGTGCGGGGTGCGGGGGCTTGGTGAGGGGGGATGAGTGGAGTGCGGTTGGAGGGGTGGGGGGGCCCCTTCCCGCCCTCAACCTCCACTCACCACCCCGCACCTGCACCGCGCACCCCGCACTCTACCCGCACGTGCCGGGTGCACGTGCCGTTCACCCAATCATCGGCAGCTTGAGTCCCTTGGCCTTCGCCGTCTCAATGGCCGTTTCGTAACCGGCGTCGGCGTGTCGCGCCACGCCGATGCCCGGGTCATTCGTGAGCACGCGCTCGAGGCGCAGGCGCATCTCGGGCGTGCCGTCGGCGACGATGACCTGCCCGGCGTGGAGCGAGTTGCCGATTCCCACGCCGCCACCGTGATGGAACGAGACCCAGCTCGCCCCGCTGGCCACGTTGAGCAGCGCATTCAGGACGGGCCAGTCGGCGACGGCGTCAGAGCCGTCCTTCATGGCCTCGGTCTCGCGGAAGGGCGACGCCACCGACCCGGTGTCGAGGTGGTCGCGCCCGATCACGATGGGCGCCGAGATCTCGCCCTTGGCCACCAGGTCGTTGATGGCAACACCGAACTTCGCGCGATCGCCCTGCCCCAGCCAGCAGATGCGCGCGGGAAGTCCCTGGAAATGGATGCGCTCGCGGGCCATGGAGATCCAGCGCGCGAGGTGCGCGTCGTGCGGGAACATCTGGAGCACGAGGTCGTCCGTGCGGGCGATGTCCGCCGGGTCACCCGACAGCGCGACCCATCGGAACGGTCCCTTGCCCTCGCAGAAGAGCGGACGGATGTACTCGGGCACGAAGCCCGGAATGTCGAACGCATCCTTTAGTCCGGCGTCGAACGCCACGGTGCGGATGTTGTTTCCGTAATCGAAGGCGATCGCGCCCTTGTCCTGCATGGCACGCATGGCACGCACATGCTCCACCACGCTGGCCGTCGACCGGCGGACGTACTCCGCAGGGTCCTGGGTGCGGAGTGCGGAGGCTTCCTCAAGGGAAAGGCCGGCCGGCACGTAGCCGGTGAGCATGTCGTGTGCGCTGGTCTGGTCGGTGACGACGTCGGGAATCACGCCGCGCCGCACCAGTTCGGGCAGCACTTCGGCGGCATTGCCGACGAGGCCGACGGAGAGGCCGATCCTGGCCGCCTGCGCCTGGCGGATCCACGCCCGTGCCTCGTCGAGGTCGTGCGTCATCCGGTCGCAGTAGCCCGTGGCGATCCGCTTCTCGATGCGTGCCGGGTCGACCTCAACACCGAGGAATACGGCGTCGTTCATCGTCGCCGCGAGGGGCTGGGCGCCACCCATGCCGCCGAGTCCCGCCGTGAGCACGAACTTGCCGGCCAGGGACCCGTTGAAGTGCTTGCGCGCGAGCGCGCCGAACGTCTCGTACGTCCCCTGCACGATGCCCTGCGACCCGATGTAGATCCACGAGCCCGCGGTCATCTGGCCGTACATCATGAGGCCCAGGCGCTCGAGTTCGCGGAAATGGTCCCAGGTGGCGAAACGCCCCACGAGGTTGCTGTTGGCGATCAGCACGCGCGGCGCGTGCGCGTGCGTGCGGAACACGGCGACGGGCTTGCCGCTCTGCACGAGGAGCGTTTCATCGTTCTCGAGGGCGCGCAGCGCCCGGACGATGGCCTCGAAGCACTCCCAGTTGCGCGCGGCCTTGCCCGTGCCGCCATAGACGATGAGTTCGTCGGGGCGCTCGGCGACCTCGGGATCGAGGTTGTTCATGAGCATGCGCAAGGCGGCTTCCTGCTGCCATCCCTTGCAGGAGAGCGTGGTGCCGCGCGGCGCGCGGATCTCGTGGGCGGTGGCGGTCATGACGGGCCTTCCTTACGAAAGGACAAACTCGCCGCGCGAAACGGCGGCAGCGAGCGCGAGAATATCGGGGGTAAGGGCGCGATCCTCGCCAAGCGGGGCGACGTGACGGCGCACGGTGGCATGGGCCTGCTCGACGGCGGCGCTGCTCGTCAGCGGGCGGCGGCAGTCGAGGCCCTGTGCGCCGCACATCAGCTCGATGGCGAGGATGTTCTGGACGTTGCCGATGATGCGGCGCAGCTTCCAGGCGGCGCCCATGGCCATGGGCACCACGTCTTCCTTGCTGCCGTCGGTGGGAATCGTGTCGACGCTGGCCGGATGCGAGAGCACCTTGCATTCGCTGGCCAGCGCCGCCGCCGTGACCTGCGCCATCATGAAGCCGCTGCTGAGGCCGGCCGTCGTCGTGAGGAAGGGCGGCAGCCCCTCGTTGAGGTCGGGGTGCACCAGCCGGTCGATGCGCCGCTCGGCGATGGTGGCGAGATTGGTCATGACGATCGCCAGGAAGTCGAGCGCCATGGCCACGGCCTGACCGTGAAAGTTGCCACCGCTCAGCATCTCGCCGTTGTCGAAGACGAGTGGATTGTCGGTGGCGGCGTTGAGCTCTCGCTCGATGATCCCCTCGGCGAACCGGATGGCGTCGAGCACGGGGCCGTGCACCTGCGGCATGCAGCGCAGCGCATAGGCGTCCTGCACGCGCGGATCGTTGTCCCGGTGCGAATCGCGCAAGCGGCTGTCGGCGAGCAGCGCACGCAGGCGGGCCGCACTGGCCACCTCTCCGTCCTGTCCGCGCGCCTCGTGGATACGGGCATCGAAGGCGACGGGCGTGCCAAGGAGTGCCTCGAGCGTCATGGCGCCGGCGGTGTGCGCCGTCTCCCAGAGCGCGCGGGCGTCGGCCACGGCCAGCGCCGCGACCGCCGTGTGCGCCTGGGTGCCGTTGATGAGCGTGATCCCTTCCTTCGGGGCCAGGGTCACGGGGCACAGTCCGGCGGCCTTCAGCGCGTCCGCCGCGGGAAGCCGGCGGCCATCGGCCGTGTTGAGCTCCTCCTCGCCAATGAGCGTCAGCGCCAGTGCGGCGAGCGGCGCGAGATCGCCGCTCGCTCCCACCGACCCTTGCTCGCGCACCACCGGCCACAGGCCGGCATTGAGCATCGCACAGATCAGCTCCGGCAAGTCGGGACGGGCGCCGGAGAACCCCTTGGCCATCACGTTGGCGCGCAGCAGCATCATGGCCCGCACCTCGCGCTCCGGAAGCTCCGGACCGACGCCGGCGGCGTGACTGCGCACGAGGTTGACCTGCAGCTGCGCCAGTTTGTCGTGCGGGATGGCGATGTCGGAGAGCTTGCCGAAGCCCGTGGTGACGCCGTAGACCACGGCGTGGCGCTCGACGATGCCGACAACGACGGCGCGGGTGGCGAGCATCCGCGCGCGGGCGGCACCGGCGAGGGCCACGGGGTGCCGCCCGACCGCGACGGTGCGCACGTCGGAGAGCGCCAAGGAACGGCCGTCGATTTCGAGAGGTCGGGAAGAGGTCATGGCGGGGGAAGCAGTGATTGCCGGTAGCTGGCGCGGTCGTAGTTGAACTTCAGGTCCGGTTCAGCCTTGAGTGCCACAAAGAACGTAAAGGCGAAGTTGCCGTTGGGCGCCTGCGTGAAGCCGAACATGGCGCGCCAGTCGTGCAGGTCGCGCTGGAGCGACACCTGATGGCTGGCGAACTCGTGCCGGACCGCGTCGTAGCTGGTGCTCCAGCTCGCCGACCACTTGGGCGTGAGGTCGAAGCTGGTACGCCAGTTGATGCTGATCTGCGGCGGCACGACGAAGAACGTACCGCCGGCGGTGGTGTTCGATAACTGCATGGGGTCCGGGGGTGGCGCGGCCTGCGCGGTGCGCACGCAGACGTCGTACTGGACGGGGTTGACGGCCTTCAGAAATTGGCACTGGATGGTCGTGTCCCACTGCTTCACGCCGCTCGTGTCGGAACCGATGGACGGCGGGCGCTGCCGGTTGGCGCTGAGGCTGATCTGCGCGTCGAAGCCGCGCCCCACCGGGACGCTCGCGAGCTGCTGGCGCATGGACGCACCCGCCACCTGCTGGGTACCCGGAATGGCAGAGCCGCCCAGGCCCTGCCCCTGCGTCGCGGCGTCCGCGG
>DATCGU010000240.1:0-9533 GCA_036508735.1 Gemmatimonadaceae bacterium
GGTGTATCTTTCGGCCGAGGTGATCTGGTGATACGGCGTCATGGCTTCCTTTCTCTTGGCGGAGGATTGAAGCCTAGCGTATCCCAGGTCACCTCACTCGCTTGGCGGGTTGTTGCACTTAACTTGTGAATGCACGCACCCTAAGAACGTCGTCTTCCTGACGGCCGACGCCTTCGGCGTGCTGCCGCCCATCGCCAGGCTCACCAGGGAGAAGGCGCTGTACTACTTCCTGTCCGGCTACACGGCGAAGGTGGCGGGCACGGAGAGTGGCGTCACGGAACCTCAGGCCACGTTTTCGGCCTGCTTCGGCGCCGTCTTCCTGGTCTGGCACCCCACGAAGTACGCCGAGATGCTCGGCGCGCTTCTCCACGAGCACGGCGCCAGCGTCTGGCTGGTGAACACCGGGTGGAGCGGCGGCCCCTACGGCGTCGGCAAGCGAATGAAGCTCGCCCACACCCGCGCCATGGTGAGCGCGGTGCTTTCCGGCCGCCTGGATGATGCACTCACCGACGTGGACCCCATCTTCGGCCTGCACGTGCCGACCGACGTCCGGGGCGTCCCCAGCGAGGTGCTGAACCCGCGCCGCACCTGGAGCGACCACGCGGCGTACGACGCACAGGCGAAGAAGCTCGCCGGGATGTTCCGCACGAACTTCGAGAAGTTCGGCAACGTCGACGCGGCGATCGCCGGGGCCGGCCCCACGGGCTGAGCCGGTCCTCATGCTTAGGGCGCGGTCAGTGGACACTGCTGCCGGCCGCGCATAACCGCGCGGGCAGGCGCCCGGCACTTGGACAGCATTACTGCAGAACTTCCGATTTCGCGGATCGCGCGGATCGGATCCCGTGGGCAGCAAGCCCGGCGCGATTCCGACCAACCAACGAAGGAAATCCGTGAAATCCGCGTGATCGGGAGTGTTGCCGTAAGACCCACCCCGATCGGAAACGAGCGACACGCAGCGCTGGTGCGCCGCGCTCCCGATGCCTAACGTGAAGTCCATCGTCCATCGACTATCGTCTGTCGTCCATCGTCTTTGCCATGCCCTTCATCCGCGACCCTCTCTGGAACAACATCCGCATCGACGGGCCCTTCCTGCGGCTCGCCGATACGCCCGTCGTCCAGCGGTTGCGGTACGTACGCCAGCTGGGACTCGCGCACCTCGTCTACCCGGGCGCCACGCACTCGCGCTTCGAGCACGCGCTCGGTGCGTTTCACCTGGCCAACCGTACCCTCGCCCGCCTCGGCGAGGCGGGCATGCTCGACCGCATCGCGCCCGACGAACCCGAGGTGGTGGCGGCGGCGGCGCTGCTGCACGACATCGGGCACTATCCATTCTCGCACGCGCTCGAGGAAATCGGCGCCCTGCATCACGAAGCGGTGGCGGAACCGATGATCACCGGCGGTGTGGTTGCCGATATCCTGCGCAACGAGATCGCGGATGACGCCCCCGAGCGCATCTACGCCCTGATGCGCGGCGAGAGCGACTCGCCGCTGCAGGGACTCATCAGCGGCTCGCTCGACCTCGACAAGACCGACTACCTCAAGCGGGACGCCCTCATGTGCGGCGTCCCGTACGGCGAAATCGACGTCGATCGGTTGCTGCACGCCCTGGTCGTGGTCGACGACCCGGACGTGGGGCACGCCACCATCGGCGTGCTCGAGAAGGCGCTCAGCGCCCTCGAGTCGCTGCTGTTCGCCAAGTACCAGATGTATCGCAACGTCTACTGGCACCACGCGGTGCGCAGCCCGACGGCCATGTACAAGCGCATGGTCGATGACGCGCTGCGCGGCGGCGCCCTGGAATCCAGCGAGCTCGTCGCGCACACCGACGAAGGGCTCCTGCACGCGTTGCGCGAGCGAGCGCCGAGCGCGCTGCTCGAGGCGATTCTCTCGCGTCGCCTGTACAAGCGCGCCATGGAGTGCCCGGCCGCCGAGCTCGACGGCGTCGACCTGGATTGGATTGCCGAGGACCGCGAACGGTCGCGCCACGCCGAAGATGCCCTGGCGGCGCATCTGGGGCTGATGCCCGGTGAAGTGCTGATTGACTACCCGCAAAAGGAGCAGATGCTCGGGCTCGATATTCCCGTGCTCACGCGTGACGGGCGGGTGGAGCGCCTCACCAGCGAGGGGATGGCCGGTGCCATCAACCTGCCGATGCTCGCCGACCAGCTCTATCGGTCGGCGCGCTGGCTGCGCGTGTTCACCGCCGTGCGGGTGACGATCTCCCGCGACGAGGTGCTGCGGTTGCTGGAAGGCTGAGGCTTACGGCACACCACGGTGCATCTCACGCCGGCGAGCGTTCACTCCGTCGTCGATCGCCCGTGCGCCTCGGCGAGCTTGCGGGCGATGCCCCGGTAGAATGCCGCGTCGCCAGGCTTGCCATGCTGCTCCAGCGACAGCGCACAGGTCTCCAGCGCGTAGAGGATGTTGCCCAGGTAAAGCTCGGAGAGGGCGCCGACGGTCTCGGGCGTTTCGCTCATCTCGCGACCAGCCTCAACCGGCCTCAGGCGTCTCGGACCCGGTCACCTGTACCACGATCGCGGTGATGTTGTCGAGGCCCCCGCGGCCGTTCGCGTCGGCGATCAGCGAATCGACGATGCGCCCCGGCCCCGCCCGTGACAGCAGGAGCTGCTGCAGCCGGCGGTCGTCCACCATGCCCGTCAGGCCGTCGGAGGCGACGAGAAATACGTCGCCCGATTTCACTTCGCCGCTGTACAGGTCGGGCTCCACCGACTCCCCGGCCCCCACGCAACGCGTGATGACGTTGCTGTAGGGATGGTAGCGCGCCTGCTCGGGCGTCAGCAGGCCGGCATCCACCTGCTCCTGCACGTACGAGTGATCCTTGGTGATCTGCACCAGCGCGCCGTCGCGCAGCATGTAGATGCGGGAGTCGCCAATCTGCCCGATGAGGTAGCGGTCATCCGAGAGCACCAGCACCGATGCCGTCGTCCCCATGCCCTGCTTGTCGTTCTCGACGAGCATGCGGTCGTAGATGGCGCGATTGGCGTCGCGCAACGCCTGTGCCGTGCGATTTGCCGCCTCCGGCGCGATGACGCTGTCGATCTGCAGCAGCGCGCGCGAGACGATCTGCACGGCCATCTCGCTGGCGACCTCGCCGGCCGCGTGACCACCCATGCCGTCGGCCACCACGAACACGCCCCGACGGCCGTCCGCCTCGGCGAAGAACGCATCTTCATTTCCCGACCGAACCATCCCGACGTCCGAACGGGCAGCCACTGCGAGGTGCACGGGTTATCGTCCTGAGGTAAGCAGCACCGCCAGCAACGACGCGCCGGCGATTGAGAGAGCCATCATGAACGCGACCACCGCCGCGCACCCCTTCTTCTTGCCTTCGGCAACGGCCGCTGGTTTCGGCGCAGCTGGTGTCCGCAACTGGTCCGCGCTGACGGCAGCGATGGCGCGCGTGCCGCCGCCTTCATCGCCAGCGGTGACGCGAGGACGGAACGTCATCTTGATGCCGCCAAATCGGACGTCCGGCGCGCCGGTAACGTGCTGTTCGCCCTGCACACGGCGGCCGCCCACGTACGTGCCGTTGGTCGAGCCCTGGTCCACGATGAACCACCCGCCGTCACGCCGCTGGATCTTGGCGTGCGAATCGGAGATGCTCTCGTCCGCGAGCACGACGTCATTGTGTGCACCCCGACCCACGTTGGTGAGCGCCGAGTGTATCTCGAACTTCGTGCCCTTCAGCGGCCCCTCGTTGATGATCTCGAGCGTTGCCAGCGGCGTGCGTCCGGCGGGCTCAATCCGAACTTCGGGCACGGCAGGCTGCACGGGAGCCGGTCGTGCGGGCGCCGGTGCCGTAACGGGTTCTGCTGAGACGGGTGGCGTGGGAGCAGCAAGGGACGCCGGAGTTGGCGCCACAGGTGGCGCCACAGGTGGCGCCGGCACAACGCCCGGCAGGGGGGAAACCGGCGCCGGCTTTGCCGTGTCCGCGTAGAAGCGGAACTCCTCGGGGCCCAGCTTCAGAACATCGCCGCGTCCGAGCACCTGCGTCTGCGCAACGCGTACGCCGTTTACGAACATGCCGTTGGTGCTGCGATCCGTGAGGAGGTAACCGCCAGGCATGGGCACGAGTTCGGCGTGTTTCCGCGACACCTCGCTCGACGGAATGACGATGTCGTTGCCCACTTCGCGGCCGATGGTGATGCCGTCGTCGGGTACGGCGTACTCCCGGCCGTCGGTCAGCGACACCAGGCGACCGCCTCGCGCGAGTGTCGGCTTGGCGGGCGCGGCCCCCTTGGCGCGGGCCATTTCGGCCACCTGCGCACTGGACACGAACTGGGTGCTTCCACCCACGTTGTCGTCACCGTAGCGCAACTCGTTCCCTGCCATCTCCACCTTGTCGCCATGGAGGATGGGACTCGGCTCGACGCCGAGGCGGACTCCATTCAAGAGGATCAGCGCATCGGTTGCGTCTCGACGGATCACGGCGCTGCCGTCGGCGGCCAGCGCCACCACGGCACGCACCGACGCATCGTCGCCCGGAAGTCGCAGGGCGGCGCCGTCGTAGCAGCCGATGCTCAAGCCTTCGGCCGGAACGGAATACTGTTTCCCGTGGAACTGGAGATACGCCATGGCCTCGGGAAGCTATCCGCCGCCCGAGGGGGTGGCAACCCTGATTTGCCTCCCACTACCCTGTCCTTCCAACCTGTAGAGTCGGGAGTAGAGCCCGCCGGCCGCCAGGAGCCCTTCGTGCGTGCCGCGCTCCCGCACTTCGCCGTGGTGCAGGACCAGGATCTCCGTCGCCTCAATGATGGTGCTGAGACGGTGGGCAATGGCGATGGTCGTGCGGCCGGCCATCAGTTCGCGCAGCGCCCGCTGGATATCGGCCTCGATCTGGCTGTCCACGGCACTGGTGGCTTCGTCGAGGAGCAGTAGCGCGGGGTCGGCCGCCACGGCGCGGGCAAACGACAGCAGTTGCCTCTCACCCACCGAAACCGAGGCACCGCGCTCGGCCAGCCGGTGCGCGTACCTCCCGGGAAGGCGCTCGATGATGCGATCCGCCCCCACCCTTGCCGCCGCCGCGGCTACCTGCTGGTCACTGAGCGGCGCCGAGAGCCGGATGTTGGTGGCGATGTCGTCGGCAAACAGGAAGATGTCCTGCTGTACGTAACCCACCAGCGCACGCAGCTCGTCCAGCGACAACTCGCGGATATCGACACCGTTGATCGTGATGCGCCCCCGCTGTGGATCGTAGAAGCGCAGCAGGAGGTTCACGACCGTCGTCTTGCCTGCCCCCGTGTGGCCGATGAGCGCGAGCGTCTGCCCGGGAGCAACACGAAACGAGATGTCGCGCAGCACCCAGCGCCTGTCCGTGTCGCTCTCGTGATCTCGCGTTCTCGCGTTCTCGGGCTCTGTCGTGTCCGCACTCTCGCGCTCTCGCGTTCTCGCGCTCTCGAGTACAGGGTACCTGAACCAGACCCCGTCGAAGACCACGGTCACACCGGCACCACTCGCCCGCACCACCCGGGCCGAACCGGTGTCAGGCACCGTCGCCGCCGTGTCGAGCAGCACGAAAATGCGCTCGGCCGACGCCATGGCCTGCTGCAGGATGTTGTACTTGTCCGACAGGTCCTGCAGCGGCTGGAAGAACCGCCGCGCGAGCTGAAGGAAGGCCGCCACGGTGCCGACGGTCACCAGTCCCGCATGCACGCGCGAGACGGCACTGACGATCAGCATGGCCAGCGCGATCGTCGTCAGGAGTTCAATGACCGGGAAGTAGAGCGCGTACACGCGTACCGATTTCACCTGCGACTCGAGGTGCGACGCATTCAGCGCGGCAAAGGCGCGTTCCTCGTCGCGCTCGCGGCCAAACAGCTGCACTACCCGGATGCCCGACAGGCGCTCCTGGAGGAACGCGTTCAGCCGGGCGATGCGCGTGCGAATGTCCCGGTAGGTCTCGCGCACCTTGGCCTGGAAGACGTGCGACACCAGGTAGATGCCCGGCACCACCGTGAACGCCGCCAGCGTGAGCCGCCAGTCGATGGTGAACATCAGCACGCCGATGGCCAGGAGGGTGGCGAGGTCGCCGAAACCGGCAATGACGCCGGCCGTGAACAGTTCGTTCAGCGACTCGACGTCCGACGTGACGCGGGTGACGAGCCGACCCACCGGATTCCCGTCGAAGAACGTGATGGAGAGGCGCTGCAGGTGGTCAAACAGCTCGCGGCGAAGGTCGTGCATCGCCCGCTGGCCGAGCAGGCTCGTGAGCACCATCTGCCCGTAGTCCACGCCGAACTGGGCGAGCAGAGCGCCGACGAAGATCGCGGCCGCCTGCCACACCGCCGGGTAGTCATGTGCGGGGAGGGCCACATCGATGACCCGGCGCGTGAGCAGCGGCCCCACGAGCTGCAGCAAGCCCTCGATGAGCAGCAGCACGAGCGCCCCTACGGCCAGTCGCAGGTGCGGACGCACGTACCCGGCCAGCCGCTTCGCCAGACGGCCGTCCAACACGCGGCCCAGGCGGTCGTCGTCGGGTGTCGGTTCCATGATGCAAACTAACCAAGAATCGGAATTCAGATGACGGAATTGGAATGCGGTGACGGAATTCGAACCGGAGACGGAATGACTTCCGGTTCCGTCTCGCTTTCCGCCTCCGCATTCCAATTCCGTCATCCGCGTTCCGATTCGTCGTTAGATTGCAGTCGTGACCGACAGGATCACCATCCGCAACGCCCGCCAGCACAACCTCAAGGGGATCGACGTCGACCTCCCCCGGCGCGCGATCACCGTGATCACCGGCCCGTCGGGCTCCGGCAAGTCGTCGCTGGCGTTCGACACCATCTACGCCGAGGGACAGCGCCGCTACGTGGAGTCGCTGTCCGCCTATGCGAGGCAGTTTCTCGAGCGCAGGCAGAAGCCGCTCGTCGACTCCATCGAGGGGCTGTCCCCGGCGATCGCCATCGAGCAGCGAAACACCACGCGCTCCTCGCGCTCGACCGTCGGCACGGCCACCGAGATCTACGACTACCTGCGGCTGCTCTGGGCGCGTGTCGGGCGCACCATCTGCGCCATCTGCGGCCGCGAGTTGCGCCCTGACACGCCGCAGAGTGCCGCCGACCAGGTGCTCGCCGTCGCCGCCGGCGCGCGAGCGCTGGTCACCTTTCCGCTGCGCCTGTCCGGCCTGGTCTCGCACACGGTCGCCGTGGAGAACCTGCGCGCCGAGGGCTTCGTCCGGGTCGTTGCCGACGGCGTCACCTACCACATCGACGACCTCGGCGGCAAGAAGCCCGATCTCACCAGGTGCACGGAAGTGCTCGTCGTCGCCGACCGACTCACCGTGGATGCCGCGGAGCGCTCGCGGCTCACCGACGCCCTCGAGACCGCCTTCCGCGAGGGCGACGGCGACGCGGTGGTCCTGGCCGATTTACCGTCGACCGTCGATCGTCTACCGTCAGCCGCGCAGCGGCTGCGATTCACGACGCGTTTCGAGTGCCCCGAGCATCGCACCCGTGCGCCGCATCCCTCGCCGCAGCTCTTCTCCTTCAACAACCCGCACGGCGCCTGCCCCACGTGCAATGGATTCGGCGCCACGCTCGAGTACGATGTCGCCCTCATCGTGCCGCACCCGGAGCGCACCTTGCGTGACGGCGCCCTCGACCCATGGACCAAGCCGCGCTACGAGAACAAGCGCCGTGCCCTCGCCGAGGCCGCCAAGCGCGAGGGCATCCCGATGGACCGTCCGTGGCGCGACCTCTCCGACGCCCAGCGCGAGTTCCTGCTGCGCGGCAAGGCCAAGGGATTCCTCGGCATGATCCGGCACCTCGAGTCGCTCGAGGAAAAGAAATACAAGCAGTACATCCGCGTCTTCCTGCGGCAGTACCAGTCCGCCATGGAGTGCCCGGCCTGTCACGGCGCCCGGCTGCAGCCCGATGCCCTCAACGTCCGCATCGGCGGCAAGCACATAGCCGAAGTGTCGGCCATGCCGGTGGACCTGCTCAACGCCTGGCTCGACGCGCTCACGCTGACAAGCACCGAGCAGGCCATCGCCGCGCACATCTGGCGCGAGGCGCGCGAGCGCGTGCGCTTCCTGTGCGACGTTGGGCTCACCTATCTCACGCTCGACCGCGCCACGCGGACGCTCTCCGGCGGCGAGGCCCAGCGCATAGGGCTGGCGAACTCCCTGGGCTCGCGCCTCGTCGACGCGCTGTATGTGCTCGACGAACCGAGCATCGGGCTGCACCCACGCGATATGGATCGCCTGCTCGCGCTGCTCAAGCGGCTGCGCGACGGCGGCAACACCGTGCTGGTGGTCGAACACGACCTCGATGCCATCCGCGCCGCCGACTGGATGCTCGAACTCGGTCCCGAGAGCGGCGAGCGCGGTGGACGCGTGGTCTTCAACGGCCCCGTGTCCGACGCCGCCAGCAGCCCCCTCACCGGGCAGTACCTCACCGGGGCGCGCTCCATTCCGCTCCCCGCCAGGCGCCGGAAGCCGTCACGCTGGATCACGCTCACCGGCGCGCGCGCCCACAACCTGCGCGACGTGGACCTCAAGCTCCCGCTGGGCGTGCTGACCGCCGTCACCGGCGTCTCCGGGTCGGGCAAGAGTACGCTGGTGCACGACGTGTTGTTCCACGCGCTCGAAGCCACGCTCACCGGCGACCACAGCGCACGACAGCACCTCGGCGAGACAGTGGGCGCGTTCCGTTCGCTCACCGGCACCGAGGCCATTGACGCGGTCGTGCTCATCGACCAGGAACCCATTGGACGCACGCCGCGCTCCAACCCGGTCACGTACGTGAAGGCGTACGACGAAATCCGGCGCATCTTCGCCGGCCTTCCCGAATCGCGCGCCCGCAAGTTCAAGCCCGGCACCTTCTCTTTCAACGTGGCCGGCGGGCGCTGCGAGAAGTGCGAGGGCGCAGGATCGATCGCCGTCGAGATGGTCTTCCTCGCCGACGTCTACGTGCCCTGCGAGGAGTGCGACGGCAAGCGATTCAAGCCGGCGGTGCTCGGCGTGAGGTACTTCGGGCGCTCCATCGTCGACGTGCTCGAGATGACCGTCGACGAGGCCATCCGGTTCTTCCCGTACGAGGAGAAGCTCGGGCAGGCGCTCTGGCACGTCCAGCAGGTCGGGCTCGGCTACCTGCGCCTCGGCCAGCCGGCCACTACCCTCTCGGGCGGCGAAGCCCAGCGCCTGAAGATCGCGCGCGAACTCGCGTTCTCATCCAAGAAGACCGGCCGCAAGCTCTACATCCTGGATGAGCCCACCACCGGGCTGCATCTCGAGGACATTCGCAAGCTCGCGCACGTGCTCGACCAACTCGTGGAGGCCGGGCACACCGTGGTGCTGATCGAGCACAACCTCGACGTGATCAAGCTGGCCGACTGGGTGGTGGACCTCGGCCCCGAAGGCGGCGACGGCGGCGGGCGGATCATCGCCAGCGGGACGCCCGAGGAAGTGGCGAGGGTGGCTGCGTCGCACACCGGACGGTGGCTCCAGCCGCTGCTGAGGTCATCGTAGATCGGTATCGCCTTCGGTATCCCATATTACAATCCGCAATCCGGAA
>DATCGU010000241.1:0-26023 GCA_036508735.1 Gemmatimonadaceae bacterium
GGATCGACGTCAACCGCCGGGCTGGTGGTGACGCTCGCGAGTTTCGCCGCGCTCGCGAGCACGGGCGGCATCGCGCGCGTCGACGGCGGCAGCCGCACGCCCGTGGCGCTGGTGCGCACGGGAGCCGCGTCGTTCCTGGCATTTTCGCTCCGCTGCCCGCACGCGGGGTACACGGTGAGCGTCCAGGGTGGCGCCTTCTACTGTCCGGCGCATGGGGCGCGCTTCTCGAGCACCGGCGTGAACAACGGCGGCCAGCGCACGTCGAACCTGGTCAGCCTGAAGGTGAGCTATGACGCCACGGCGGGGACGGTAACGATCGGCTGATGGCGACAGGAGACGACAGAATGCGACAGAGGTGCGGTGGCGATGGTGGCTTCCGCACCTCTATAGTACTTCGGCTGGCGCTGGAATCCTCATCTCTGGATCACACATGATTGCCTGCATCGTTCTTGCATTGCTCGTGTCGCCTGAAGTGGGCCACCAGGGAACGCTCGGACCGGGGCCGCGGGTAGAGACGTTGCGTGTCGGGGTCGGCGCCATGGTGCCCGACACCACCAGGGTGCGTCGCAAGGCCGTGCGCCTGAGTGAGGCGTACGAGTTTCGCAACAAGGTCCACAAGCTGGCGTCCTATACCATGCTTCCCCTGTTCGTCGCCGAGTATGCCGCCGGCGACCAGCTGATCAGGAAGGGACGAAGCGCGCCGGGCTGGGCGCGCGATTATCACGGCGTCGGTGCCGGTGCCATCGCCGGGCTCTTCGGCATCAACACACTCACGGGCGGACTCAACTGGTGGGAGACGCGCAACCAGACGGACGGTCGCACGTGGCGTACCGTGCACTCGGCGCTCATGCTGCTGGCGGAGGCGGGATTCGTGGCTACGGGGGCGCTGGCCCAAGGCGAGGGGGACTCGCGCCGTTCGGGCAACTTGGGTTACTCGGGCAGTTCAGGCAACCAGAACAAGGCGCACAGGGCCGTGGCCATCGGATCGATGTCGGTTGCGACGATCTCGTCCCTGATGATGCTCAAGCCGTTTCGGAGAGACTGACGCGGCAGGTGGAGCAGAGGCGCGGGAGCCGGTCCGGCCCCCGCGCCTCTTTCGCACCCTGCCCCAGACGCTACCCGATGGAGAGCTTCGGGCAGAGACTCCCGCTCTCCAGCGCCCGCTCAGCGACCGCCTTCAAGCGCTGGTCCTGGTTGCGCGAGAGCGCACGCACGGCACGACGGCCGCGCCGCGCCGCGGCGGCGACGAACAACCGGGCGCAATCGAGGTCGGAGGCCACCTTCGATTCGTCGCCGCCGGCCGCCTCTAGGGCGGCGGTAGCGCGCGAGAGCGTGCAGACCGACAGGAAGATGTCGATGGCCGCGTTGGCCAGCCGCTCCTGGTGGAACTGCTTCTCGATGATCTCCTTGCCGTGGGTCATCAGCAGGCTCTCCACCGCGAGCGCCAGGTCGTGGATGACCTCGGCCACCTGCTCTGCTTCGTCCTTGAGCGCCGGGTGCACCTTGGTGAACTCGGGCTTCGCGAGCTGGCGCTTGGCGCGGCCGGCGATGTACGAGCCGATGGCGCCGATGGAGTGCAGCGGACGCTTGAACGCCCGGCCGATCTCCTTGAGCCGCTCGCCGGGCTGCTGCAGCGCCGAGAGGGCGACGAGCGCGCGCAGGATCTCGTTGGTGCCCTCGAAGATCATGTTGATGCGCGAGTCGCGCACGAACTGCTCGTACGGGTACTCCTTGGAGTAGCCGATGCCGCCGGCAATCTGCATGGCTTCGTTCGCCGTGCGATTGGCCAGTTCCGAGGCGAAGATCTTGCAGCACGCCGTCTCGAGCGAGAAGTCGATGGAGCCACGGTCCATCATGGCCGCCGTCACCATCCACGCGGCGTCCGACGCATAGCAGTCGACCGCGGCCGACGCGAACTTGCGCTGGATCATCTCGAACGAGCCGATGGGCCGCCCGAACTGCTCGCGCTGCTTCGCGTACTCCAGCGCGTGCCGCATCATGGCCCTCGTTCCCTGCGTGGACGCGGCGGCGAGGCCAAGACGCCCCGAGTTGAGGATCTCGAGGGCGATCTTGAAGCCGTGCCCGACCTCGCCGAGCCGGTTCTCTGCGGGCACGATCACGTTCTCGAAGACAACGCTGCGCGTGTCGGACGCCTTGATTCCCATCTTCTGCTCGAGCTGGCCGAGCGAGACGCCGGGGGCGTGCGCGTCGACGATGAAGGCCGTGACGCGCTGCTTCTTCTTGCCGTCCACTTCAACCGGCACCTTGGCGAAGACGGTGAAGATTCCCGCGTAGCCGGCGTTGGAGATCCAGATCTTGGTGCCGTTCAGCACATAATGCGTACCGTCGGCGCTCGGCACCGCCGTGGCGAGCATGGCCTGTGCGTCGGAACCGGAACCCGGCTCCGTGAGGCAGAAGGCGGCCATCGTCTCGGCGCTGGCGCACTTGGGCAGGAACTTCTTCTTCTGCTCCTCGGTGCCGAACAGCATGATCCCCTTGCAGCCGATGGACTGGTGCGCGCCAAAGTATACGGCGAGCGCCGGGTCGGTGGCGCCGACCTCACCCATGACGCGGGAAAAGACCATCGCGCTCGCCCCGAAGCCGCCGTATTCCTCGGGGATGTTGAGTCCCATCAAGCCAAGCTCGGCCATCCCCGCGCGCGTCTCGTCGGTGAACTTGCCGTCGTGGTCGTGCTTGGCCGCGTCCACCGTGTCCTTGGCCCAGCTGCGGAACGTGTCGAGGATTGCCGCCGCCGACTCTTTGTCCGCGGCGGATGGCTCGGGGAAAGGAAAAACCAGGTCTTCCCGGATCTCGCCGGAGAAGATGGCCTTGGTGAACGACGGGTTGTGGTCGGGATCGGCGAGATGCGGTGCGTTGGACACGATGGCTCCCTGGCGTTCGAGCTTGAATCCGGGATCGAGGGGCGGTCGCTGGGGGGCGTTCGCCGCCATCCACCCCGTAAGATACATCCACTGCGCCATGCGGGTGAGCTTGCCCTTGTCAGGCGAAAGGTCGTCGAGGAAACGGTAATCAGTCTTCGCGCACCACGTGCCCGGCCTGGCGCAACCCTTCGATGGCGGCGGCAAGGCGTGTGCGCCTGACGAGCACGTAATCGGTGTTGAACGTGCTCACGGCAAGGATCCCCACGTCCGCCGCCGCGAGCGGCGACAACACCGACTCCAGGATGCCGGTGAGGTCGAACGGAAACGGTCCGACCATCCGCAGGAGCTTCCACCCGCCCTCGTGCGAACTGTAGTGAGGCACGGCTTCGGCGGAGCAGATGACCGACAGTTCGTCTCCCGCTCGCGTCACCGTCCAGAACGGTGCGGTGGGCAGCCACGGCGGCAACGGCTCGTCAGCCTCGAGCTGGCACACAGCGTACTCGCCGGGTTCGACGATCAGGGTCTGCGACATCAGCCTTGCGGAGTGAACGTGCTCCACGGCCCCAAACTCTTCCGGTACAGCAACTCGTCGTGCCCCTCGATCAGGTAGTCGGTGAGGGTCCCAACGAGCTGGTAACCCAGCCGTTCATACAGCCGTTTGGCGCCGGGATTGAACGAAGACACACACAGAAACACGTTCGCTGACACGCGTCCAATGCGGGCCTCTGCGTAGTCGACCAGCTGCGAGCCTATTCCCAGGCCGCGCGCCGAGTCGGCCACGCAGACCGACTGGATGTAGCCGGAAAATGGGCCCTGCATGTTGAGCAGGATGAACCCGACCACCTCGGCACCGGCGAGTGCGACGTACAGCTCGCGTTCCGGGTCGGAGACGATGGTGACACAGCGGCCGTAGTCACGTCCCAGCGTGATCCATGGCTCGGAGGACGACATCATCCGGGCGCAGGCCTCGCGGTCGGCGGTACTCGTGCCAGGTTGGATGCTGACGTTCATGGCGCGGCGGGGGTTGAAAGGCTCCTGAACGATACGGACGCCGCGAGTTCGTGGCGATGCCCGTGGGATCCATGGCGACAAGAGCCTTTCAGAACCCCCCTCGCGGCGGTACGTTTTCGCCGCCACCCACTCTCCTCATCGGACCATGACCCGCCTTCTCCGAAACGCCCTGCTTTCGCTCCCCGTCGGCGCCCTGATGCTGGCGTCCTGCGCCTCGGTGCGCTCCCACTTCCAGGGTGCTGGCTGGACGACGTTGTTCGACGGCACCTCCACGGCCGCATGGCGTGGCTACCACTCTCAGGAAATGCCCAAGGGATGGGACATCGTCGACGGCACCCTGACGAAGAAGGGAACCGCCGAGGACATCATGACGCGGGACACCTTCGGCGACTTCGAACTCGAGCTCGAGTGGAAGCTGGAGAAGGCGGGAAACTCCGGCATCTTCTACCGGGCCACCGAGGAGTACGACCGCATCTACTGGAGCGGCACCGAGTACCAGCTGCTCGACGACGCCAATGCCCCTGATGGGCGCACACGGATGACGTCCGCAGCCTCGGCGTACGGGCTGTACCCGTCGGCCGCAGGGGCGCTAAAGCCGGTGGGCGAGTGGCAGGCGACGCGCATCATCGTGAAGAAGAATCATGTGGAGCACTGGCTGAACGGCAAGAAGGTGGTGGAGTACGAGCTGTGGAGCCCCGACTGGAAGGCCAAGGTGGCGGCGAGCAAGTTCGGCAAGTACCCCAACTACGGCCTCGCCAAACGCGGCGCCATCGGTATCCAGGGCGACCACAACGGCGCGCTCGCCCTCCGCAACATCCGCATCCGTTCGCTCGACTGACCCCGTCGCCCCTGGTCCCCCCGCCCCCACCGGAGCCCCGATGACCGCGACGCGCGCAAAGCTGATGACCATGATGTTCCTCCAGTATTTCATCTGGGGGGTCTGGTTCGTCACCATGGGCACCTACCTCGGTACCACCCTGCAGTTCACCGGCACCCAGATAGGTTCGGCGTACGGCGCGACGGCGATTGCGGCGCTCGTCTCGCCGTTCTTCGTCGGGATGATCGCCGACCGGTTCTTCTCGTCGGAAAAGCTGCTCGCCATCCTGCACCTGCTGGGCGCGGCGCTGATGTACGTGGCCTCGACGCGCACGACCTTCGTGACGTTTTACCCGGTGCTCATCGCATACGCGCTCTGTTACATGCCGACGCTGTCGCTGACCAACAGCATCAGCTTTCACCACGTGAAGGATCCGGCGCGCGAATTCCCCGTCATCCGCGTCTTCGGCACCTTCGGCTGGATCGTGGCGGGCTACATCGTCGGTCGGGTGCTGAAGGCGGACGCGCAAGCGCTGCCGATGCAGCTCGCCGCCTACGCCTCGGTGGTGATGGCGCTCTTCTCTCTCGTCCTGCCGCACACGCCGCCGAAGGCGGCCGGAACACCGTTCAGCGCGCGCGATGCCTTGGGGCTCGACGCACTCCAGCTGCTCAAGGAGTGGGACTTCCTGCTCTTCGTGCTCGGTTCGTTCCTGCTCTGCATTCCGCTCCAGTTCTACTACTCATTCGCCAACCTCTTCCTGAACGAGATCGGCGCACCGGAGCCGGCGTTCATCCAGACGTTCGGCCAGTGGAGCGAGCTCTTCTTCATGCTGCTGCTTCCCTTCCTCATGCGGAAGCTGGGCATCAAGTGGATCATGATCGGTGGCATGGCGGCGTGGGCGTTGCGCTACTTCGCGTTCGCGCGCGGCGATGCGACGGGCGGCATGTGGCTCCTCTACGCCGGCATTCTGCTGCACGGCGTCTGCTACGACTTCTTCTTCGTGGCCGGGCAGATCTATACGGACCAGCGCGCCGGCCCGAGGATCCGTGCCGCCGCGCAGGGATTCATCAACTTCGTCACCAACGGCGTCGGCTACTTCATCGGCGCATCGGTGTCGGGCGGCGTGGTCGGCAAGTACGCGTCGGCCAATGCGGCGTGCGACGCGGCCGCCGCCGCCGCGCACGCCTGCACGGCCGTCGTGCACGACTGGCGCGCCATCTGGATGGTACCGGCAGCCGGCGCGGCCGTGGTGCTGGTGCTCTTTGCGCTCCTGTTCCGTCCCACCGTGACCGGCAACGACACGCCGGCCACCGTCACCTGAGGAGAGAGACGATGACGACCCGAGATCCCGCGTCCAAGCCCGTTGCCCCCCCCGGCCCCCCCGAGAGTCCCATCGTCTCACGCCGAGAGTTCGTCGAACAGACCTCGATGGCCGGCATGGCCTTCACCATCGTGAAGCCGCACGTCCTTGGCGCCCGTGGCGGCCGCCACGTGGCGCCCAGCGACACGGTGAACATTGCCTGCATCGGCGTCGGGGGCATGGGGCAGAGCGATGTGCGCGGCCTTGGCGCGACGACCGGCTGCAACATCTACGCCCTGTGCGACGTGGATGAGGTGGCCGCCGAGCGCAGCTATCGCGCCCAGCCGCTGGCCAAGCACTACAAGGACTATCGCGAGATGATCGACAAGGAAGCGAAGAACATCGATCTCGTGACGGTCTCGACGCCGGACCACCATCACGCGGCGGCGTCGATGCTCGCCTTGCGGGCGGGGAAGCACCTATACTGCCAGAAGCCGCTGGCCCGCACGGTGGCCGAGGTGCGCGCGCTCAAGGCCGAATCGGCAAAGCGGCCGAAGCAGGCGACGCAGATGGGCAACCAGGGGCATGCCGCCGAGGGCACGCGGCTGATCCGCGAGTGGGTGGAGGCCGGGCTCATCGGCAAGGTGACGGCGGTGGACTTCTACACCAACCGCCCCATCTGGCCCCAGGGCATCAAGCGCCCGAGCGAAGCGCACAACGTGCCGCCGACGCTCGACTGGGACCTGTGGCTCGGTCCGGCGCCATTCCGCCCGTACCACCCGGCGTACGCGCCGTTCAACTGGCGCGGCTGGTGGGACTACGGCACGGGCGCCATGGGTGACATGGCCTGCCACATCATGGACGCGTCCGTCTGGACGCTCGGCCTCAAGTTTCCGGGCCGCGTGATTCCCGAGACGTCGCAGTTGTTCGCCGAGACGGCGCCGAAGACGTCACGCATCACGTATGAGTTCCCGGTGTTCGGCACCATGAACGCCGTGGGCAGGAACGGCACGCTGACACTGACGTGGCGTGATGGCGGCATCCTGCCCGCCCGCCCCGAGGGGTGGCCGGCCACCGAGAACTGGCCGTACAGCGACGACGGGTTCCAGATGTGGATGGGCGAGAAGGGAACAATCCTCGCCGGCACCTACGGCGAGAGTCCGCGCCTGGTGGATGCCGAGGCGGACAAGGCGGTGAAGGCGACGCCGGTGCCGGTGAAGTACGCGCGCACCAGGGGCGTGTACGGCGAGCTGATCGACGCCATCAAGAACGGTACGCAGCCCGGGTCGAACATCGCCGGGCACGCTGGCCCGCTCACCGAGATGATCGTGCTCGGCAACCTTGCGGTGCGCGCCGGACGCGCCATCGATCTGAACCCGACGACAGGCGAGCTGCTGACCAAAGGGATCAACGAGGAATGGATCACGCCAAGATACCGTTCGGGGTACTCGTACTGATGCGTGTCATTTCTCGCGCTCTCGCGCTCCTGGTACTCGCGAGTGCTGCGCCGCCGTTGGCGGCGCAGCTACCTCCGGCCCCCAGCCGCAACGTGCAGGGGCCGCCGGCGCAACTGGTTCCGGACGCCGCGCTTCTTCTCGCCGAGCGTGGCAGCGAGATGCGCGGCGTGGTGGAACGCTACAGCGCCGACCGCAATGTCCTGTTGCGGCGCTATGCCCAGCAATACTCGGCGTCGCAGCGCGACGTACTGGTGAAGTTCTACGATGCGTGGACGGCGCAGCTGAAGGGCATCGACTTCAACAGGCTCAGCCTCGACGCCAAGGCCGATCACGTGCTGCTGCGCAACAGCATCGAGGAGGCGCAGGAGGAGCTGGCGCGCGATGCCAAGGTGTACGCCGACCTCGCCGGCCTGCTGCCGTTCGCTGACTCGATCTTTGCGCTCGAGGACGCCCGCCGCCGCATGGAAAACGTCGACGGCGCACGGTCGGCGCAGACGCTGTCGTTCATCACCAGCAACGCCAATGCGCTGCGAACAAAGATTGAGTCCCCTCCCAAGGGCGACTCGTCGGCGGCGAAGACCAGCAAGGTGGCGGCCTACCGGGCCGCCGAGGTGACGGCGGCGTTGCGCAACACGCTGAAGAGCTGGTTCCAGTTTTACAACGGCTACGATCCGCTGTTCTCGTGGTGGATCGGCGCACCGTACCGCAGCGCCGACTCAGCGCTGACCAACTACCAAAAGGTGCTGCGCGAGAAGATCGTCGGCTGGAAGAAGGGGGACGACGAGCCCATCGTGGGCCTCCCCATCGGCCGCGCGGCGATCGAGACGAGCATCCGGCACGAGATGCTGCCGTATTCGCCCGAGGAGCTCATCGCCATTGCGGAGAAGGAGCTGGCCTGGGGCGAGTCGGAAATGAAGAAGGCGTCGCGTGAGATGGGCTTCGGCGACGACTGGAAGAAGGCGATGGAGAAGGTGAAGCTGAGCTACGTGCCGCCGGGCGAGCAGGTGAACATGGTGCGCGACCTCGAGTTCGAGGCCGTCAAGTGGATCCGCGACCACGACATGGTCACCATCCCGCCGCTGGCGCAGGACGTCTGGCGCATCGAGATGATCTCGCCGGAGCGGCAGAAGACCTCGCCGTTCTTCCTTGGCGGTGAAGTGTTCCAGGTGGCGTATCCCACTGACAGCATGTCGGAAGAGGACAAGCTGATGGCGATGCGCGGCAACAACCCGCACTTCTCGCATGCCACGGCATTTCACGAAATGATCCCCGGCCATCACATGCAGGGGTTCATGACGGCGCGGTACTACCCGTACCGGCGGGAGTTCAGCACGCCGTTCTGGAGCGAGGGCGGGGCGTTCTACTGGGAGACGATTCTTTGGGACAACGGCTTCCATAGCTCGCCCGAGGACCGCATCGGCGCGCTGTTCTGGCGCATGCACCGCGCGGCGCGGATCATCTTCTCGCTGAACTTCCACCTTGGCAACTGGACGCCGCAACAGTGCATCGAGTTCCTGATCGACCGGGTGGGACACGAACGGGCCAACGCCACGGCCGAGGTGCGCCGGTCGTTCAATGGGTCGTACGGGCCGCTGTACCAGGTGGCGTACATGATGGGAGGGCTGCAGTTCCGGGCGTTGCACCACGAGATGGTGGATGGCGGAAAGTTGACGAATGGCCAGTTCCATGATTTCGTGTATACACACGGCTCCATGCCGGTGGAGATGGTGCGGGTGCTGATGCTCAGGCAGTCGCTGGCGCGGGACTACGGCACGCAGTGGAAGTTTGCGGCGACCCTACCGCCCCCCGGAGGCAAGTGAGGCCATGACGGTGCACGTGGAGGCGGCGGTCGACTCGTTTGCCGGGGCGCTCGCGGCGCAGGAGGCCGGCGTGCATCGCATCGAGCTCTGCGGCCCCCTGCACGACGGCGGCACGACGCCCAGTGCCGGGCTGATTGCCCGCTGCCTCGAACGCTTGCTCGTGTCGGTGCACGTGCTCGTGCGCCCGCGGGTGGGCGACTTCGTGTACACCGACGACGAGTTCGAGATCATGAAGCGCGACATCGCCGTGGCCAAGGAACTCGGGGCCGATGGCGTGGTGATCGGCATCCTGACGGCCGAGGGCGAGGTGGATGCCGATCGGCTGGCCGAGCTGCACGCCGTGGCCATCCCGCTGCATGTCGGCTTTCACCGCGCCTTCGATGCGGCGAAGGACCAGGACGAGGCGCTGGAACTGCTGGTGTCGCTGCAGTTCGACACCGTCCTCACGAGCGGCGGTGCGAAGACGGCCGCGCTTGGCGCCGAGCGCATCAAGCGCCTGGTGGAGCGCGCGGGTGACCGGATCGGCGTGATCGCCGGCGGGTCGATCGACGCCGGGAACGTCGGGGCGCTGGTGAAGGACACCGGCGTGCAGATCGTGCACGGGCGGGCGTTCAGCGGGATGGCGGGGGCGGTCGCGGCGCTGTAACGAGAATTACGCCAACCCCTCAGGAGTCGATGGGATCCCGTCGTTCGAGAAACGGGAATCGATGAAAGTGCACGTCCCGGCTGATGATCACCTTGATCCCATGTTCGTGCATCAGGGTCGCCGTCTCCGCGTCGTGCATGATGTTCCCGGAAAGCTGCGGCAGCTCGTGGACGATCTGGCGCAACACGTCGACGTGGCGAATCGTCGGCAGCAATACTTCCATGCCAGGCGACGCCAGCAGGCTGTCGATGAAGCTCCAGGCCTGCGCAAGTGACAGGGGACGCGCGAGGACGCGCGGATGCGTCACCACGCGCAGGTACTCGTAGACGATGCCCCAGGTGAGATACCACGGTCCGGTCTGTCGCCGCCACCGTTCCAGCGACACGCGGCATCCGTCGTGAAACGGCGACCTGCGGTCGGTAGCGTAGATCAGGATGTTCGTATCGACGACGAACACTACCGCCCGCCCATCACGTCATGGAGGGCATCGCGATCGGCGACATCGACCCGGGCACCGCCGCAATCAAAGCTGGGCAGCTTGGGTAGTGTGCTTGCCGCGCGGGGGGTACGGAACAGCAACCGAAGACTGGCTTCGACCAGTTCGGACATGGTGCGGCCCTGCCGGGCGGCCTCTTCCTTGAGGCGGACGAATACGCCGTCATCGATTTGCAGCGTGGTCTTCATATGGAAAAACATACATCATAGATGGAAAGATGGCAAACGGTGAACTCTTCGGTGCTCCGCCGGTCCGCCACGAGGAGCTCTCATCACCGTGCGATCCAACGGCAATGGGTCCCGAGGGACACGACCGAACGCGCGGAGGCGGTGAAGAGCGAGGCGCGTTGATCGAAGGGGCGGATCGGCACTGGCCTCTTGCATGGCGGTGGTTCCATTACCCGAGCATCGATCGCACCACGAACCACACGTTCGCCGGCCGCTCGGCCAGCCGGCGCATGTACCATCGGTACCACGCGCTGCCATAGCTGATGAGGGTCTTCACCGTGTGCCCGTCACTGCGCAGGCGGCGCTGGTCGGCGTCGCGAATGCCGTACAGCATGTGGATCTCGTATCGCCTCTCCGCCACACCGTGCGCTTTGGCCCGCGCCACGAGGCGGTCGATCAACGGAATGTCGTGTGTGCCGAGCACGGGGAGGCAGAATCCACCAGGCGCCGCCTGCAGCATGCGATCGGCAAGGTCGAAGTAGGCACGATCGGTATCGGCCTTCACGGGAAAGGCCACGTCCGCAGGTTCGGCGTACGCGCCCTTCACGAGACGGATGATCGGAGTGATCGACAGCAGCGATTCGAGGTCTGCCGGCGTGCGGCGCAGGTACGCCTGCAGGCAGATGCCGACCTTGGGATGCCGCGACCTGACCGCACGGTACAGCGCCAGCGTACGATCCACGTAGCTGGAGTCCTCCATGTCGATCCAGAGGACCTTCCCAATCGACTCGCTCCTGGCGGCCAGCGCGAACAGGTGCGCCTGGCACTGGTCGAAGGACAGGTCGAGCCCGAGCTGCGTCGGCTTGATCGACACGTGTCCGTCGAGTCCCGACGCGGCCAACTGGTCGAAGAACCAGAGATAATGATCGCGCACCGCATCGGCGTCGGCCAGCGACGTGAGGTTCTCGCCAAGCTTCGTGAACACGGTACCGCGCCCCTCGGCCTTGAGCAGCTGCGCTGCGCGCAACGCATCCTCGGGTGCCTCGCCGGGCATGAAGCGCTTGGTGGCGCGCCTGACGAAGCCGCGCTGCGTGGCCTGCCGGTTGAGGAACGGCGACTTGGCCATCTTCAGCAGGATGGTGCGTCCGATGCTCACGGCTTCCACGTCCCCCGGGCAACCTGCGGCTTGAAGGTGTCGATTCCCCTGGGCGGGAAGGCGAGGGTCCTGCCGCTCTCCGCGCTCTGGTACGCCGTCATCAGCATCTTCACAACCTCGAGGCCGTCTTCAAACGTCAACAGTGGTTTCTCACGCCCCAGGAAGACATTCACGAAGTGGCGATCCTCGTCGGTGTAACCGTAGGCCGCATGTTCTTGCGGCACCACCGGCATCACGCCCTGCTCGGCGTTCTGCTTCTCCACCAGGTCCTCGCCTGCGCGGCCGGTCACCTCGCGGCTGAAGAAGAGCTGCAGCCCACTGTCGAGCGAGTTCCACTTCATGGAGTACTCGGGGCCGAGCAGTTCGGCCGATAACCGCAGGCCGGCGCCGACGAAGCTCCACGACGTCGTAGCCTCGCCGATCACCGTCAGCCCTTCGGCGGTCTCGAACTCGATCAGCATGCTGGCGAAGTCCTCGGAGGGTCGCTTGGTGTAGTCCACCTGCGGGCCCATCATGCGCTTCAGCTTCTTCGCGTACGCAGGGCGCGACCACTTGAGCGACGCAATGTGCCCGGTGATGCGCTTGACCTTCACGGAACTGAGCGGTTCACCAGGACGCGTGAGCAGGTGCCGCACGACGAGTGCCGAATGGCACATCATGTCGTTCAGTACGCCGCCGCCCTGCAGCTGCCCCTGCCAGAACCACGGCATGTGCGGTCCGCTATGCTCCTCGGCGGCGCGCGCCAGGTACGGTCGCCCGGTCGTTGCGGCGCCGCGCGCCCAGATGAGTTTTTTGCCCGCCTCGACGTGTGGCGCGAAGAGCTGGTTCTCGAGATAGCCGGTCTTCAGACCCACCGAGTCGGCAAGCTGCTTCACGCGCCTGGCCTCGGCGACATTGCGCGCGAGCGGCTTTTCGCAGGCGATACCCTTCAGCTCACCCTTGCCACGCTTGATGGTGTCGACGATCTCCTCGACATTTTCGATGCGCGCCTGGTTGGGGCCGCTGATCCAGATGGCGTCGATGGCCGGGTCGGCCACCATGTGGGAAATACTGCGATACGCCTTGGCGTTGCCGACGTTGAGGTTGCGGGCAAGCGCGGCCGCCGAGTTGGCGCCCTTGTCGTCGGGACTCCAGACGCCAAGGATGTCGGCGTCACGGACGCCGACCCAGCCCTGCATGTGGAAGCGGGCGTTGAAACCGGAACCTATGAAACCGACGCCGAGGCGGGGCATGAGTGCGGGGTGCGGGGGTTTGATGAGGAGGGGCGAGTGGAGATCGGGGGCGGGAAGGGGGGACTTCAGCGCCCGCTCAATTATTGCTCTCGTTCACCACCAACCGCCATCCGCAACCACCAGCCACTCTCTAGCATCTAGCACCTGGCACCTAGTACCTGTCCAGATCCTTCGCCACGACGATGGTTCCGCTGAACCCCCCGCGCCGCACGCCAGCCATCACCTCTTCCATCGTGCCGCCCATCCGCAGCACGTGCGTCAGGATCAGTTGCTTCGGCCTGGCACGCGCGGCGATGGCGCCGAGTTCCTCGTCGGAGGTGTGGTACTCGCGAAGGTACTGCGGCCACTGTTCACCGCCGGGGCGGTTCTCCGGGGCTACGCGTCTGCTGTCGTAGACCTCGTGCACCAGCAGGTCGACGCCGTGCGCGGCCTCCTCGAGGGCGCGACTGGGTGCGGTGTCGCCACCCAGCACGATGGACCGATCAGGCGTGTCGATGCGGTAGGCGAAGGCGTGGTTCCACGAACCGTGCGATACGGGAATGGCGCGAATGCGAATGCCGGCCGAGTCGTACACCACGCCGCCGGTGGTCTCCTTCACGTTCACCCGATATCCGCCCTTGCGGCCGCGCTCCAGCCCCTCGGTGCGGACCACGATGTCCTCCACCCACGCGGCCTGCAGGTGACCAACCATCGCGCTGGTGCCGGGTGGCCCAATTACCGGCATGGGTGTGGCGCGTCCCATCACCCAGGTGGTGTGGATGACGTCGGGGAGGCCGAGCGTGTGGTCGCTGTGCAGGTGCGTCAGGAAGACGGCGGTCATCCCGTCGATCGCGAGGCCCGCGGCCGCGACGCGGCGCATCACGCCGGCGCCGGCATCAAACAGGAACGTGCGCGTGCCGTACGTGACGGCAAAGGCGGGGCCGGCGCGTTCGGGGTCGGGCAGGGGCGTCCCACTGCCGAGGACGATCAGGCGCGTGACGCTGGCCGTGTCGCGAGTGGTCCCTGGGAAGACGCGCTGTGCCGCCGCGCGGTCGGCAGCGAACGCCAACAGGACGACAGCGGCACCAAGGGCACATCGCGCGCGGAACATCGCGACGCGTCAGCCGCGCTTTGGCACGTGCATCGACATCCTGTAGGAAACGCCGAGCTTGGTGAGCGCGGGTTCCGGGCACCCAGACCACACGGGGACCGGCGTGTTGCCCTTGTAGCCGAGGTCCTTCACGCCCATGCGACTCGTCCAGAAGCCGCTCGAGGTGAGGTCGCGGAAGCGAGAGAAGAACTCGACACCGGCCTTGACGGTGGCCGGTGCCGTATTCGGGAAGGCAATGACGTTGAGCAACTGCCTTTGCTGCGCCGCGGAGCACGAAGTCCACTCGCGGCCGAATCGCTTGCGGCACCCGTCGTTCAGCCACTTCAGCCCGTCACGCATCCACGGCTGGCTCTTGGGGTTCTCCACCATCATGAAGTCCATGAATTCCGGCACGCCGGCATCGGTGGCACTGCCGGAACGGTCGTCTCGCGGGATCACCACGTCGACGAGCGATCGCACCGCGCGCCATTCGACCGGTGTGAAGAACGCCGGGGCAAACTGCGTGCCGGTGCCCTGGCTGGCCAGCGCAGCGTTGGTGAGCTCCCAGGCATGCGCTACTTCCGGCGCGCCGAGGCCGACGACGGCAAGCGATGCGGTGGCGAGGAGTTTCACCACGTCACGGCGATCCATGTCGCGCTCCCCGGTCGCCTGTGGTCCGTCGTCCGTGGTCCGTCGTCCGTGGTCGGTCATAGCGCCCCCGCCTTCCGCTGCTGCGTGATGTAGTCCGCCGTCCGCCATGCGAGCGCGAGGATGGTCCACGTCGGGTTCTTGTCAGCCTGGCTGACGAACGGGCCGCCGTCGGCGACGAACAGGTTCTTGCAGTCCCAGGCCTGGCAGTTGCTGTTGAGCGCCGAATCGCCGGCGCTGCTGCCCATGCGCACCGTGCCGAGCTCATGGATGATCGAGCCGCCGTTCGAGATGCCGTACCCCTGTTCCTTGGTGGGCATGGGGCTGAAGACCTCGCCGCCCATCTGGGCGATGAGCTTGCGGAAGGTCTGCTGCATGTGCTTCACCTGGTTGTGTTCGTGATCGCTCCACTTCCAGTGGAACTTGAGCACGGGAATCCCCCAGCGATCTTTCACTGCCGGGTCGATCTCGCAGAAACAGTCGGCGTTGGGGATCTGCTCACCACGTCCCGAGAAACCGACTGTCGCCCCCCAGAAGCGGCGGTAGTCGGCCTTCAGCGCCTTCCCGTAGCCACCGAAGCCGGGATAGCTCTGGATGCCACCCATGAAGCCGTAGCTTGGCTGGCCCACGCCACCCCACACCTCGATGTGGTAGCCGCGCGGGAAGTCGAGCTTCTTGTTGTCGAGCCACCACGGCATGTAGATGTGGCCGCCGCCCACGCCGTCACAGTTGTGATCGACGTGGTTCTCCAGCTTCGGGATGAACCCGGCGACGTCGGTGCCCGGGGAGTCGGTGAGGTACTTGCCCACCACGCCGCTCGCGTTGCCGAGGCCATGGGGAAAGCGCGACGACTTGCTGTTGAGCATGATGCGTGCGCTCTCGCAGGCGCTGGCGGCGAGTACGACCACGCGTCCCTGCACGTGGCGGTCCTGGCCGGTGGCCTTGTCGATGTAGCTCACGCCGGTCGCCTTGCCACTCTGGTCCACCGTCACCTCGCGGGCCATCGCGTTGTTGACGATGGTCAGCCGCCCGGACTTCATGGCCGGGATCAGGAGCACGTTGGGCGACGAGAAGTTGGAGTTGGTCATGCAGCCGCGATTGCACTGCCCGCAGTAGTGGCAGGCGGCGCGATTGTTCAGCGGCTTGGTGATGATCGACAGCCGGGCGGGAATGCACCAGACGCCCAGCTTGTCCGATGCCTGCTTGACCATCATCTCGTAGCAGCGCGGTCTGGGGGCGGGCTGGAAGACGCCGTCCGGGTGGTTGGGAAGGTTCTCCCTGGAGCCGAAGATGCCGATGAGCTTGTCGACGCGGTCGTAATACGGCGCGACGTCGGCATACGAGATGGGCCAGTCGTCGCCGAGGCCATCGGTGGTTTTGTGCCTGAAATCCCTGGGGCCGAAGCGCAGTGAGATGCGCCCCCAGTGATTGGTGCGCCCGCCGAGCATGCGCGCGCGCCACCAGTCGAACTTCGTGCCCTCCGCCTTCGTGTAGGGCTCGCCCTCCACCGTCCAGCCGCCAACGCAGGCATCGAACTCACCGAAAGGCCGTTCGGGAGTGGAAGCCCCCCGACGCGGCGAGTCGTACGGCATCTTCATCATCGCCGAGTCCCTGGTGTTGTCCCACCAGCCCCCGGCTTCGAGCATGAGCACGTTGGCGCCGGCTTCGGTGAGCGCGTAGGCGGCCATGCCACCACCCGCGCCCGAGCCAACGATGACCACATCGTATTCGAGGCGTTTCGGTTGGGTCTGCATCCGGCGAAATTGTACTCGGGAGACACCAGGCGCCAGCGCTGGTGCGGGCAAACCATGTCTGCGTGAGGGCAATCCGGACCTGCGGGCAACCCCGTGGCGCTTAGCGCACCGCGCCGGAATGTCGCATGTTCAGGGCGACACGGGAGACAGAATGTTCGAGGATGCAGAACTGGGGCATACGGTGGACAAGGCGACGTTCGATGCGCGGGTGCCGGCGCTTCGGGCGGAGCTGCTGGAGGCGCAGTTTGCGCTGAAGGACCTGAAGAACTTCCCTGTGGTGCTGCTCGCCGGGGGCGTGGAGGGAGGCGGACGGGGCGAGACCGTGAATGCCCTCACGTCGTGGCTCGATCCGCGGCACGTCGAGGTGAATGGGCTCGGCGATCCCTCGGATGAGGAACTCGAACGTCCCCGGATGTGGCGGTTCTGGCGCGCCCTGCCGCCCAAGGGGAAGATCGGCATCTTCTTCGGCTCGTGGTACACGTATCCCATCCTCTGGGCTGCGCTCAGCCGGCGAGGAGTGCGGTGGGCCAAGCTCGACAAGCGCATTGCCGAGATCGTGCGCTTCGAGCGCATGCTCTCCGAGGAAGGCGCCCTGGTGCTGAAGTTCTGGTTCCACCTGTCCGAGGACGCGCAGCGCCGGCGCATCAAGGAGCTCAAGAAGGACCCGCGCACGCGCTGGCGCGTGACTGGCATCGACGAGGACTACTTCGCGCGCTATGACCGGTTTCGTGAGGTCTCCGAGCGCACCCTGCGCCACACCTCCACGGCGCTCGCGCCGTGGCTGGTGGTGGAAGGCGTGGACCGCCGTTACCGCGAGCTGTTCGTCGCCGAGGAGCTGTTGCGCGCATTGCGCACGCGGCTCTCGGCGCCCCCGACGCTGGGCCCCACACCGGCGCGACCGGCCAATGCCCCCGAGGTGGATGGCAAGCGCACGCTGCTCAGCGAACTCGACCTCACGAAGAAGCTCTCGAAGGGCAAGTATGACAAGGAGCTCGAGAAATGGCAGGGTCAACTGGCGCTGCTCACCCGGCACAAGGGCTTCCGCGAGCGGTCGGTGGTCGTGGTCTTCGAGGGGAACGACGCGGCAGGGAAGGGCGGGACGATCCGGCGCGTCACCGGTGCGGTGGACGCGCGCACGGTGCGCGTGGTGTCGATTGCCGCGCCAACGGACGAGGAGAAGGCGCATCCCTACCTGTGGCGCTTCTGGCGGCACCTGCCGCGCCGGGGACAGATCACGATCTTCGACCGCTCGTGGTACGGGCGCGTGCTCGTGGAGCGGGTGGAGGGGTATTGCTCAACGTACGACTGGGAGCGCGCCTACTCCGAGATCACTGATTTCGAGGGGGAGATGTGTGGACATGGCACGGTGGTTACCAAGTTCTGGATGGCGGTGTCCAAGCAGGAGCAGCTGCGGCGCTTCAAGGAACGCGAGCAGGTGACCTTCAAGTCGTTCAAGATCACTGAGGAAGACTGGCGCAACCGCAAGAAATGGGCGGCCTACAGCGGCGCGGTATGCGACATGGTGGCCCGCACGTCGACGGCGCGCGCGCCGTGGACCCTCGTGGAAGCCAACGACAAGTACCATGCGCGCATCAAGGTGCTGAAGACGCTGTGCGGGCAGCTGGAGCAGGCGCTCGGATGATAGGTGCTAGGAGCTAGGAGCTAGGTGCTAGCACCTGGCTCCTGGCACTTCTAGAACCTGAGCGCCTTCAGGTAGTTGTAACTCACGCGGATGCTGTCCATCGGGTCGGCCGGGTCGTCGTGCTCCACGAAGTAGTGCTTGATGCCCGCCTTCCCGCGTTGCGCGAAGATTCCCTTCCAGTCCATCGTGCCCGAGCCGACCTCGGTCATCGTGTGTGCGGGGGCGCCCTTGGAATCCTTGACGTGCACCAGCTCGAAGCGACCGGGATAGCGCGCAAACCAGGTGCGCGGGTCGTGTCCGGCTTTCGTCACCCAGTACAGGTCCATCTCGAACGTGACGAGCGACGGGTCGGTGCCGGCGATGAGCACGTCCATCGGGATGCGGCCGTCGACGGGTGCGAACTCGACGTCGTGATTATGATAGGCCAACCGCAACCCTGACCCCTTGGCGCTTCGCCCGGCCTCGTTGAATGCCTCGCCGGCCTTCTTCCAGTCGTCGAGCGTCCTGATGCCGCGCATGTCGAGTGAAGCCACCGTCAGGTACCTGTGCCCCACCACATGCGCCGTCTCGGCGACCGCGTCGAATCGCTGACGAACGTCGTCGAGCCCCAGGTGCGTCGACGGCGACGTGAGCCCGTCGTCGTCGAGCATCCTCCGGATCTCGGCCGGCGAATGCTTGAAGTAGCCGGCGAATTCCACCTCGCGGTAGCCGAGCCTGGCCACCGCCTGCAGCGTGGCGGGCACATCCCTGGCCATGGCGGCGCGCACGGTATAGAGCTGCAGGCCCACCCGGTCAATGGACGCCTTGTCCCGCGGCTTGGCGCGCGCAGTACGGGATAGCAGACCGCCGGCCGCAATGGCGGCCATGGTCTTGAGGGCATCACGGCGTGAAGTCATTTGCAATCCCCTGAGTTCGTCGCTGCCCTCCGGGACGGCAGCTGGCGGCAATGATGGCGGATGTGCTGCGCGGCGAACGGGACGATTTCGTAGAGCGGCAGCGCGCCGAGGAACGGATGCACCAGCCGGCGATACGGCCGGCGCTCGACCAGCATGCCGATGTCGCGCATGCACGCGTCGCCCGTGGCACGAAAGAGCGCGACGCCGTCGGCCGGCGTGGCGGGACCACTGCTCGGACGCAGCTCGCGCGGCGCCCTCGCCTTCGGAAACGCGGCGCCTGCCAGCAGGCGCGGCTTCACGAAGATCCGCGCCAGCGTGCGCATCACGGGGTTGAGCCGAATGCGCAGCGAGTTCTTGCCACGCGCCTCACCCGCGAACTGGGAGTAGGTGCGCGCCAGGTGATCGGTGATCTCGGCGGGCGACCACGCCTCGGGGGATGGACGCGAGGTCCACTCCGCCTGCGTCAGCTGGCTGATGGCCGCCACGAACTCCTCGACGGCTGCGGCGTGAACCGCCAGCACTGCCGGCCACCGACGCCGTGTGATGGCGGCGTGCAGCCGGCGCGTGCCATACGTGAGAACGACGATGTCTACGATCACTGCGCCCAGAAGCGTGAGGACTGCCCCGGCATATGAGGCGTCCCCGTAACTCCACGCGGCCATCGGTGCAGCGAAGGTGAACGCCAGCACGAACACCGAGAGCAGTGAAAGGCCGAACGTACGGCCCGTGACCGTCGCAATGGTGACGCCCAGCGCGGACGCTCCCATCACGATGTTGGCGGCCTGCACCGACGACTGGCGCCAGCCGAGAAAACCCTCGGTGACGCCCGTGCAGATTGCGTTGAGGCCCACCAGGACCAGCGCCGTCAGGAAGACCCACTCACCCCACGGCCGGCCGAGGATGATCCACTCGAACCGCTTCCGCTTCATGCCGCGGCCACCGGCTTGGCGCTGCTCAACTCGGCCGGCGACACGGTCGACGCCGTTGCCGGCGACCGCGTGACGATGCGCCGGTGGTAGTCCACCTGTCCCAGGTGATAGCCCAGGTGCACGGCAACGTGCAATAGGAAGTCCTGAGTGTTTACCCGCACCGCCCCGATTACCAGCGGGTACACGGCGGCCAGCGCGTCAGCGGTGAGCAGGGGAAGCGCACGATCCACTGCCGCAATGGTGAGGTCGATGTCGCGCAGCAGTTCGGCGCGCGGTAATCCGCGCGCCGAGAACTCGCGCGGCCGGTCGCGCTCATAACCATCATCGCCGATCACTCTCCCCACATAGGTGCGCAGGTTGCCGACGAGATGCAGCACCAGCGTGCCGCCCGAGTTCGAGATTCCCTCCGGCACGGCCCACACGGACGCGTCATCCGGATACGCCTCGATCTCGCGACGCAGGGCGCGCACGTCGCGCAGCAGGATGGCGTGGAGCTGTTTGGCAATCGGTGGCGTGTTCATGATCTCACTCCGTCTGCGGGGGGCGCACGTAGAGGTCAGGGTCGATCCGCTCCATCAGGCGATCGGGCGCCGACACGGGCGCGAATCCGAACTTCAGGTACAGGCCGTGCGCGTCACGTGTGCTGAGCAACCAGCGTCGCAGCCCCTGGAGCCTCGGATGTGTGGTCATCGCCTCCATCATCCTGGTAGCGATGCCCCGGCCGCGATACGCCTCGAGCACGTATACGTCCGACACGTACGCAAACGTCGCGCCGTCGGTGACGGCGCGCGCAAAGGCGACCTGCCGGTCTCCATCAAAGACGCCAACAGGTACGGAGCCGGCAATTGCCCGGCGCACGGTGTCGAGCGGAATGCCGCGCGACCAGTACATCTCCGTGAGCACGGCGTGGATCGCGACGGCGTCCATCTCCGTCGGGTCGGTGCTGAGTCGAAGCTCACCCATGAAGGCAACCGGTCGAGGGATTGGGTCAGCGCACGAGTGCGGGAATCTCGCGCACGAGGGTCTGCACACTCAACCAAGCCATGGCCAACGCGACAGCGGCGCCGCCGGCCGTGAGTACCAGCGGATGGCGGTAGTCGCCCACCACGGAGCGGCGATTGGCGGCAACGAGCATTACCCCCAACGACAGCGGCAGGATGAGTCCGTTCAATGCGCCCACGGCAATCAGCACCTTCACCGGCCGGCCGACGCTCACGAAGACGAGGGTGGACAGCACGATGAACCCGATGACCAGCCGCGTCCATTGTTCGTCGGCGCGCGGCAACAGGCCGCGCAGAAATGACACCGAGGTGTACGCCGAGCCCACCACCGAGGTGATCGCCGCCGCCCACATCACTACGCCGAACACCTTGTACCCCGCCTCGCCGGTCGCGAGACGGAAGACCGACGCCGGCGGGTTTTGCGGATCGAGCGCATGTCCGTGCGACACGACGCCGAGTGCCGCCAGGAAGAGCACCACGCGCATGACGGACGCAATGACGATCGCGCTCGTGGCCGAGCGCGTGGCGGCGCCCACCGACTCGACGCCGCCGAGCCCCGCATCGAGCAGGCGGTGGGCCCCGGCGAACGTGATGTAGCCGCCCACCGTGCCGCCGACAATGGTGATGATGCTCAGCGGATCCACGCGCTCGGGCACCACGCTGCGCAGCAGTGCCTCACCCACCGGCGGCGCCGACGCGATGGCGACGTACAGGGCGAGCGCGATCATGACGAAGCCCAGCGCGACGGCGAACCGGTCCATCGCGCGGCCCGCTTCCTTGAAGAGGAACAACCCGATGGCCAGCGCGGCGCTCAGGACGGCGCCGGCGCGCACGTCGAGCCCGAAGATCACGTTGAGGCCAAGACCCGCCCCCGCGACGTTGCCGACGTTGAAGGCGAGGCCGCCCAGCACCACCAGCACGGCCAGCAGGTGGCCAAGGCCCGGCACGACGAGGTTGGCCACGTCTTGCGCGCGGCGCCCGCTCACCACCAGCACGCGCCAGATGTTCAGCTGCGCGCCGAGGTCGAAGAGCACCGACAGCAGGATGGCGAAGCCGAAGCTCGCGCCAAGCTGCTCGGTGAAGGTGGCGGTCTGGGTGAGGAACCCGGGTCCGATGGCGGAGGTCGCCATCAGGAAGGCCGCGCCGGCGAGCACTCGCAGCGGCGCGGTGCGCCTCACCGGCGCCGTCACTCGCGGCCGCCCTTCTCGAGGTGGAAGCGGTGCAGTATCCGGTGGAAAACCGGCGCCACCATCAGCCCGGCGACGATGAGGAAGACGACGCCCGAGTAGAGCGCGTAGAAGGACGCGAAGAGCTTGCCGGCCGTCGAGGCAATGGGGTCCACCGGCCCCATGCCGCCCAGGATCATCGACGCGTTCTCAAAGGCATCCACCCACGCGAGCTGGCCGAGCACGTGATAACCAACGGTGCCCGCGTAGAGTGAGACGGCGATGATGGCGGCAGCGGCACCTCCATGCTGCGCCATGCGTCGCCAGAATAGCCGGGCGGCAAGCAGAGGAGATGAACGGTGTTCGTACATCAGCGGCTTAGGGCATGGGCGGCAGGCCCAACACCGTCCATTCTTCCTTCGACGGGCCGTACATGCCCGGCACCGGCACGCCCGCCTGCCGCATGAGCACCGTCATCTGGGCGCGATGATGCGTCTGGTGGGCAATGAGAATCGAGAGGACGAGCCCCTTGGGCCACTGCTCGCCGTACATGGCAATGAGGTCGCCGGCCTGGGCATCGGTCCACTGGGCCCGCACCGCCGCGGCTAGTGATCTTGCGGCCGCCTCATACGCGGTGGCGATGTCCGCCGCCCGTGCCGGCACAGCGGGGTGGGTCTTTTCGGTGGGTCCGGCGACTGTGAGCCCGGCATGTCCGCCCATTTCAGCGAGCGAGCACGTGACGTGCCACGCCAGAAAACCGAGCGTGCGCCCGCCCGGCACGACCGGCTGGGCGAGCGACGCATCGGTGAGGCTCCGCAGGACCTTCAGTGTCCCGTCAGTTTCTTGCGACCAGGACCTGGCGAAATCGTCGAGTGACCGAAACATGGTGCGCAATTCCGAGGCAAAGTGGAGTTCGGCCAATCTATTGCCCGTACGCAGTGCCGACCACCACCGCGAACGTCCCTGATCCGGCAGCCGGCCCGCTACTTTCCGGTCATGCGACCTGCCCGCCTACTCCTCGTGTCCATCGTCGCGACCCTACTCGCGCCATTGCCCGCCGATGGCCAGCAGCCCGTCGATACGGTGCGCGTCAGCACACGCGCCACGACCCGAGGCGGCTTTACCGTCGAGGTCATCGACCGCGCCGCGCTCGACCGGCTGCCAGGCATCTCGCTTGCGCAGCTTCTCGCTCGCGGACTCGGCGTCGACGTACAGGCGAGGTCGGCCGCCTCGGCCGACGTGGCCATCCGCGGCGGCAGTTACCAGCAGGCGCTCGTGCTCCTCGACGGCGTCCGCATCACCGACGCGCAGACGGCGCACTTCTCGCTCGACGTGCCGGTGCCGCTCGACGACATCGAGCGCATCGAGATTCTTCGTGGCGGTGCGTCGGCGCTTCATGGTCCCGACGCTGCCGGCGGCGTCATCAACATCATCACCCGCCGCGGCGCCTCGCGTTCGGTGCGTGTCGAAGGCGGGAGTTACGGCACGGCGCGTGCGTCGGCGTCGGCGGGCATCGCGAGTGAGAAGGGTGCGGCGCGCGTCGCCGCCGAATATGCGACTTCCGATGGCCATCGCGACGGCACCGACTACGATGTGCAGCAGGTGCGGGTCGCGCTCGACCGCACCATAGCTGCCGTGCGGCTCGGACTCGATGCCGCGTATGCGCGCCGTGACTTCGGCGCGAATGCCTTTTACGGCCCGTACAACTCTGTCGAGCGAACCGGTGCCACCACGCTCGCGCTGCGTGCCGAACACTCTGCCGGAGCACGCGGTTGGGCGCGGGCGGTGCTGAGCTATCGCCGCCACGACGACGACTTCGTGCTGCGGCGCGAGAATCCCACGGCGTACGAGAATCGGCACACCAACACGATGCTCCTCGGCGAGCTGTCGGTGCGCCAGGCGCTCACCGACCGCGTGTCGGTGGCCGCCGGCGTGGAAGGCGGGCGGCTCGCGCTGGCGAGTTTCCGGCTGGGCGATCGCGCCGAGTCGCGGCTCGCCGCCTTCGTCGAAGCGGCCCGCACGGCGGCGGGAGCGACGCTGACGGCGGCCGGGCGCATCGATCACAGTTCGGCGACCGGCGACGTGTTCTCGCCGTCAGTGACGATGGTCGTACCCCTGAGCGCACGCTTTACCGGACGCGCCGCGCTCGCGCGCGGCGTGCGCGTGCCGTCGTGGACCGAGCGCTACTACAAGGATCCCACCAGCCAGGGAAACGCCGCACTCGGCGCCGAGATGTTCTGGACCGCCGACCTCGCCCTGCGCCGTGAGTTCGAGCGTGGCGGGGCGACCGAGCTCACGCTGTTCGGACGCCGCTCGCGCGACCTCATCGACTGGACGAAACCCGCGTCGGCGAGCGCCGCGGTGCCGTGGACCGCGATGAACGTCGGCAAGGCGACGTTGTACGGTGTCGAGCTGGCGGAGACACTGCCACGCGTGGCGGGTATCGACTGGCGCGTGCGGGCGCAGGGGACGCGCTTCGCCACAGATCTCGACCCCGCGCTCATCGGCAAGTACGCGCTACGCCCTCTGACACGCAGCGGCGGCATGACGGCGACGCGCGCGCTGGGGCTGGGATTGAGCGTGAGCGCCGACGTCATGCATGCGCGCCGGGCGCGCGAGGACGGTTACACCACCGTGGATGCGCGACTCGGCTGGCAGAGTGACGCGTGGCGGTTCACCGTGGACGGTACGAACCTCGCGCGTGCGCGGTGGATCGACGTCGCGGGGAAGCCCGCTGCCGGACCCGGGTTGTACACTGCGGTGTCGTGGTCGGCGCGCTGAAGTCAGTCCCTGAGCTTGTCGGCGTGCTTGGCGCGCAGCTTGGCCACTTTGGGCGCGATGACTGTCAGGCAGTACGGCTGGTACGGGTGTCGCCGGAAGTAGTTGTCGTGGTTCGACTCCGCCGGCCAGAAGGTAGCACCCGGCTCGACGGTCGTCACGACCGGCAGGTCGTAGACGCGCTGCTCCACGAGTTCGCCGATCACCGCGCGCGCGTCGGCCTCCTGGTCGGGCGTGTGCGGAAAGACGGCAGAGCGGTACTGCGTGCCCACGTCCGGCCCCTGTCGGTTGAGCTGCGTGGGGTTGTGGATGGTGAAGAATATCTCGAGCAGGTCGCGGTAGCTGACCTGCCGTGGATCGTAGGTGAACTGCACCACTTCGGCGTGGCCGCTGGCGCCGCTGCAGACCTGTTCGTACGTGGGGTTTGGCCGGGCGCCGCCGGCATAACCGCTCTTGATCGCGGTG
This sequence comes from Gemmatimonadaceae bacterium, assembly GCA_036508735.1. GTDB lineage: Bacteria > Gemmatimonadota > Gemmatimonadetes > Gemmatimonadales > Gemmatimonadaceae > PNKL01. The sequence continues at coordinate 25,333 of DATCGU010000241.1, forward strand.
ACGCCGCGAATCCGCTCGAATGCGGCTTCGAGGCACCAGAAGCAGCCGCCGGCCAGTGTGGCCTTCGCAAGTCCTACGGGGGGCGTTGTCATGTCAGGGAAAGCGAAAGGGGGGCGAAGCTGGGATTTGAGGTCAGGCGGGTCGTCGTCGGATGACGGTGATCGCGCTCAGCGCCATGCTGACGGCAACCCGCGTGCCCGTGACCTCGAAGCTCGCCGGCCCAATGGTCTGTCTCATGATTGGTATTCTAACACGAAATTCCGGTTCAGCGGTAATCGTGCGACCTTGCCTCGATCGTCCCCTCGAGCGGGTAGAACTCGCGCGCCCGGATGTTCACGACGCGCTGTTCCACCTGCAGCGTGCCGCGCACCAGCAGCAGCGGCGTGCGCGAGATGAGCAGCGCCTGCCGCTCGAACGCCTGTGGCGTGACGACGACGTTCACCATCCCCGTTTCGTCCTCCAGCGTCAGGAAGACGAATCCCCTGGCCGTTCCCGGGCGCTGGCGGCAGATGACGAGCCCGGCCATTCCCGCCGGGTCGCCGTCGCGCCCCTGCTCGAGCAGCGCCCGGGCCGTGGCGACGTCGTTGAGCTTCAGCAGCACGCGCAGGTGCCGCATGGGGTGCCCGTGCAGCGACACCCCGGTGAGCCGGTAGTCGGCTTCGGTGAGTTCAGGGGCGGTATAGGCGGGGAG
>DATCGU010000242.1:0-14356 GCA_036508735.1 Gemmatimonadaceae bacterium
AGGCGCGCGCCGGCAGCGGGGTCGTCGAGCCGGTGCCGCAGTGCCTGGGCTTCCGCCTCGAGCGCCTTGAGCGTGCGCGGAAGTTCGGGCACACGCTCGCGCGACGCGGCAGGGAGTGCCTCGTAAAGTTCCTGCGCGGCCATGCCGATGGCGACCTCGGTGGCGTACTGCAACAACGGTGCGCCGGCGTCGCGGCGCAGGCGCCACCCGGTGAGGCGCGCGGCGAGGACGCCGACCGGCGAGTTCCAGAACCAGGCGCGCAGCGAGCGCTGCCCTTGCCCCGGTTTCAGCGTGCGGCCGGGGAATACGGTGCCGAGGATGCCACCGACGATGGTGGCAATGACGCCCGCCGAAGCGATCTGGGCTGTCATCACCCGATCCATGAGGCCCGGCATCAGGATCGCGCTGAGCAGCGAGACGATCGTCGCGCCGGCGACGCCGTAGGTGGCAACGCGCAGGGCGCGGCCGAGCGGTGAGGGACGGTCACCGTACTCGAAGGCGAGTTCCTCTCGACGCTGGTCTTCCTGCTGGCGCAGCGCGACCCGGGCTTCCTCCAGTGAGAAGCCGGCGCGCATGAGGCGGCGCAGGCGGGTCATCGCGGAGAGCGCCATGGGCACCAACGGGGCCGCCGCCATCAGGAAGGCGTTGAACGGCAAGGTGCCGCTTCCGCGCATGAGGATGGCGACGATGCCGATGGTGCCGAGTGTCCCCCAGAGGAACGACCACGCACCGTAGGCAAACTTGAGCGGGTCATTGTGCGCCACCCACGCGCGCAGCGGCACGGGAAGTTCCTTGCCTTGCAACTGTGCGCGGTCGATGGCTTCGCCGAGGGTCTCGCCGCTGGCGAAGCGATCGTCGGGGAGCTTGGCGAGGCATCGGGCGATGGCCTGCCGGACGGCGAGCGGGATTCCGGGGGCGTCACACGGCGGGGCCGGTTGCGTGAGGTGCTTGGCGAGGACGGCCTGGGCGGAGGATCCGTCGAACGGCAGGCGGCCGCTGGCGATGTAGAACGCCACCACGCCCAGCGAGTAGAGGTCGCTGCGCCCATCCACCGTCTCCCCGGCGGCCTGCTCGGGGCTCATGAAATGCGCGGTGCCCATCACCCTGCCCTCGCCGGTGAGCGCCACGGTGTCGGACACCTGGGCGATGCCGAAGTCGGTGAGCATGGCGCGGCCCGTATCGCGCTCGATGAGGATGTTGTCCGGCTTGAGATCGCGATGGACGATGCCGCGCGCGTGGGCGTACGCCAGTGCCCAGGCGAGTTCGCGGAACACGCGCGTGGCGTCACGTGCCGGAAGCGCGCCGTGCGTGCGCACGCGTTCGGTGAGGGTCTGTCCGTCAACGAAGGCCATGGCGAAGAAGACGAACGGGCCGGCCTCTCCTACCCGGTAGATGGGGACAATGTTCGGGTGCGAGAGCTGGGCCGCGGTGCGTGCCTCGCGCAGGAAGCGGTCACGCAGCTCCGGGCGCACGGCGAGATACGGCGGCAGCACCTTGATGGCAACCAGCCGGTCGAGCTGGACCTCGCGGGCGAGGTACACGATGCCCATGCCACCACGCCCGAGTTCGCGCTCGAGGGAATACTGTCCGAGCAGCGACTGCTGCAACTCGAGAAACTCGGGATCCATCGGTCGGGGCGTCGCGTCCATGCCATAGACTGTAGCCTCCGGAACGATGTCGTGTCCACTATCTTTCTCCCATATGAGTTCCTCCGACCCGACGTACTTCCGCAAGGGATTCGGCCTCAAGCACGAGGTCGAGTCGACGCTGGTGGCCGACTACACGGGCCGGATCGTCGACCTGCTGCGCGCGAGCGATTACCAGTTGACGGTCGGCGACGTCACGGTGCGGCTGGCCCGGGAATTCGGCTTCTGCTACGGTGTGGAGCGGGCGGTCGAGTACGCATACCAGACGCGCCATAAGTTTCCGGGACGCCGCGTCGTCCTGGTGGGCGAGATCATCCACAATCCGCACGTGAACGTGCGGCTGCGCGAAATGGGCATCGAGATCCTGATGCCCGGCGAAGGCGGCTTCGACTACTCGGGCATCAATGCCGATGACGTGGTCATCCTGCCGGCGTTCGGCGTGACGATCACCGACTTCAATACGCTGCGCGAGCGCGGCTGCGTGGTGGTGGACACCACCTGCGGTTCGGTGCTCAACGTGTGGAAGCGCGTGGAAGCGTATGCGCGTGACGGGTACACCTCGCTGATCCACGGCAAGCACTATCACGAGGAGACGCGCGCCACGGCGTCGCAGGTGGAGAGATTCCCGGGGGGCACCTACCTCGTGGTGCGCAACATGGACGAGGCCGAGGAAGTGTGCGTGTACATCGCGGGACGCGGGGACCGCGCGGCGTTCCTGGCGAAATTCGCCAAGTCGGCGAGCGCGCACTTCGACCCCGACGTGCACCTGCAGCGCATCGGCGTCGCCAACCAGACGACGATGTTGGCGCGCGAGTCGCTGGCCATCGGCGAGGAAGTGGGACGCACCATGGCCGCCGTGAAGGGCGAAGCGTACCGGGCGGCGAACTTCCGGACGTTCGACACGATCTGCAGCGCCACGCAGGACCGGCAGGACGCGGTGAACGCGCTGCTGCAGCAACCGCTCGACGTGATGCTCGTGATCGGCGGCTACAACTCGAGCAACACGCTCTCGCTGGCGGCGCTCTGCGCCGAGCGCGTACGCACATTCCACGTGGAGGACGCGCTGTGCATCGACCCCGAGCGTGGCACGATTCGCGCGCGCGATCCGGTGTCGGGCCTCGGGGGGGAGACGGCGGACTGGCTGGGAAGCGGCGTCGTGCGCGTCGGCCTGACGGCCGGCGCGAGCACCCCAAACAACAAGATCGGCGATGCCGTGGCGCGCGTGTTTGCGACGCGCGGCATCGACCCGGCCACGATCCGGTAGGCGGGTGGCCGCCGTCGCACCTGCCCAGGAATTCGGCACCGTCGAGTTGCGCGGTGGTGACGCGCGCGTGGTGATCGTCCCGGCGCTTGGCGGGAAGATTTCCGAGCTCTGGTTCGGGGAGCGCCAGTGGCTGTGGAAGAATCCCCAGCTGCCGTTCCGCATGCCCGAAGCCGGCGCGTCGTACGGCCTCACGGCGGACAGCGGCGGCTGCGACGAGTGCTTCCCGACAGCGGGTGCGTGCACGCTGCCATCGCTGGTGCGCGGTGCGGGGGGGAGGGCCCTCCCCGACCATGGGGAACTCTGGTCGCAGCAGCCCGACTTGACGATCACCACGGAAGCCCAAGGACATCGAGCGCATCTCGTGTGGACGGGGGAGTGCCTGCCATATCGCTTCGAGCGCAGCGTCCTGGTGACTCACGCGGGGACGGTGCGCTGCGAGTATGCCGCAACCAACCTGGGAACGCTGCGAATACCGTTCGTCTGGTCGGCCCATCCACTGTTGCCGCTCACGAAGGCCACACGAGTGGTGCTTCCGCCGGGAGCGCGTGTACGGGTGTGGACCGAGCACGGCGTGGATCTCGGCGGGGTGGCGGCGGAGCACCGGTGGCCGCGCCTGCGTTCCGGCGGACAGATGCTGGACGTGTCGGTTCCGGGCAGTACGCGGAAGAAGTCCTACGCGTGCAAGCTGTTCGTCGACCTCCCGCCGGGGGACCAGGCCGTGAGTGTGGTCGAGGGCGACACGATGCTGACGGCGCGCTTCGACGCCGCACAGGTGCCGCACGTCGGCCTGTGGATCAATCACGGGGGCTGGAACCCGCTGCCGAAGACGTCGTGGCTGCCGTGGCGGAAGCCCGCGTCGTACCACAACCTCGCGCTCGAACCGGCCATCGGCGCCCCGGACACGCTCAGCGATGCGCTGGGTGCGTGGGGAAGCGCCTCTTGGCTGGAGGCCGGGGAGACCCGTCTGTGGACGATCACCTGGTCGGGGGGCGCCACTCCGCTCCCGGTTCCGGCGCGATAGTTTAGGGGGCGGCACATCGCGCGCAGGACGCGTCCTGCCGGACGCCGCCGCGGTCCCTTTCACTCGACCCCTCGTCCCCATGCTCTCCTGGCTTGCCGATCCGAACGTCTGGATCGGGCTCCTGACGCTGACGGCGCTCGAGCTCGTCCTCGGCATCGACCTCATGATCTTCATCATCAATGTTCGGGAGCGGGCGACGGCCGTGCGGCTGCGCCAGAGCCTGTCATGAGCGATCGCGCCGACGCGCTCGTACGCGACCTCCGGCTCGCCCCGCATCCGGAGGGTGGCTATTACCGCGAGTTGTTCCGTTCGCGGAGGATGGTGCGCACCGACGATGGCCGTTCCGAACGCTGGGCGGCAACGACCATCTACTACCTGCTGCGGGGCACCGACACCAACCGGTGGCACCGGGTGGCGTCGGACGAGCTGTGGCACTGGTACGAGGGGGCGCCCCTGGAACTGCACCTGCTCGATCCACGGCTCTCGCGCCACAAGCTGGAGGTGCTCGGCCCGGTGGAGGGAGCAAGTGCGCCGGTGCGGGTCGTCCCGGCGGGGTGCTGGCAGGCGGTGCGCTGCACCGGGGAATTCACGCTGGCGGGCTGTACGGTGGCCCCGGGTTTCGAGTTCGCTGATTTTCGTTTGATGCGTGACATGCCGGAGCTGGCGGCGCGACTGGCGCAGGCGTTCCCCGATCTTACGGCGTTTCTCTGAACCACGGCGGCCGCTGGCCGCAGGAGTGCCCGATGATGTTCCGTCGTCTCGCGAAGGTCGCGCTGCTGGGCGTCACGCTGGCGGCGCCGGGGCTTGGTGCGCAGCAGCGACGGGCCATCACGTTCGAAGATTTTTCCTCCGCGCGCATGGTGTCGGACCCGCAACTCTCGCCCGATGGGCAGTGGCTGCTGTACGCCGTGCGCAGCACGGACCTGGCGGCCAACAAGCGCACGACGCGCACGTTCGTGGCGCCGGTGAGCGGAGGTGCCGCGCGCCAGTTCCCCGACGACAAGACGATTGCCAGCGAGGCGCGCTGGGCCCCGAACGGCAGCACCGTGGCCTACGTCAGCGGCGGCCAGCTCTGGATGGCCAGCCCGACGGGAACTCAAGTGCGGCAGCTGACGAAGCTGACGGGGGGTGCGAGCGGGCCGGTGTGGGCCCCGTCGGGCGACCACATCGCCTTCGTGTCGGCGGTATACCCGGCGTGCCGCGACGACGCGTGCAACGCGGCGAAGGAGAAGGCAAAGAGCGAGAGCAAGGTGAAGGCGCACATCGCCGACCAGCTGCTGTATCGCCACTGGAACGCGTACGACGAAGGGACGCGCTCGCACGTGTTTGTCGTGAACCATGCCGGAGAGGTGCGCGACCTCGTGCCCGGGGCGCCGTACGACGTGCCACCCGGCCCGTTCGGCGGGAGCGAAGGGTACACATTTGGCCCGAGCGGTCGCCGCCTGTTCTTCACGGCCAAGGATCAGGGCGCCAAGGATGCCTGGTCGACGGACGTCAATGTGTATGCGGTGAGCGTGGAGGGCGGCGACGCGCACCCGGTGACGGCCGGCAACAAGGGAGCGGACCAGAATCCCGTCTCGTCGCCTGACGGCAAGACGCTGTACTACGCGTCGCAACGGCGGGCGGGCTTCGAGGCGGACAAGTGGCGGCTGATGGCGATGGACGTGGCGTCGGGGAAGGCGCACGAGCTGCTGCCGACGTGGGACCGCAATGCCGACGGCTACGTGGCCGCGCCCGACGGCAAGACGGTGCTGGTGCTTGCCGGCGACCAGGGGCGTGACCGCTACTTCCGCATTGCGCTCGACGCCAAGGGGAGTGCCAGCGCGCCCACGCCGGTGATCATCGAGCACAACAACACGCAGCTCTCGATGGCGAACAACGGCGCCGTCGCCTGGATCCGCGAGTCGGCGGCAGCGCCCCCTGAAGTGTGGACCGGTACGCTCGACGTCAACGGCGTGAGCGGGCAACATGCCGTCACGCACGAGAACGACGCACTGCTCGCGCCGTTCACGCTGCTGCCGCTCGAGGACTACTGGTTCACGGGCGCGAACGGCGTGAAGATTCACGGCTGGGTGATGAAGCCGCCGCAGTTTGAGGCGGGGAAGAAGTTCCCGGTGCTGCTGCTCATTCACGGCGGCCCGCAGGGCGCCTGGTTCGACTCGTGGAGCACGCGCTGGAACTACCAGATGTTCGCCACCGGCGGCTACGGCCTGGTCATCGTCAACCCCACGGGCTCGACGGGCTATGGCCAGAAGCTCACGGACGGCGTCAGCAAGGACTGGGGCGGCAAGGTCTACATCGACCTCATGAACGGGCTGAATGCCGCGCTCAAGGCCAATCCGTGGATGGACAGCACGCGCATGGCGGCGGCGGGCGGCTCGTACGGCGGGTACATGGTCAACTGGATCGCCGGCCACACCAATCGTTTCAAGGCGCTGGTGTCGCACGCGGGGCCGTTCAACCTCGAGAACATGTATGCCGCCACCGAAGAACTCTGGTTCCCGGAGTGGGAGTACGGCGGACCGTTCTGGCAGTCCGACGCGATGACCACGCAGTACCGCAAGTTCTCGCCGCATCTGTACGCAAAGAACTTCAAGACGCCGACCTTGGTGATGAACGGCGAACTCGACTATCGGGTGCCATATACCGAAGGGCTGTCGATGTTCACGGCGCTGCAGCGCCAGGGCGTGGAGAGCCGCCTCGTCGTCTTTCCCGACGAGGGACACTGGATCCTGAAGCCACAGAACAGCCAGCTGTGGTACAAGGAGTTCCACGGATGGCTCGGTAAACATCTCGAGAAAGGGCCGAAGATGTGAGGCAGACGATAGACGATAGTCGATAGATGACGGACCATTCTTCGCGCGAGAGCATTGACGAGACTCACGACCCGGCGCTCGGGTCGTGGGTCGAGAGCGCCAATGCGCCCGCCACCGAGTTCCCGCTCACCAACCTGCCCTTCGGCATCTTCCGGCACGACTTCGAGGAGCGGCCGCGTGTGGGCATTGCCATCGGCGACCGGGTACTCGACTGCCTGGCCGCCACGCACGCCGGGCTGTTTGGCCGACTCGACCCGGCAATACGTGACGCACTGGTATCGTGGACGCTGAACCCGCTGATGGCGCTTGGCCGCGGCGATGCGCGCGCCGTGCGCCGAGTGGTTCATCGCCTGCTGCGCGCCGACACGGCGGAAGGCACGCAGGCGCAGGGGATGGCCGGTGACATCCTGGCCTCCATGGATTCCATCGGCCTGCGGGTGCCGGCGGAGATCGGCGATTACACCGATTTCTACGCGTCGGTCTTTCACGCCACGAACGTCGGGTCGATGTTCCGCCCCGACAATCCGTTGCTGCCGAACTACAAGTGGATGCCCATAGGATATCACGGACGCGCGTCGAGCATCGTGGCCAGCGGCACGCCGGTACGCCGGCCGCACGGGCAGACGGTGGCCAACCCGGCCGGGCCGCCGTCCATGACGCCGAGCACGCACCTGGATTACGAACTGAAGATCGGCGCGTACGTGGCGCTCGGCAGCCGCATGGGTGACGCGATCCCGCTCTCGAAGGCCGAGGATTACCTGTTCGGCCTTTGCCTGGTGAACGACTGGTCGGCCCGGGACCTGCAGCAGTGGGAATACCAACCGCTGGGCCCGTTCCTGGCCAAGAGCTTCGCCACCACCGTGTCGCCGTGGGTGGTGACGCTCGATGCGCTGGAGCCGTTCCGCACGCCCGCGTTCGCGCGGCCGGAGGGGGATCCGGCGCTGCTGCCCTACCTCGAGCATGCCGGGGATCAGGCAAGCGGAGGCTTTGGCATTTCGCTCGAGGTCTGGCTGCGCACCGCAGCCATGCGCCTGGCAGGCTTGCCGGCCGTGCGCCTGAGCCACGGTTCGTTCGGTTCGATGTACTGGACGCTGGCGCAGATGCTCACGCACCACGCGAGCAACGGCTGCAACCTGCGTCCGGGCGACCTGATGGCGAGTGGCACGGTATCGGGACCCGAACGCGAGGCGTGCGGGTGCCTGCTGGAACTGGCGTGGCGCGGGGAGAAGCCGCTGATGCTCCCGACGGGCGAGACGCGCGTCTTCCTGCAGGACGGCGACGAGGTGATGCTGCGCGGGTGGTGCGAGCGCGCAGGATTCCGGCGCATCGGCTTTGGCGAATGCCGCGGCCAGGTACTCCCGGCGCTTGCGTAGCGCGCTCACGGAGCATGGAATTGAGGACAGACCTTTTGGCGGGAGAAGACGGATGATCGCCCGACTGCTCCGACGTGGCACCTGTGCCCTCGCGCTGCCGCTGGCAGTGCCGCTCTCAGCGCTCCCGGCGCAGGGGCGTCCGTCGACGGACATCTGGACGGCCACGCTCGACGGGCGTGGCGTTCCCCATGTGGGACGCGCGGTGAACCTGACGAACCGATTGGGCTATGACAACCAGCCGTCCTTCACCGGCGACGGCAGTGCCATCCTGTACACGGTCATCGAGGGCGACGGGCCGTCCGACATCTGGCGCATCGATCTCAAGACGCTCGTCCGGACCAACGTCACCAACACGGCCGTCGAGAGCGAGTACTCGGCCACTCCGATGCCTGGCGGCGAATATTTCTCGACAATTCGGGTGGAAGCTGACAGTACGCAGCGCCTGTGGAAATTCCCGCTGAAGGGCGGCGGCGCGCCCTCGCTCGTGCTCGAACGGATCAAGCCGGTGGGGTACCACGTATGGGCCAGCGAGGTGACGCTGGGACTCTTTGTGCTGGGATCGCCTGCAAGCCTGCAGATTGCCGACGTGCGCACCGGGGCAGCGGACGTCGTGGCGCGCGACATCGGGCGGGCGTTGCAGAAGATCCCCGGTCGTGCCGCCATCAGCTACCTGCAGAACGGCAAGGACGGAGCGTGGATCACCGAGTTTGACCTGGTGACGAGACAGGCGAATCCGATCGCGAGAGCGCCAGAGAAGGCGGATTACCACGTTTGGACACCTGATGGGGTGCTGCTTACGGCCAGCGGCTCGCGCATTCTCGCCTGGGTGAACGGACAGTGGGACGTGGCGGCCGACCTCGCCGCCGATGGCGTCCGGGGCATTTCGCGCCTCGCGATCAACGCCAAGGGGGATCGCCTGGCGTTCGTCGCCGAGGATCGGCCGGCACCATGACCGGGCCGTGAACACCGGGTTCCGTGATTACTTCTCGGCGCAAGCGCCAGCGTACGCGAAGTTCCGTCCGCGGTATCCGGCGGTACTCTTTCACTACCTTGCCGTGCAATCGCCGGGCAACCACCTCGCCTGGGACTGCGGCACGGGGAATGGGCAGGCGGCCGCAGGACTGGCCGAGCGCTTTGCCCGGGTGCTGGCCACCGACCCGAGTGCGGCGCAGCTCGCCAGCGCGGTTCGACACCCGCGCGTGGAGTATCGCGAGTCGATGTACGACACGGGGATCAAGGCGGGAAGCGCGCAGCTGGTGACCGCGGCGCAGGCGCTGCATTGGATGGACGTCGACGCGTTCGTCGCCGAAGCGCGGCGTGTGCTTCAGCCCGGCGGGTTGCTCGCCGTCTGGTGCTATTCGCTGTGCCGGATCGCGCCTCGCATTGACGAGATCGTCCAGTACTTTCATCGGGTGACGGTCGGCGCCTACTGGCCTCCGGAACGGCGGCTCGTGGATGAGGGGTACCGGTCGGTTGCCCTGCCCATCGATGAGCTGGTTGTGCCGCCATTCGAGATGGTGGCGGACATGACGTTGTCCCAGTTCGTGGGCTATGTGGAGACGTGGTCTTCGGTGCAGCGCTGCATCGCGGCCCGGGGGCGAGATTCCCTCGATGCCTTCATCCGGGCGATCGCCGAGCGGTGGGAGGCGCCCTCCATCTCCCGGCGGGTGACCTTCCCCCTGTACATCCGGGCGGGCGAGTTGCGCTAGGGCGCTTGTGGCGCGGCGGTGCCGTGGACAATTGTTCAAGTGTCCCCACAACTCCGGACCCCTGGCCGTATGCCAACCTCCAAGAGTGCCACCGTCAAACGCGATCCTGCATTTTCAGCGCATGAGCCGCCGGTGCTGCAGTGTGCGGCGGATGCCATGTTTCGCGCGGCCGACGAGTGCTGCCGCCAGCAGGCGCGGCTTTCGCGCGTGCTCGAGCTGTCGTGCGGCGAGGCCGAACTGGAGGGCGTGATTGAAGTGTCGGTGGTGAGCGCCCGCGTGCTCGAGACGGCAGGCGCGCAGTATACTGGCCTCGCGTCAGAGTCGCACGACGGCCTGGACGAAGCCTGCTGGCATGCGGCCAACACGATGTGGCACGCGAGCCGTGAATACGCCCGGCGCCATCAGGCGTGCAACGTCAAGTCCGCCAAACTGAGCAGGCACGCGCCCGCGCAACTCGGCGCACTCGCTGTTGAATACGAACTCAAGGCGTCTGCCGTGCTTGCCCTTCGATATTCGGTTGAGCAGTACGCCAAGGCGCGTCCTGAAGTACGCTAGCTGGCAGCTGCTGGCGGCTGGCAGCTAGTCTTCTTTTAATGCGGCGCTGGCCTCGACCCAGCGCTGCATGGCGCCGTCAAGCGCCGCCTCGGCGTCCTTGAGCGCCCGGTTCAGCGACGTGGCGCGGCGCACGCTGGCAGCGCTGCCATCATACAACGCCGGGTCCTGCACGGCGTCGCGGCACTCGGCCACGCGGGCTTCGAGCCTGGCCACGTCCTTCTCGGCCTGCTCAGCCACGCGCCGACGGTCACGCCGGGCCGCATGTTCCTTGCCCTGCGATGCCGAACTGCGCTGTGACTGCTTTTTGTCGGCCTCGCGGCGGGCTATCGAGGCGCGGGTAGCCTCGGCCGACGCATCGGCCGCGCGCGCCTTCTGGCGCGCCTCCCACTCCACGAAGGTGCCGCTGAAGTCCTCGACCTTCGTGCCGTCGAAGGCCCAGACACGCGTGGAGAGTTCGCGCAGGAAGGCGCGGTCGTGGCTGACCAGCAGCACCGTCCCCTCGTAACCGTCGAGCGCATCTTCGATGGACTCGATGGACTCGACGTCGAGGTGATTGGTGGGTTCGTCGAGCACGAGCAGGTTGGCGCGTGACAGCGTGATCATGGCCAGGGCCAGGCGCGATCTCTCGCCGCCCGAGCAGACGTCGGTGCGGCGCTGCACCGTGTCGCCGGAGAAGCCGAAGGCGCCCAGCAGTCCCTGTACCTGCCCGCGCGTCCAAAGCGGGCGCATGCTGGCGATGACGTCGTAGACCGTCGTGCCCATGGGCACCTGGGCAAGATCCTGCCGGAAGTGCGCCGCGGCGATGGACCCGCCAAGCCGGGCCTCACCGGACGTGGGTGCGCGTTCGCCGAGGATGGTGCGCAGGAGCGTGGACTTGCCGGCGCCATTAGGGCCGACGATGGCCACCACGTCGCCGCGCATGGCGGTAGCGTGGAAGCCGCGCACCAGCGTGCGCCCCTCGACGGCGACGTCGAGCCGGTCGCAATAGACCACGCGATCGCCACCACGTTCCTTGACCTCCAGGGAGAAAGTCATGGCATCACCCTCGCCCGGGGGTGGGGTGAGGCGCGGCAGGCGGGACAGCAGCTTGCGGCGTCCCTGCGCCTGCTTGGTGTTCTGCCCGGCCATGTTGCGACGGATGAAATCCTCTTCCTTGGCGATGAACTTCCGCTGCTGGTCCACCTGTCGTTCGAGCGTGAGGCGTCGTTCGGCGCGCTGGATCACGAACGCCGAATAGCCGCCACGGTAGGTCGTCGTGGTGCCGGACTCGACGTGGAGGACGTGATCCACCACCTCATCGAGGAAGGCGCGGTCGTGGCTGACGATCAGCACGGTTCCCCGGCGGTCCAGCAGGTAGCGCTGCAGCCACTCGGTGGTTTCGAGGTCCAGGTGGTTAGTCGGTTCGTCGAGCAGCAGCACGTCGGCCGGGGCCACCAGCTGGGCGGCGAGTCCGACGCGGCCACGTTCGCCGCCGCTGAGTACGGACAGCCGCTTGACCTTGGATTCCTCGGCGTCGAACGCAAGTCCCTGCAACACCGCGTCGACCTTGGCGTGGAACTCATAGCCCCCTTCATGGGCAAAGCGCTCCATGTCGTGGCCGTAGCGATCGAGCGCCGCGGCGTCGGGGTGGTTACCCATCTCGGCGAGACGGTTGGCCTGCTCGTGCAGCGATGCTTCGAGCGCGATGAGCGGGGCAAAGGGCTGAGCCGCCGCCTCCCACACCGTGACCGCGTCACCGAAGTCGCGGTGCTGGTCGAGCAGCGACAGCCGCAGGCCGCCCGAGCGCGACACGGCGCCGGCCGTGGGGCGCTGGTCGCCCGTGAGGAGCCGGAAGATCGTGGTCTTGCCGGCGCCGTTGCGGCCGATGATGCCCCAACGCTCGCCTTCGGCGACCGTAAAGGAGACATCGCGGAGCAGGGTCGTGGCACCGAATTCGACGCTCACGCCGGCCATGGAGATCTGGGTCACGGGGGCAATTTAACCGGTGGGCACGCCCAATCGGCGCTGGCGCGAACACTGGTCGTTATCTTGCTCCGGTGTCACGCGAGGACCGCCGGTCGGAACCTCGGTGGTGCGGCGCGGTATCACCAGATGTCGCGCGTCACGGGTGAACTTCCTTCAGTGTTGGAGCTTGTCATGATCGCTGCTGTCGCGGCACTCATCTTGGCGACTGGAATCGGCGGGCCGGGCGACAGCACCCAGGTGGCGCCAGGCACGGGGCCGCGCATCGAGGCGTCGCGCATCGGCGTGGGCGCGGCCGAGCCCGACACTATCAGGCCACGGCGGCACGCGCTGCGGCTGAGCGAGGCATACAACACTCGGCTTGAGCTCCACAAGATTGGGGCGTACGCCATGCTGCCCATGTTCGCGTTCGAGTACGCTGCGGGCCAGCAGTTGATGCAGAAGAGCGCGCAGGCGCCGGCGTGGGCGCGGATCGGCCACCGGGTGGTCGCCACCGGCATGCTGGTGACGTTCACGATGAACACCTATACGGGCGGGATGAACTGGTGGGAGACGCGCTCGCAGGAGAGCGGGTTTGCGTGGCGCACGGCGCATTCGGTGCTGATGCTGCTGTCGGACGCCGGCTTCTCCTTGGCGGGACAGCTCTCCACGCCGGCGCAAAACGACATCAACATCCGGCGGCTGCACAAGCAGGTCGCGATTTCGTCGATCGCCGTCGCCACCACGGGGTATCTGATGATGCTCAAGCCGTTCCGGAGGGATTGAGATGCCATGGGTCGAGACCCTCGTGGAAGTCGCCAAGCCGTGGGCGAAGTTCTACTCCAAGTCGAACGCCGCCCAGGCGGTGGTGACGTTCACGCATCTCGCTGGGATGCTCGGCGGCGGCGGCCTCGCCATCGCGGCGGATCGCGCCATGTGGAAGGCGCGCACCGCGACCGACGAGGTGCGTGCGCGGCTGCTGGCGGACGTGGAACGTACCCACCGGCCGGTGATCATCGGGCTTGCGATGGCGGTGGTGTCGGGCGTGCTGATGACGGCCGCCGACATCAAGACGTTCCTGCCGTCTCCCATCTGGTGGGGCAAGATGGCAGTCTTTGCGCTGCTGCTCGCCAACGGCGCGTGGTTGCAGTCCATAGAGCGCGGGGTGGAGCGCGCGCCCGCCACGATGTCGTCGGCGTGGGGACGGCTCGCCCTGTCGTCGCGTTTCTCGTACCTGTTCTGGTTTGCCGTCGTGCTGGGCGGCGTCCTCCTGAAGAATGCCTGACCCCAACCCCCCGAAGAGATGAGTGAGCACGACTGCGCCGGCGATTGTCCCATTGCCCGCCGCGCGTTTCTGCGTGATGTGACGGCCTTCGCCGCGGTGCTTGCCGCCGCCGGTCTCGCGCCGCGCGTCGCATTCGCCGCACCGCAGCCCATCCGCGCCCTGTCGCGCGTGCGCAGCGAGGTGCGATACGCGGTACCCTCGGTGGATGGCGTGAGCTTCGACGATGCCAACGAGGTGATCCTCGTGCGCAACGCGGGGCACGTGTACGCGTTCCTGCTGTCATGTCCGCACCAGAATACGGCGCTGAAGACGGACCCTGCCGGCGGCGGATTCAAGTGCACCAAGCATGATTCGCGCTACAAGTGGGACGGCCAGTTCATCGATGGGCGTGCGACGCGCAACATGGACCGGTACGCCATTCGCAAGGATGGCGCTTCGGTGGCGGTGAACCTGGACAAGTATTACGAGTCGGATTCCGAGCCCACCCAGTGGGCCGGCGCGACGATCACCGTTTGACGGAGGTTCCCCGAATGTCGGACGAACATGCATGTGACCAATCGTGCCAGCTGGCGCGCCGAGAGTTTCTCGGGGCCGCGGCCCTGGCGGCGCTGGCGTTGCTCGAGGCCGCGTGTGGGAACGGCCAGATCGGTCCGGTGGGGCTCGACGCCAATGTCGGCGGATCGACGTCGACCACCGGGCTGGTGGTGACGGTGTCGCAATTTGCCGCGCTCGCGAACACGGGCGGC